>CAYQEI010000001.1:0-36675 GCA_964416495.1 uncultured Gammaproteobacteria bacterium
ATTCTTACCTAGTCTTAGCCACACTAGTTCGAACTTCGTCCACGACCCCGAGCATCTCATAAAACACCTATATTTACAGGTGTTTTTTCGTTTACCCCCCCTTTTTTTAAAGCTAAATATATGCTATAATTTAGTTATAATTAAATTAACTTTGTATTCATGGAAAAAGATTTAAAAACCCTAGAGACAGGTAAGCTGGGGAAAAAATTTAAACGTAAGTTTAATTTTTTAGAATTGTATTCTGCTCTTGTTTTTACCCCGAGAGCAATGATGAGACTAGTTAAAAATAATAGAGATAATTTAGTTAGTAAAGATTTTATAGAACACTTACAGTTAGCAGTAACTGAGGTAAATGGTTGTCCGGCTTGTTCATATCAACACACTAAAATGGCCTTGCGCCAAGGGATGAGTAATGAAGAGATATCAAGCTTTCTAAGTGGCGGTGATCAATTCATTAAAACAGAGGAGGCAAGAGCAATAATGTTTGTTCAGCATTTTGCTGAATCAAGGGGGTTTCCTAAAAAATATAGTTATGAGTTGATTGTTGAAGAATATGGAGAAAAACGTGCCTCTATTATTCTTTCAGCTGCTCAAGTTATGATCGCTGGAAATATTTATGGTATTCCATATAGCGCCTTTCAATCTAGGATGAGGGGCCAGAAATATCAAGATAGTTCGCTACTATATGAATTAGGGATGCTGCTAGGTGGGTTACTTATTTTACCAATTGCAATAATCCATAGCTTATTTCAAGCACTAATTGGTAAAGCTAATAAAAAATTTGATAGTAGTGTAATTAATGAATAAGTTATTTATTAATAATAAAATTATGAAATTTGTTCATACACGTTAAGCTTAATTTTTATAATAGGGAAATCGGCCTTTATATATCCCCGAACAAGAATCAACACGGGAAAATAAAGGCTGAAACCTAAATAAAGAAAAAAGCGCCCGAATATGTCCCCACCAGCTTTTTAAGGAGCTTAAATTTGATATTTTAATTATAATGCTGGATAAGTAAATTTTCAAGCATAAAATCTTATTTATTATTAGCCATCCACGTCCGAAAGCTGTCTCTCCAAGCGAGCAAATAATATAAATGCCCGTAGAAGGGGCATTTTTTGTTCCATCCCTTCCTAGAGGTAGGCAAAACTCACCTCAGACTTTCTCATAGGGGATTCTCCGGAAGCCTAGGTGTATATTGTCGTACTTTGGTATATTATTAGTAAAAAGCCGCCATATGTCTGTACACATTACCGAAAATCATTGACAAAAGTAAATTTATATACTATATTATTTTATTAAATTTGTTCATTAAAAAAAATTATTATTAATTAAAAAAAGTCCTACGAGTAAAGTAGTAGGCAATTAAGTAATGAAAGAAAAAATAGCTTTATTATTGTTATTATTTGTGACTACAGTTTGTAGTGCGCAAATAAAATTAGAAGCCAATGGTGATGGTGATTATCGAGTAGAAGAGAAGGAATGGAGGTCATCGGAAATAACTGCTGAGCCCGATGCTCTTCAATATCTTGAAAGATTTTCACAGGCTATCGAAAGCCCTGGAACTCCAATCTTGGTAGGAAAGGAGATAGAAATTTTAAGATTAAAACCAGTATTTAAAATACTGGTGGAGGCCGACATAAATATTGTATAATATTGTGTTTAGAAAGTCAACATTGATAGTTTGACTTTTGGGCATAGATTGTATATAATAGCTGTGTAAATAATAACAATATCAATATGGCTAACCAATACTACAAATTAATAAAAAAACTGCGGATTGAGAGAGGTTTATCTCAAGCTATTATTGCTAAAAAAATTGGAGTTGGGAGGAATACTTATATTTCTTTTGAACAGGGTAAATCAGAATTGAAGTTATCAGAAATTATTAAATTATCTGATAATTTGGGTATCTCATTGGAAGAAATAAAAAGTGGATTTAAACCAAACTATCCCAAATATAAACAAATGATCTTAGCCTTTTTAAGATCTAAAGAAGGCGTTGGTGGTAAAATCACTAAAACAAAATTAGCCAAATTATTATATTTAGCGGATTTTACTTGGTTTTATAAAAAATTGGAAAGCATGAGTGGCCTTTCATATCGCAAAATACAATTTGGTCCGGTTCCTGATTACTATTTTAGGGCCATAGATGAGTTATTTAAGGAAGGTGTTATCGATATTGATAATAAAACTAAGGATGGTGTCTTTTTAATTTATCAAACTAGATCTGGTGGATATAAAAAACTAACGGATTTAGATATTCCTGAGAAAAAATTAATCAAGGATATATCTTTAAGATGGAAAGATAAAAGAACGCAGGATATTGTAAATTTCACCCATAACCAGCTACCTTACCTTATCTGTGGTGATAACGAAATTATCCCCTATAGCTTAATTACTCAAGAAGACCCAGGACATGTCTACTAATTATTGCGTTGTTATCGAAAAATATGCCGAGAAGTATTATATTAAAAGTTTTAGTAAAAAATATCGTAAAGCTTGGGATGTTACAATGGAGGCTTTAAAAAGGGAGCTACAGAGTTTTGAAGTACTTTTACTTAAAAGTATCGCTAAAGTAATAGTTGAAAATGAAGAATTCAGGATATCTAAAGTTGAGTTTAAAGTCGCTGGCACGAATAAGTCTCGACACGGATCTGGAAATCGCTGTATCGTAGCCGTTGATAATAAAAATAATGTTGCTAAAATACTTTTACTTTACCACAAGAGTCATCTCGGAGGTGGCAATGAAACTACTAAGTGGAAACAAATGGTAAAAGAAAACTACTCAGAATATAAAAATGTATTTACTCTTTGATTCATTTAAAATTTTATGTTATTTTAGAGGTGTAATTAGTAAATGAATATATGGCTAGATACAATAAACAAAGTTATAAAAATGATAACGAAGAAAGAGTGGGGGGCCTCATTTCTGGCTTGCTTGTTTTTTTCTAGTTATGCTGTTTATCTCTTATACTGTTAGCATAAAAGCTCTTCTTACCACCTTAGCCGTAGAAATAGGAATAGTATTATTTACTGCATTGTTAATAAGTGCCTCTAAAAGGAAGAAAGAGAGAGTTAAGAAAGAGAAGGTAGAAAACATATTAGATGCTATTCATCAAGCTGGGCTTGAGGAATATATTAATAACTTTATAACTCGTTTCGGGCTTGGCCAGGAAAAATCTAAAAACGTTTGGGTCCGAAGAAATTATAAAATCAGTTGGGATAGGATAAATGACCTTAAAGATTTTCTATATCAAAAAGGGATTAATTTTTCTTCTTCAGAAATTGGTATTCTGTTAGCTAACTATATTGATAAGAGGGAGTTTGACCTGACAGTCAACACCATTAGCACTAATACTAGTAATTTTTCAAAGTTAAGTGGAACTGATTTTGAGCATTTATTGTATCGGCTTTATGAAGCGATGGACTATTCTGTCTTAGCTAGCGGTAGGGTAGGTGATTAGGGAGGAGACTTAGTGGCTACTAAGGGTAATGAGAGGATCTTAATCCAAGCAAAATGTTATCGAAATCAGAGTGTTGGTAATAGCGCTGTTCAAGAAGCTGTTTCTGCTAAAAACCACTACGACTGCAGCAAGGCTGTAGTTATAACAACCAGTTTTTTACTAAAGAAGCAATAGAGTTAGCGAAGACTAACAAAGTAGAGTTGATTCCTAAAGATTTACTCCAAACAATGCTTTTAGATAATTTAAAAGAAAGTTGGAATTAAAGACTTGTTAACTTAAGATAAACTGCTTAGCAAATAAGATCTTAACCCCTAAATTACAGAGTTTACTTGTATTTTATAGAAAATATTGACTAAATTAGCTCTAGATTAATAAACTTGGCCTTAAGTGCCTTATTTTTTATCTTTAAAACATAGCTTAACTCGGCGTGTTTCCATTATAATTCAAGTTAAACATTGACAGAAATCTATAAATATGATATAATACTAGCATAGTTAAGTTGAACTTTTAAAAAATACGGTCAAGGAGGGCCGTACAATATGAAAAAAATAGAAATCAATTTTAACACATACATTATAGCACTCTTGAGTGCTGCGGTTTTTCCGCGTTGGTATGTGTCGGGAATCGTTATTCTCTCAATTGTCTTGCTAATAGGGCTTATAAAGGGCCCACCGAGACAGAGGGGAGAAAAAGTAATTAGGAAAAGGTTTTGGCCCTATATTTTGGGCCAGGCACTTAGCATATTGCTAGGATGCCTTACCTTTGTCGCTTTGATGTATCTCAAGCGACATTTCTAATTATACAGGATCCAAGACAATTCGAGGATCCTTTTTTATTACCTAAATTGATAATTAATGCATTTTGTGATAATTTAGTAGAGTAATTTAAAGACTTTTTTATGGAAAAATCTTTTTTTCATGTTGAGCATGTAAAAACAATACTAAGTGACAAACTGCAGGCCTTTGGCGTTGATGATTATGTTTTAAACAAATATAGTCAGCTCATCAATAATATTGAATTTATTAATATTAATCTAGATAAAGATCCGGCCAAGTTACACCTTAAGATGGTGGCAGCTTTATTTTCTCGCCAAGCCGAAAATAATAAAACTTTTCTCAAAAATATTATTCAACAAGCTGAGCTTGAAGAAATCGATAAGATAATAGTAAGTGACTATAATGAAGATGATGATTTGGGGTTAGAGCAAGTCAAGCTAGAAAACATTGATTTTGATTTTGGTACTAATAGACGGGTCAATAAAATTGACTGTTTTTTAAAGGATGATAAAGAGATAGCCTTTACTCTTTCAACTGATTTAAGGCAAGTAAGTGAGCAAGAAAGTAATACCTATTTAGAAAAACAAGTACTTGAAACAGATCAAGCTAAAGCTAACCCTATCTTACAAGACTTATATGGTTATTTTGAACGCGACTTTTCTGGTCAGACTGGTCGCTTTATTGCAAAAGAATATCTTCCAGGAAAAAATATTGCTCATTATCTCAAAGACTTGGAGTTAGAAGCTGATTATGTGAGTGAGTACTACAATATTAGCAATGACTTAGCCTATACTATGGCTAAGATGTATCAAGCTGGTAAAGGTAAGCTACTCTCAGATTTGAAGCTAGAGAATCTAATCTATAATTACATTAATCCCGATGAAGTGGAGTACTCTTGTCGCGTCTGTGATAATGCTGGTCCTTATTTAGATCAAGCCAAAGAAAGCAGTGTTGAGCAAATTCTTTCTCAGCTACAAAGTTTACTTTCTTATCTACACCTCCACAAACTTAGGTTAAAGCAAGAGAATTTAGCTGAGGATATTAGCCAGGAAGAGATGGTAGCACAATACCTTGATACTTTCTGGACTAATCTTGATGATGACTCCAAAAATATTTTCTATCAAACCCTATTAGCTAGGGAAAAGGGTTCTAAACCTGATCTTTTTTCAATTGATGCAGACTTAGAGGCCTTTGTTGTTAGTTATTTAAATAATCTATAGTATGAAGAAATATATAATTTTAGCAGTGCTGTTTACTGGCATTGTTGTAGTTTTAGTTTTAGTTTTACCCAAATCTAAACTAAGTCCAGAAGAGAATAGTAGCCAAGACTCATCAGCTAACTTAGGCTTAGAGGAAGAGGAGATTGAATCTAATTTCAATCAGTCCGTTGTTGACCTAGAGCTTAGCCCGCAAGATATGGCAGAGATCGATGTTGACTCAGTCAATATTGACGCGGTTGCAGTCGGCACAGTTGAGCCCGAAGTTTTGCTAACTACTGTAGCAGAAAATTTGCTAGTGCCTTGGTCTGTAGTCTTCTTGCCCAGTGGTGAAATTTTGATTTCTGAGCGGTCTGGTAATATCCGTTTAGTTGATAAAGCAGGGGTTTTGCAGGCCAATCCAATTTTTGAGATTCAAGAAGCGATTGAATACGGGGAAGGTGGTTTGCTGGGTCTAGCTCTACATCCTAATTTTATTGAAAATGGCTTTATCTATGCTTATTATACCTACAAACCAGATAGTAATTACTACAATAAAGTCGTTCGCTATCGTTACCAGAATGGTAATTTTGATTTCTCAAAAGTAATTATTGACAAGATCCCCGCCGCTTTCTATCATGACGGCGGTCGGATGATTTTTGGTCCTAATGGTTATTTATTTATTACTACCGGTGATGCCCAGAATTCTAATTTAGCTCAAGACAAGGATTCATTAGCAGGGAAGATTTTACGACTCAGCGATGATGGTGGTATTGCTCCGGGCAATCCTTTTGCTAGCGCAGTTTATTCCTATGGACACCGCAATCCCCAAGGACTTGCTTTTGATAGCTATGGCCGGCTCTGGTCAACTGAACATGGTCGCTCAGGGGTATTATCTGGTCTAGATGAACTTAATTTAATTAAGATCGGTGCTAACTATGGTTGGCCGACTATAGAGGGAGATAAGAGTCACTCTGGAATGGAGAATCCAGTTGCTCACTCAGGTGAAGATTATACTTGGGCACCATCAGCAGCTCTTTACTACCGGGGTTATATTATTTTTACCGGTTTAGGGGGCGAAGCTTTGTATGTTGCTAATGTTGAGACTAATGAGACGGTAAGAGTAACTGAATTTTTTAAAGAAGAGTTCGGTCGGGTAAGGGAAGTTGCCTTAGGCCCTGATAATAATATTTATATTTTAACTAACAATACTGACGGTAGGGGTCGCCTGCGTACAGGAGATGATAAGTTAATTAAAATTAATTCTAATTTATTCCTTCAGCAAATAAATGAGCGCTATTACTAATTTCTCTCACTTGGTTTATCAAGCCACTAAAAAGATTCCCAAAGGTAGAGTTAGCACCTATGCCTTGTTAGCTCATCACTTAGGCAATGATAGGGCTAGTCGGGCGGTTGGCAATGCCTTGAATAAAAACCCCTATGCTCCTATAGTGCCTTGCCACCGCGTTGTCAAAAGCACTGGTGAGCTTGGTGGCTTTGCTTCCGGGCCAAGAGACAAAAAAGCACTATTAGAAAAAGAAGGGGTGCTAATTAAGCAGGGTAGAGTCCTTAACTTTGCTCAAATTGTTTACAGATTTGGCGATTAGACCTTCTCTTTACAAGTGAACGATTGTTTACTATAATTAAATAGTAAACAAATTCATGTTAACTAAACGTAAACAAATCATCACTAAATTCTATCAAGAACGTGGACGCATGCCTCATTATGCTGAGATTATGAAGCTTTTAGATTATAGGTCAAAAAATTCTGTTTTCCGTTTGGTAAAAAAGCTAGAGGAGGATAAGTTCCTCAAAAAAGATAAACAAGGCAAACTAATTCCACTTAAGCTATCTACCGAAATAAAATTACTAGGAGAAGTAGAAGCCGGTTTTCCCTCTGTAGCTGAAGAGGAGTTATTAGATAGCCTAAGTTTAGATGAGTTTCTAATTAACAATCGGGAGGCAAGTTATTTGTTAAGGGTAAGTGGCGACTCGATGAAAGAGGCTGGAATTATGCCAGGTGACTTAGTTATTGCTGATCGTAGTCTTAGCCCAGCCCCTGGTAATATTGTAATTGCTTCAGTTGATGAGGCTTGGACAATGAAATATTTGCGTAAACAGGGAAATCGAGTTTATCTACAAGCAGCTAATAAAAAATATCCTGATATTTATCCTCAAGCTGAGCTCAAAATCGCTGCAGTTGTAACTGGGGTGATTAGGAAGTATCAATAAATTTGTATGTCTTTGTTTTCCTCAAAAGCTATTCTCCATGTCGATGCTGACTCCTTTTTTGTCTCTTGTGAGATAGCCCGTCAGCCACAATTAAAAGGACTAGCTGTTGTTACTGGACAAGAAAGGGGAATAGTATCGGCTTTAAGTTATGAAGCTAAGGCTCTTGGTATTAAGCGGGGAGAGCCAATTTATCAAATTAGGCAAAGACATCCTCAAGTAAAGGTGATTGCCTCTGATTATGAGACCTATAGCCTCTACTCCCTTAAAATCTCAGGGATTTTAAGGCGCTATAGTTTAGCAGTAGAGGATTATAGTATTGATGAATGCTTTGTTGATTTAAGTGGTTTAAGTACTGACTACAAGTCTTTACTTAAAGAAATAAAACAGAGTTTAGAATTAGAGTTAGGCTTTACTTGTTCTTTAGGCTTAGCTAGCACTAAAGTACTCGCTAAAATCGCCTCTAGCGCTAATAAGCCAAATGGCTTAGTTATTATTGATAATAAAAATATTGATCAGCACCTCAGCGACCTTCCAGTCGCTAAAATCTGGGGTATAGGACCTCAGACTAGTAAGCGACTTAATCTTTTAGGGGTAAAGACAGCCCTTGATTTCAAAAATAAACCCTTAGCTTGGCTCAAAGCGAATTTACATAAGCCCCAAATAGAAATTTGGCAAGAATTACATGGTATCTCTATTTACCCCTTAATAACTGAAACTAGAACCAACTATCAATCAGTTGCTAAAACTAAAACATTTAGTCCCCCTAGTAGTGATTTAGATTTTGTTTTAAGTGAGCTCTCCCAAAACCTAGAGCAGGCCTGTGCCCGTTTGCGTCGCTATAATTTATTAGCTAATAAGCTTAGTTTCTTTCTCAAAACACAGAGCTTTAATTACTATAAATATGAGCTCAAACTAAGCTCAGCTACCAATAATCCTTTAGTTTTATTGGCATTAGTTAGTCGGTATATTAATAAAGTTTATCAAGTCAATACACTCTATCGCGCTAGTGGGGTGACTCTATCAGCTCTAGTACCTTTATTAGCCGATAAGCAACTCGATTTATTTACCGATTTAGTTAAGCAAAAGAAACAAGCCAGTCTCCTTAAATCCTATGACTCTATTTGTGCCCGCTATGGTAGTGAGAGCATCTTTCTGGCTTCAAGCTTAGCTAGCTTAAACCGTAATAAAACTACTAGTAACAATAGTGATCTCCTACCTCCTGATCGGCAGAGGAAGAACTTTCCTTTACCTTTCTTAGGTGAGCTCAATTAAATATATGAAAAAATTAATTTATACTATTGGTCACTCAACTCGCAGTTTAGACGAGTTGCTTGAGATATTTGCTGACTATGGTATCACTAAATTAATTGATATCAGGACAGTGCCCAAGTCTCGCTTTAATCCGCAGTTTAACAAAGATAACTTAGAAAAGTTTCTACCTGGTAAAAAAATAGCCTATGAGCACCACTCCAATCTAGGTGGTTGGCGCAAGCGAAATAAAGCTTCAATAAATACTGGTTGGCGTAATCAATCCTTTCGTTCCTATGCTGACTATATGCAAACAGCCCAATTTGCTCTTGCCCTTAAATCACTGGAAAAAGAAGCTCAAGCAGAAAGGGTAGTAATAATGTGTGCCGAAACTCTACCTTGGCGCTGTCATCGTTTTTTAGTGGCTGATGCTTTAACGGTAGATCACTTTGTTGTCAAGCACATTTTAAGCGCTAAAAAAGATTATCTCCATCGCTTAAACCAGTTAGCAAAAGTAAAGGGCAGGAAAATCACTTACTCAGGAAGTAATACTCAATTAGACAAAGACTAGCTATTATTTTAATATTTGCTATTATATAGAGACTAAGCTAATAAATAATTTATAAAGTATTAAGAAAAAAATTATGAAGAAATCAATTTTTCTAGTTTTAGGACTAGTAGTCCTAGTTGGCCTCTCGGCTTGCAGTCTAGCCCCAAGTCAAGAGCCAGAAGAGCAAGACCTTGACTTAGTTAATGGGTCTGAGACTGAAGTAATCGAGTCTGGTGAAGCTGGTTTAGACACCACTTTAAACGACAACCCTTGGTTATGGCTAGAAAGTCAGGTTAATGATGAAGTAATTACTCCAAATCAAGCTGATGCTTTTGTTTTGACTTTCGATGCTGAAGAAGGTAGGCTTTTTGCTCAAACTGATTGTAATAACCAATCAGGTCCTTACACTCTGACAGACGAGAGCTTAACAGTAGGACCAATGATTAGCACTTTGATGTATTGCGAAGGTTCTCAAGAAAACGTTTTTGCTGGGCAATTAGCAGAAGTTAATTCCTACGACCTTGATGAAGACAATAACCTTATCCTTAACTTCGGTGAGGAAGGCGGTTACATGCTATTTGCACCGCTAGAAGTTATCTCAGAATAAGATTTATTAATTTAGCAATAGAATTATGAAATAATCTATATTATTAGTCCTTGCGTTAGTGATTTTAGTTGGTTTATCAGCTTGTAGTTTAGGTGGCAGTACTGAGCCTCAAGGCGAAGCTTTAGAGACAAATAATCAAGCTGAATCTGGCTTAATTGAGTCTGGTGAGGAAACTCCAGCCAGTGAAGGCGAAGAAGAAGTCTTTATTTCTGACTCTACTTTAGGGAGTAGCTCTTGGCTTTGGTTAGAGAGTTTAGTTGCTGATGAGCAAATCATTCCTAACCAAGTTGATGCTTTCGTAGTTAGTTTTGATGAAAGCGAAGGACAGGTTTCAATTCAGACAGATTGTAATACCAACTTTGGTTCCTATCAGGCTGATGAGAATAGTCTTGAATTTGGTGAGCTAGCAAGCACTAGGATGTTTTGTGAAGATAGCCAAGAGAATTTATTTACCGATCAATTAACTCAAGTTGACTCTTATCAAATTGATGAAGTTGGCTACCTAAGCTTATTCCTAGCAGATGATAATAGCTATATGTTATTTGCCCCTTATCATGAAACTGAAGAGTAATTCCGACTGACTTTGAATTATAGAATATTTCAATAGATCCAAGAGCTAAATAACTCTTGGGTCTATTTTATTTTAGTAGAATTTGCTATATTAGTAGTATTAATTAATTTAGTAATAATTAACATATGCAAGAAAAGATATCCTTTTATCGCTACTTAGTTTTTGCGGTCGGAATTCTAGCGACTATCGCCTACCGCATTATTGTAGTGTTAAATAACTATGACCCAATTTGGGTTCAGATTGCCTGGTATGTTGGTACTTTAGGCTTTGTTTGGTACTTTATTCACCGCTATCATGTTGAGAATAAGCGTGATCGCGTCATCACTGACAATAATCTCAGTGAAAAGATTAGACAAGGTGAGACTCTAACTGAAACTGAACGCAATGACCTGGCTAATATTCTCTCCCGCTTGCAAAGTAGTCTTTCTAAGTGGAATTACTTAGCAATTTTCATCCTTTCTGCTCTTGCTCTACTCTATGGCTTCTATCATGACTTAATTTTGGCATTTTTTTAGGATGATTTTATAAAAAAGCAAAGAAAATAATTAACTTAGTTTATCAGGAGCGCTTTAATCCAATAAACAAGGGGGTTTGACTCCCTTTTTTATTTTTGCTATAATATCAATATATGGTAGTTTTTACATATAATTATACACAATATGTAGTAATTAGTGAAAACTATATAAATAATTAAGTTTTATTTAAATACTATGACCGCAAAAAAGCTTGTCCCCATCGGCAAAATTAGAAAGCGCGATGGCCGTTTAGTTAATTTTGATCCAGAACGGATAATTATAGCGATTAACAAGGCATTTGACTCAGTTGATCAAGCCACTAATGGCCATTCTAAGGCAATTGCCAAGCAAGTTGAGTTAGATCTTCAACGTTTGCAAAAGATTTCTACAGAAAAGAAGTTTATTCCAACGGTAGAGTTAATTCAAGACATAGTTGAAGAGCAACTTATGAAAAGCGGTTTCTCTAAAGTAGCTCGAGCTTATATACTCTATCGTGAAGAAAGGGCGAAGTTGAGGGAAAAGAGCTTAGCGGTCCCAGAGCATGTCAAAAAGTTAACTGAAGAGAGTCGTAAGTATTTCAAGAATTCTTTAGCCGAGTTTATTTTCTATCGTACTTATGCTCGTTGGATAGAAGAGGAGCAAAGACGTGAAACCTGGATAGAAACAGTTGATCGTTACCTAGCTTTTATGAAAAAGAATTTAGGGGATAAGCTTAGTAAAGCTGATCAAGAAGAGCTCCGGGAGGCAATTTTGAAGCAAGAAGTTATGCCTTCAATGCGTTTAATGCAATTTTCTGGAAAAGCAGCTGAAACTACTAATGTTTGCGCCTATAATTGCTCCTATATTGCGCCAGAGAAGTTTCAAGATATTGCTGAAATTATGTATGTTTCAATGTGTGGCACTGGTGTCGGTTGGTCAGTTGAGAGTCAAAATGTAGAGAAATTCCCTCAGATTTTGCGTCAAAAAGGTGGCGAAGCTACTACTTTTGTTATTGCTGATAGCAAGGAAGGTTGGGCTGATGCTTTAGCTTTAGGGATGAAAACATGGGCATCGGGTGAAGATATTAAATTTGACTATTCTCAGCTAAGAGCAGCTGGAGCAAGATTAATGACTATGGGTGGAAAAAGCTCTGGACCAGATCCATTGCGCAAATTACTTGATTTTACTCGCGCCAAGATGCTTAACCGCCAAGGACGTCGCTTAAGGAGCATTGATTTACACGATATTATTTGTATGGTGGGTTATTGCGTAGTTTCAGGTGGAGTTAGACGTAGTGCGATGATTTCACTATCAGATTTAGATGACCAAGAAATTAGAGATGCCAAGAAAGGTCAGTTCTATATTAGTGAACCACAAAGGAGTCTAGCTAATAATTCAGCTGTTTATATCAAAAAGCCAGAAAACGAAGAGTTTTTGGGGGAATGGCTGGCTCTAATTAAGTCCAATTCTGGTGAGCGAGGCATTTTCAATCGTGGATCACTAGCAAAGACCATGCCTCAGCGCCGTTTAGACCTATTGCGCGCTAAAAAGGGGTACTTTAGTGCTGATGGTGAGTTTATCATCGGTCAGATGGGGACTAATCCTTGTGGCGAGATTATCCTTCAGTCTAAGCAATTCTGTAATCTATCTGAAGTAATAGCCCGCTCTGATGATACTGAAGAAAGTTTGTTAAGGAAGATTAGATTAGCTACCATTCTTGGCACCTATCAATCAACTCTAACCAATTTTCCTTATCTATCTCGAGGCTGGAAAGTGAATTGTGAAGCGGAAAGATTATTGGGCGTTTCAGTCACTGGTCAATGGGATTCAAAAGTCTCGCGTCAAGAGGAGGTTTTAGCTAAGCTAAAGGCAGAGGCAATTAAAGTTAATGCTCAATATGCTAAAAAGTTTCAGCTAGAGCCTTCAACCTCAGTTACTTGTGTTAAGCCTTCTGGCACTGTTTCTCAATTAACTGATTCAGCTTCTGGGATGCATGCTCGTTATGCTCCTTATTATATCCGTCGCATTCGTATTTCAGCTACTGATTCTTTGTTTAAGATGCTCAAAGCTCAAGGAGTGCCATATAAGCCAGAAGTAGGTGAGTCCTATGATGATGCTGTTACCTATGTCCTTGAATTCCCGGTCAAAGCCCCTAAAGGCTCAATTTTTAGCAATGACTTAACTGCACTTGAACAACTTGAGCATTGGAAGAAAGTAAAGCTAAGTTATACCGAGCATAACCCCTCAGTTACCATCTCAGTAGCTGATGATGAGTGGGTTGAAGTTGCTAACTGGGTTTACTCTAATTGGGAGATTATTGGTGGCCTTTCTTTCTTGCCCCGCACTAACCATGTTTACGAACTCGCCCCTTATGAAGAAATCGAGAAAGATAAATATGAAGAAATGTTGAAGAACTTCAAAAATATGGACTTCTCTCAAATTGTAATTTATGAGAAGCAAGATGAAACTGAAGCTAAAAAGGAATTAGCTTGTGCTGGTGGTGCTTGTGAAGTAAACTAAAATAGCTATGTACTACACTGGTGCTGGTGATAAAGGCAAGACCAGATTGAATAATAGTAAAAGTTTGTCAAAATCTGAGCCTATCTTTGAACTTTTAGGTAGCTTAGATCAGTTAAATTCTCTTTGCGGTTTTAGTCGTAGTTTAACTGATGTCCCTCAAGAAATAAAAGACTCTCTGCTATTAAGACAAGAGGGTCTTTTTAGTTGTCAGGCTTATTTTGCTCGGAGTAAGTCAGAGTTAGCGCCAGATCTACTCAGTCGTTTAGAGCGTGACTTAGATGAAATCAGTTTGAAATTAAAGCCACGCCATTCTTTTGTTATTCCTGGTGGTAGTTTGTTAAGTGCTAGCTTAGATTTAGCTAGAACCCAGGCGCGCAGTTGTGAACGCTTAGCTCAAGCTTACTTGGCTACTAAGACTTGGCTACAAAAAGAGCTAATGTTAGCCTACCTTAATCGCTTATCAAGTTACTTCTTTGTTTTGGCTCGCTATGCTAATGACTTAGCTGGAGTAGAGGAAGTCGGTCCCCGTTATAGTTAAGATATGGGTTTGGCAAAGCTGTGAAATAATAGTATACTTAAAACACAATGCTAATTAATTCATTAAGATAAAAAATATGTTAATAGAAGAAAGAGCAAATCTAAGTGACAAAACATTAGATCTAAAAAGAGCAATTGACTCTTTACGTGAGGAAGTGGAAGCAGTAAATTACTACAATCAAAGAGCAGACTCAACTTCAGACCCTGAACTAAAACAAGTGTTGATTCACAATGCTAATGAAGAGAAAGAACACGCTGCTATGTTAATTGAGTGGATTAGAAAGAATGACCCAGTTTTTGCTAAGGAATTTGAAGACAATTTATTCAAAGAGGTGATAGATACTGATCACGAATAAAACTATTTAATTGGCTATGCCGATAACATTTTTCAATATCATCTATAACTTGGATCGATATGGTAATAGCGGGCTTGATTACCTCAAAGCCTTACTTTTATTTGTAGTTATCTTTTCAGCTTTAAGGATACTAAGGAATTATGGTCTAGCCCGGCTTCAGTCCTTAGCTGAAAAGACTAAGATGAAGTTTGACGATATATTAATCACTAGTATTAAGCGGATAAAACTCCTCTCTTATTTTATCATTTCGCTCTATCTAAGTTTACAGTTGTTAAGCCTAGCTCGAGCTCTAAACTTGATTGTCAAAGTCTTGTTTTTGGTTATAGTTATCTACGAAAGTATCCGCATAATTGAGAAAATAGTGGGCTACTTTATTTTCCTCTCTTTACAAAAGAACAGTAAAGTTAGTCAAGATAATGAGCAAATTAGGGCTACAGTGAGAACCTTTAATCTATTTGTTGGTATTATTTTGTGGACTTTTGGAGTTTTATTGATTTTATCTAATCTAAACGTCAATGTTACTTCCTTGCTGGCTGGTTTGGGGATCGGCGGTATTGCGGTCGCTTTAGCCCTGCAAAGTATTTTAGCTGATGTTTTTTCCAGTTTTTCCATTTTGGTTGATAAACCATTTCAAGTTGGTGACTTTATCATTATTGGTGATGATAAAGGTATAGTCCAAAAAATTGGTATTAAAACTACCAGAATTAAGTCTCTAGACGGACAAATGCTTATCATTTCTAATCAAGAGTTAACGACTGCCCGAGTACAGAACTTTGATAAAGTTAAAGAGCGACGCTCTTTACTCAAACTTCGGATTAGCTTTGATACTGCAAGAGAAAAGCTAGACTTAATCCCAAAATTAACTGAAGAGATTATCTCAAGACATAATTATGCTAAGTTTAACTACTGCCGTTTGCTTGATTTATCAAACTATAGTCTAGACTATGAATTATCTTTTTATATTACTGAACCAAACTATGAACAGTTTCTAATCTATTCGGAAAAAATTAAATTAGATGTTTTAGATCGCATTAAACAAGAGGAAATAAAGCTTGCCTACCCAACTACTAAAGTTGAGTATCAAGCTAAGTAATGAGTACATTAAAAAGGGAGGAGGCAGGACATGGAAAAAAGAAAAAAAGATTTGGCTTTAAGTCAAATCTTGGAAACTTATTCTTCGGTCCTAGCGTCTATTTATGAGCAGGAGCGAGGAAGGGGGCTTGAGCAAGCAGATGTTGTCTTAGTGGTGATGAGTTTGCGTAATCACTATTACAACATCTTAGAGAACTTATTTTCAAGCAATAAAATTGAAAATGAAGTTTATTCTGAATTTGAGCCTTGGATTATTTGCGGGGCTTGTACTTGGCTAAGTTTAAAGCCAAAATTGAAGCAGTTTCCACGTGAGATTAGGCGCAAGCTAAGGAAGTGTCGGAAGTCCTTAGCAGTAATAGTAGCTGATCAAGTGGAGATTGATGTTTATTGTTTAAACTTTTAATTTATTGAGATGAAAATAAATTTTGGTTTATACCCAGAAAGCCAGTTAATGTTGGAGAATAATATTACTGGCATCTACCATTTCAAACAAAGAATGTTTGAGTTAGGTATAGAAAAGGATAATATAGTAATCTTGCTGGTAGAAGCAAAGAGTAAAGGGTCTGATAATTTAATCAGACTGATTCTACCCGGGCTTGATTGCAAAAGACTACGTGAACAAGACCCTAATGCCGTAATTACTGGTTTTGTTCGTCAGGGATATTTGCCCCGGAGAATACGCAATTATCCCCTGAAAACATTAGTATCCAAAAATAGGATCCCTGTCTTGATTCTTCATGACGGGAGATTAGCGCTCACATTGATATAAAAAATGCCGGTTACTATTGTAATCGGCATTACTTTTAGCAAGAGAAACCAACTTTTTCGTAGTTTGAGCGGAATTCCGCTCTTTTTTTGTTGATTTTTTCTTGCAATTTTTTAACTTCCTGTATAATCCTAGGAACTGGCAAGTCAGAGTTGAAGATATTCTCTAGCTCTTGGTTTTTCTCTACCAAGTAGCTATTATAGGCCTCAACTACTTCTGCTCTTTTTCCAAGAGTTAAAATTTCAGGATCAACAAACTGTGGCTTGTTCTCATTACTGAGATCCAGTTTATTGTTTAAATTGATAATTTTTTTCATTGTCAAAATTTTAATGTTCAAGATGGAGATTGTCATAAAATATCCTTATTGTCAAGGGTATTTTTAGCTTATTTCTTTTTATGCTATAATTACCTTATCTTATTAATTCATTTTAATTATGCCATTAGTCTTTAATATTATTTTTGTTTTAGTTTTGTTTGCCTTGTTAGGGAAGGTAGCTGACTTTGCTGTAAACAATATCCGCTATATTGCCCAGGCACTTAAACTAAAGATGTTTGCTTTAGGGGTGATCTTAGGTTTGGTCACAACTTTACCCGAGTTCTCAGTTGGTATTAATGCTGCAATTGAAGGTGCTGGTGAGTTATCAGTTGGTAATATCATGGGGGGAACAGTTGTCCTTTTGGGTTTGATATTAGGGATAACTTTAATGGTAAATAAAAAGGTTGATACTAAAGAGAATTTTCGAATTCTATTACCCAGTGCGATGGTGATGTTATTTCCTTTCTTACTTGGAATTGATGGGCGTTTATCAGCTCTAGATGGCGTTATTTTGGTTTCATTGTATGCTGGTCTTTTAATTTACATCTATCGTCATAACCGCGATCGTAGTTTAGACAGTAAAATTGCCATTATTGATAAAGGTAAGATTGGTAAAGCTGTCATCTATTCTCTCTTGGGAGTGATCGGGGTGATGCTTATCTCTCATTATATAGTGGAGATAACTTTAGATTTTCTCCAGCACTATAATATTAACAAGCTCCTAATTGGGGTAATATTTTTCTCAATTGGAACTAATTTGCCTGAGATTAGTATTTCCATTATGGCTTGGCGAAAAAAGTCAGCTGACCTTTCCCTTAGCCACTTGTTGAGTTCAGCTTTTACCCATACTTTTGTTTTGGGGACTTTGTCAATGCTTCACCCAATTACCTTTACCATTGACTTAACTTACTACATTTTAGTCTTCTTTGTCACCTTAATTGTTATTCTGTTTTTAATCTTTGCTCGCAGTGATAAAAAGTTAGTTAGAACAGAGGGGATAATATTATTTCTAGTCTATCTGGCCTTCTTAATAGTTAACCTATTTATCCTTTAGTCTATGTCTAAACGAAAAGCGCAAATCATTCAGATCTTTCTTAGTGCTATTCTTTCTTTAGCGATTTTTTCCATATTTTTTTATTACTATAATTTAGCTCAAATTCAAGCCCGTGATGTTGCTCAAGTGGCTAATGTGCGTAAAATTCAAAATGCTTTAGCCCTTTATCGTTATGAAGTTGGTTCTTATCCTAGCAGTGAAGACTTTCAAGCTGGCCAAGCATTAGCTTTTGGTGACCGAGTTTTTCTTGATCCAATTCCAGAATTAATTCCTGGAATTTGGTTTTGCCAGGACTTAGTTGATTATGACTATAGTTTAGTTGAGCTTGAACCTGATTTACTTGTCTATAATTTCAAGTATTGTCTTAATTATGAAACTGCCACTATCCCAGCCGGGATAAATACCGTTAGCCCTGAGGGACTTTATAAAAAATAAAGTGAAATCATATGAAGCCTAATTATCAAGACCTAGCCCCAAGCTATCACTTGAAACATCGTGGTAAGCTAGCAATTAAAGCTAAAGTAAAAGTAAGAAATCAAAGGGATTTAAGTTTGGCTTATACTCCTGGTGTAGCAGCCGTATCACAATTAATTGCCAGCGATAAAAGCAAGAGCTTTAGTCATACTTTTCGGGGTAATGCCATTGCCATTATTAGTGATGGCAGTGCTATTTTGGGGCTAGGTAATTTAGGGGCTGAAGCCGCTTTGCCAGTAATGGAAGGGAAGGCCTTGTTGTTTAAGGAGTTTGCTAACATTGATGCTTTTCCGATTTGTTTAGCTACTCAAGATGATGAAGAGATAATAAAAACAGTCAAGCAATTAGCGCCTAATTTTGCTGGGATTAACTTAGAAGACATTTCAGCTCCACGTTGTTTTGCGATTGAAAAAAGACTGAAGGCAGAGTTATCAATCCCAGTTTTGCATGATGACCAACATGGTACTGCAGCTGTGGTCTTAGCTGGATTGATCAATGCTTTGAAGCTAAAGAATTTAGAGCCAAGTCAAGCTAAAGTGATTATTAACGGTGCTGGAGCAGCTGGTACTGCGATTGCTAAGATGTTAATTAACTATGGTTTTGCTAACATTACTGTCTTAGATAGCCAAGGGGCAATTGCTAGTACTAGAGCAGATCTAAGTGGCTATAAGCAGGAGTTAGCGCAACTAACTAATAAGTCAAAACGAACTGGCTCTTTAACTGAGTCAATAGTCGGCGCTGATATCTTTATTGGTGTTAGTAAAGCTAAAGTTCTAACAGAAGAACATGTTCGCACCATGGCTAAAGACCCAATTATATTTGCCCTCGCTAATCCTGAGCCTGAGATTATGCCAGAGCTAGCTTTATCAGCGGGAGCTTTAGTAGTTGCGACTGGAAGAAGTGATTTTCCTAACCAAATTAACAATGTCTTAGCTTTTCCGGGAATATTTCGGGGGGCATTAGATAACAAAGTAGCAGAGATTAGTGAAGCGATGCTGATTTCAGCTGCTAAGAATTTAGCTAATACGGTAAAAAAAGTGAAACCGAGTATGATACTCCCACCAGTATTTTCTAAGCGCGTAGCTCCAGCAGTAGCACGTGCAATTAAGTAAGTGAGTAATTAAATTTATGAAAGCCAAAAATTATTTAAGATTATTACAAACTGGAGTGTTATTTTCTGTCTTTATCGTTCTTTTTGTTTTCCGAACTTATCTTTTTCCCTACATTAGCTCAAAGCAGATAATTTTCAATGTCTTGGTTGAATTCTTGGCCGCTTTTACCTTAATTTTTGTTATTAAGTATAGAGAATATCGGCCTAAACTTGATGTTTTAATTTATACTTTAGTGGCCTACTTCTTAGTGATACTAGTTAGTGCTTTTACTGGGGTTGATTTCAATTTGAGTTTCTGGGGTGACATTGAAAGAATGTTAGGTTTTTTCCATATTTTTCACTTCTTCCTTTATTTTCTTGTTATCATTGTTGCTTTTCGCTCTTGGCCGGATTACCGACGCTTATTCCAGGCTTCGTTGTTTGCTTCAGTGATTGTGAGTTTAATCGGCATTTTTGGTCCCAAAGTCTATAGTACAATTGGCAATACTACTTTTGTTAGTGCCTTTTTACTTTTCAACATCTTTTTTGCCCTAATCCTATTTATTCGCTCTAGTTTCAAATCTAGGTATCTGTATCTACTATCATTGATACCATTGTTATGGCAATTTTCCCTTATGAAGACATCCGGAGCTATTATTGCGCTTGGAGTCGGTGTTATTGTTACTTTATTAGTAGTAGGCCTACTAGCGCAAAATAAAGCTTGGCGTCAATCATTTTTGGCAGTTACAGTTGCCGCTATTTTAGCAGTAGTATTTCTTTTTTCTCAGCAAGAGGCAAGTTGGTTTCAGCATAGCTTTCTCAAAAATTTAACTGGCCAAAAGAATACTTTCCAGACCAGACTGATTTCTTGGCGGGGTGCTTTAGCTGATTTTCCAAACCATCCCTTGCTGGGCACTGGCTATGGTAATTATGCGATTACTTTTGATAAATATTTTCCGCCCAACTTCTATAATTATGACCGCAGTGAAACTTATTTCGACCGAGCTCATAATAATATAATCGATATTGCTTCTACTACTGGGATTCTAGGGCTTCTGTCTTATTTAGCTATTTTTGCTGTTATTTTCCTCTACCTTTATCGTCTACTTAAGCGCGGGTCTCATAAAATTAATGCTAGTCCAGCTGGGCAAAGGAATTTAGAGTTAGTTTTGTTGTTTGCTTTAATCATTGTTTACTTTATTCAAAACTTAGCTGTCTTTGATTCTTTTGTCAGTTATATTAACCTAATGATAGTCTTTGCCTATATTTATTTTCTCTATCACCGCAAAGAAGTTTATCAAACCGAAACTGAAGTAGAAGCAAAGCCAAGTTTAGGGAAGGGCTGGGAAACGAGTCTTTTAGTGGTTGTCTTAATAGCTACTTATATTTTCACTAGTTTTTATAACTTAGAGACAGTACGGATGTTGAAGGGATCTATTGAATCATATAATGATTTGTTAGGGAGTGATATTATTGAAGGCTTTGATTCGCTCAAAGATGTCCTAAAAGAGAGACCCCTAGAGCGTGATAGTAGGAAGAGTATTGTAAATTTGATTACTTCTAATCCAGTAATACTAAGCGCGCTCAAAACTGAGCGAGCGCAAGAAGAGTTTGATTATTTGATGTCTTTAGCTCAGCTAAATTTGAGCTACAATCCCTTAGATAGTCAGAAGTTACTCCAGACTGCCCAGCTTTATTTTACCGGTGCTTATGTTTTCTTTGATAACGCTAAGCTCCGTCAAGAATATGGTGAAAGCGCCTACAAACTAGTAAATCAGTCAATTGCTTCTAGCCCTGGTCGAATCACTCATTATTACGTTAAATCAAACATCGAGTCTTTACTCGATAGGCAAGAGGAGTCAATTGCTACTTTAGAGTATGCCCGTGATTTGAATCCTGATTTTGTCGATAGCTCTTGTCATCTAGCCGCTAGTTATGACGAAGCTAGAGATAAGGCCAAGTTTAGTGAGTCTTTACTAGCCTGTGTTGATAATAAGGGCTTGAGTCGGGTTAGTACCTTAGGTAATTTAATTGATTATGTGCAGTACTTTATTGATATTGATGATTACGACCGAGCCATCTTAGTGTTAGAGCGGATTGTCGAGCTCCAACCCAATGATGCTAATATGTGGTTGAATTTAGCCAAAATGTATCGCTTAACTGAGGTTGAAGAAAGCAAGCTAAGGCCAGTGACTAATCGTATCTTGGAGCTAGATCCGAGCCTAATCGATCAAGTTGAATATTTGTATTCACTTGATTAAAGAGAAACAATAAATAAATAATGATTGCACCCAGCTTTTGCTGGGTGTTTTGTAATAAAAAAATTAGTTGTTTGTGAGTTTTTTTTGAGCTAGAGCCTAAGCTATTTTTATATTGCTTTCAGTCGGGATTTGCTAATTTAGAAAGGACTAGATTAAGAAGAAAATTATGAAAAAAATTAGCTTAAAAAAATTACTCAAATCCAACAAATACTCTAAGCGCTGGCGTCGGTTTTATCAGAAATGGAAAAAAGTGATTATAATTTCCAGTTTATCCCTTCTTTTACTTTTCTTCCTTTTTCTTTATCTTGGTTCTAGGGTTAGCGCGGTGCGAGCAGATTTTGCCCGTTTACGCCAAGATTACAAAGCTAGTCATCCCTGTCGAGAAGCTTGCTTAACTAAGCGTCAATTACTTCGTACTAAAGTGATTAATGGTTTTTATAAAGACAAGAATATGGAAACTGATTGGTTACGATATTGGCAAGAAAGTGAAAACAAAGGTAATTATGATTTTCAAGCTGAGCTTCTCAAGATCGCTGTCGCTCTTCCGCAGGCAACTAAAATTAATCAGGTAATTAGTGAAGCCTTATCAAGCCCTGATACTGATGAAGAGACAATTGCTTTAGTGGTTAGAGTTTATTTAAGTCAATTTAGTGACCAGAAACTAGTCTCTTATTATTTTAGCCTCTTAAATAACCCGGCTTTAGCGATCAAGAAGGTGGCCCTGAAGGCGATATCGGCACTACCTGACAAGGTTAGTGTTCTGAAGAGTCAAGATCTTTTAGCTCTTCATGCCCTTTATCTCAATACCGAGTTTGACTCTGATTTAATTGAGAGCTTGATTTATCTCTACTTTGAGCTTTTTCCTTATTTTCCTGAAGAAAGTCGTTATTGTCTTGACTATATTTACCATGACCAAACAGATCCCTTGTTACGTTACTTAGTGGTTGAAGGTTTTCGGGCAAGGGGAGAGGCAAAGTATATTCTCTCTAATCGGGAAATAGAGCAAGTTGAGAATTTATTAAAATAAAACTATGAAAGCTAAATTTGTTTCTATTAGTATTACTCTCTTCATTATTATTAGTCTTTTTTGTGGAGAGACTGTCAAAGCTCTTGAGTTAGGGGCGCTACTCTATCGCACCTCAGGCGATGGTTTGATGTATGGTTATTCAAGCCAAGAGCTTTTAGGGATTAAAGCTGGTGTCTTGTTACATATCTATCCAGGGCATGTTGGTATTTATGTGGGTAAGGAAAATGGTGTTGATATGGTAGTTGAAGCTTTAGCTGGCGGGATAGTAAAGACAGAGGCAAAATACTTTGTCAATGAATCTGCTGGCGAAGTTTTTTTAGGGGCAAAGATTCCAATTGGAGCCAGTCCAAGCGAGAGATTAAAGGCAGTTGCAATTGCTAAGGCACTAGCGGAAAGAAATTATGGCTATGATTTTGATTTCATCAAACAAAAGGGACCCGGAGATAATGATTGGACTTGTGTTGGTTTAGTTGAAAAAGTTTATGAAAGCTCGGCTATACCTAACCCCAATAATCTAAATGACCTGGTTTACTCAAGGCTTAACTATGCCGTAGATATTACTCCTGATGGTTTTGATAACAAGAGTTATTTTAATAATTCAGGTGATTGTTTTTCTACTTCACTAGAATTTTCCAAAATTAGTGCTCGCGCGAATTTAGTTCTGCCTTTACCAGAAAAGATTGGTTTTAATGCGGGCAGGATCTACCAAGGAGAGCGTTATTTTTTTCTCCCCTATACTCAATATCTGCAAACAACACTTAAGTCAGTGCCAGTTGATATTCAAATTAGCTCAAGTTTCAAAGAAAAAGAAATCAGGGGGAAGACACCGACTTTGGCCTTAATTTTGCGCTGGAGTTTTGTTAACAACCCGGTTTCAGCGGTAAAGTTAACTTTTGAAAAAATAGGGCAAGGGATAAAAAACATTGGTGATAAATTATTTAACCGTGAGAGTACTGACTTTGATGAGCTTGCTTTCTATAACTCTCAACCCACTGAAGCAGATAGCTATTTACCGATTAATATTAATCAAAGTCAAGGACAAACCACTCCGAGGAATAGTCCTCAAGCAAATTATTCTTATAACGATAATGAAGAGGTTAATATTGGGATAACTAACTCAAAGATAGAGACTAAAGTTAATAATCCAAGTAATCAGAGCAGTACTGGAATCAAAGAAGAAGAGTCTAGTTTTTTTGGCCCTACGGTACCAATTAACAATAATCCAAGTAATAGCTTGATTGAAAGTAGTGAGCCAAACTTTGATTTCATTAGTGAAGCGGAGGCACCAACTCAGACAGCCGTAATTGACTCTAAAGTGGAGCAAGGTGAGGTGCCAGAATTAGCCTATAGTCCTGAGTCAGCGCCAATTAATCAAACTACTTCTACCGCTGTTCCGAGTGCAATAATTAGCAAGATTTATGCCACTGGTTTAAATGACTTTATTGAGCTCTACAACCCTAACAATTTCTCTTTTGATTTAGCTGAGGCTGGTTTCCGGATAGAGAAAACAAAGACCGCTAATGATCCCAGTATTGCTATTCGAATTGGCCATGAAGTTGATGGGATTTATCCTGGAGGGACCACAATTAGAGCTAAAGGTTATTATTTAATCGTGCGAGATGGGGCTAACCCCTATTTCCTCTCTCGGGCAGATGCGATTGCCAAGCGTAAGGAATTTAGTTGGACTGGGAATGGTTATACTCTTTATTTAGGGAAAGGAGCGATTAGTTCCAGTGATGACCCAGATATTATTGACGCAGTTGGTTTTGGCTCAGCCACTTATTTCAGAGGTCAAGGGCCAGCACCTGAGATTGTCGATAATTATTATCTCAATCGTGTTAGCACTAATCATGATAATTTAAGAGACTTCCGCTTGGAAGCTTCAGCTGATCCTAGTATTAGCTGGGATGATTATATTCCCGCTAATAACGACGGGGATGATGATAATCAATCAGGACAAGAAGAGCCAGGTGGGGATGAGACTACTAACCCAGATGAAGGCGAGTTTCCTGATGTTGTCTATGAAGATGCTGATTTTGAGCCCTATATTCCCAAAGCTGTGATAAATAGCCCTAAACTTCAAGAAGTGTGGCATTTTGATGAGTGCTATGGTGAAGCTGAGTATTTAGTGGGAGTAAATGATTGTAGTCTTCATTTAGACCAACATAACACTGAGTTTGTCTTTGACCTTGATTCTGATTTTGATTCTAATCAAGGCTCTCTGTCTTTATATTATCGGAGCACAGATGATTATTATAGCAGTAATTTTACAGTTTCTTTAATAAATAAAGCTGGAAGTAGCTACGAAATTACTATTAGCGAAGAGTTGTTAACGATTGCAGGACTTCCTAATTCAGCTTGGCGTTATTATGAAAAAACTGTCTATGAGAAATCAAAACTTGATTGGCACCATTTGGCACTGACTGTAGATCAGTCTGCTGGAGTGTGGCGGGTATATCATAATGGGAAAAAGTTGGTAGAGGAGCAATTTGCCCAAACTTTGATTAGTAATTTTAGACAAGTAAAGATAAGTGGGTCTGGCCGGCTCGCTTTTGATGAGCTCACGCTTTGGTCTAGCTCCTTAAGCGCGACTGAAGTCAAAGAGATGTATGATAATGAGCTAATTTTTGCTCCCTATACGCAACGGGAACCACAAGCTGAGCCAGCACTACAATACTATTGGGATTTCAACGAACACTATGAAAATGTTAATGGAGTTTCGACTAACCAAGCCATTGATCAGATAAAGGGGGCAGTGATAGATTTGCCTGATAACTCCTATGCCTGGTGGGGAAGTGATAATACTGTGCTAGTAAGTAAATACGGTAAATATCTTGATAGTAATTTGATCGAGCCCTTTTTTAGTCGTGATTTAACTATGGCTTTTTGGTGGCGTAACGCTTCTGGTATTAGTGATGATAGGACAGCGATTATTTTGGGTAATCAAGGCAGGAGACTGTTTGGCCTTCAAATTTGCCAATCTCAGCGAAGATTTTTTTATAACGGTCACGATGGCGCTCTTACTTTAGGGGATAATGATTTGCCCAATGATAGCAATTGGCATCATTTTACTCTTAGCTATGATTCCTATCGCTACCAACTATCTCTTTATATTGATGGTCAGCTAAAAAAGACTTTGCCCTATATTTGGTTAGCTAATTCTGAGAGCCTAACTAAACTTGAAATCTACAATGAGGGTAAAGAGGGTCAAATTGATGATTTAGCGTTATTTACCGGCGCATTAAGCTCAAAACAGGTGGCCCGTCTCTATCAAGGCACTTTTATTGACAAAAATTAGTTTTTCGCTATAATTAATTACAGATAGAGCTAGTTTAAATAACTTTCTCTTTTCAATCTGCACCATTGCGGATGTTTTTATTTATTAATCATACTTCTAAAGCAAATGCTTTATTTTCTTCCTCTTAACTGAGGTAAAGAAGTAGTAGTAAAAAAGAAAAATATGAAACATTTACCAACTATTGAAGAAATGCTCAAAGCTGGTATGCATTTCGGACATCGAACTAATCGCTGGCACCCAAAAATGAAAGACTATATTTTTACCACAAAAAATAATGTCTACATTATTGACTTGAAAAAAAGTCAAGAAAAACTAAGAGAAGCCTTGGAGTTTATGGCTAAACTAAAAGCAGAGAAAAAAACTATTCTGTTTGTTGGCACTAAGCACCAAGTTTCCGAGCCATTAAAGAAAATGGCTGAAGAGGTAAAGCAACCCTATATTGTCGGTAAGTGGCTAGGTGGATTTTTGACTAACTTTGCGGTTGTAAAGAAATCGGTCAAAAAGTATCAAGATTTACTGGAGAAAAAGGAGCTTGGTCGCTTAGAAAAATATACTAAGAAGGAAAGACTACAGTTTGATCGAGTTATTTACAAACTTAGAGAAAGAGTCGGTGGTTTAACTGATTTCAATAAATTACCTGATGCGCTCTTTATTTGGGATATTAATGAAGAGAGAACAGCGGTGCGTGAAGCTAGGCAGAAGAATATTCCAATTATTGCTGTTTGCGATACTAATTCAAATCCTCAATTAGCTAATTATCCAATTCCAGCTAATGATGATGCTACTAAGACTGTTACATTAATCCTGACAGCAATTAAAAAGACCTTACAGTCTGCCTAATTAATTATTTAATTGTAATCTTATGGAATTAATTAAAAAACTAAGAAACCTTACCCATGCTGGGATGGTTGATTGCCAAAAGGCCCTTAAAGAAGCTAACAATGACTTTGATTTAGCGGTTGATATTTTACGTAAAAAGGGAATTAGCAAAGCCTCAAAACGAGCAGAACGAGAAGCAACTGAGGGTCTTATCCTTTGCACAGTTAATGAAGGTGCTACCGAAGGCTATATCCTTGAATTAAATAGTGAAACCGACTTCGTTGCCCGCAATGAAGAGTTTCAAGCTTTTGCTAATAAATTAATGACTCTTATCAAAACTGAACAACCAGCAAAGTTAGATGATTTATTTGCGCTGAGCTTAGGGGAGCAAACTGTTGCTGATGCAGTTTCTAACTTGAGCGGAGTTATTGGAGAAAAAATTGAATTAAACCGCTTTGCTATCGTCAAAGGTGAAACTGTTGCTAGCTATAGTCATCAAGCTGGTCGGATTGGTGTTTTGGTGGCTTTAGATAAGGCTGATCAGGCCGATTTAGCCCTTGATTTAGCAATGCATATTGCTGCTTCTAGTCCTAAGTATCTGCGTAGTGAAGAAGTGACAGAAGCTGAAATTGAGCATGAAAAGTCTATTTATCGTGAACAATTACTCAATGAAGGTAAGCCCGAGGCAATGATTGATAAAATTAGTGAAGGCAAGCTTCAAAAGTTCTACAGCGAGATTTGCTTACTAGACCAAGAATATATCAAAGATGACAAGAAAAAAGTCAAAGAAATACTAGGTGATACTAATATCTTGGCTTTTGTTAGATATTCGCTTTAACATCTAATTTAACTATATGATTACTTGCCAGGTGCAATTTGCACCTTGGGATAAAATCTATAACTATACTACTAAACTAGACTCAAGTAATGTTGGGAAGTATGTTTTAGTGGAAACTGAATTAGGTGAAGAAATTGCTCGCATTATTAGCTTTGATTCGGTAAAGACTGAAGAGTCCTTACCTAAAGTAATTGCTCTAGCTAGTTATGATGACTTAACCGAATTAGCTAGCTTAGCTGATAAGCAAAAGGCCTTGGAGTACTGTCAAGAGGCAATTGAGCGTTTAGCCCTACCGATGAAGTTAATCGATGTTTATATTGCCAAAGGAGCAGTAAAATATAATTTTGCTTTCATGGCGGAAAATAGAGTTGACTTTCGTGAGTTAGTCAAAGATTTGGCTCTTTATTTTTCTGCCCAAGTTAGGCTAACTCAAATCGGGGCGCGAGATGAGGCCAAAGTGTTGGGTGATTGTGGTTCTTGTGGGCGGACTTTGTGTTGCCAGAGCTGTATTGCAAAATTTAATTCAATTAGCTCTGAGATGGCTGAAGTGCAACAAGTTGTACATCGTGGCTCTGATCGTATTTCTGGGCTTTGTGGTCGCCTAATGTGCTGTCTTGCTTTTGAGTATGAAGGCTATAAACATTTAGCTGGTAAATTACCGCCAATTGGGACTAGACTGAGACTAGGAGAGCAAAGAGCTGAGGTGATTGGACATAATATCTTGAAACAAACTGTCAATATCAAAGTTTTCCCCTTAGATCCTGATGAAAGAGCAATAATAATAGAGTTTGACCCGACCCAAGTTGCTCACCGAAAATAAATATTTTATTATTTTTACTTGAAGGTTAGCCTTCAAGTTTTTTTATTATAAATATGTTATAATAGAAGATATTTAATAATTAATTTGTTTTTATGAAAAAGATAAATATTGCTATCAATGGTTTTGGCCGAATTGGCCGTGGTGTTTTTCGCATAATTAGCCAATCTTATCCCCAAGTAAATATAGTGGCGATTAATGATTTAGCCCCTTTAGCTAACTTAGCTTATCTCCTCAAACATGATACTGCCTATGGTGCTTTCCCTGGTAGTGTCAAAGAAGGTTTTGGTGGGATAGTGGTAAAAGGGAAGAAGATTCCGGTTTACTCAGAGAAAAATCCAGCTGACTTACCTTGGGCTAAGCATAAAGTTGATGTTGTCTTGGAGTGTACTGGAGTATTTCGTGATAAGGAAGGCCTTAGTCTACACCTAAAAGCTGGGGCTAAGAAAGTTGTTCTATCAGCACCAGCTAAATCAAGTGAGGTAAAAATGATAGTTCTCGGTGTAAATGAGAAAAAACTCAAAGCGAGCGATCACCTTGTTTCCTGCGCATCTTGTACTACTAATTGCCTTGCTCCAGCAACTGAATTATTACGCAAAAAATTTGGTATTAAAAAGGCAGTGATGAGCACTGTTCATGCCTATACTGCGGGACAAAATATAGTTGATGGGCCAAATAAAGATTTACGTCGTGGCCGAGCTGGTGCCTTAAATATCGTACCAACTACTACTGGTGCAGCCGAGGCAACTACTGCTATTATTCCTGAATTAGGACAGCGTTTTACAGGGATTTCTTTACGAGTTCCAGTTATTACTGGGTCTTTATGTGACAGTGTTTATTTACTCAAAAAGAAGACTGACTTTGCTACTATCGCTAATGCTTTTAGTCAAGCAGCTAAAACTAGCCTCAAAGGAATACTGGCGGTAAGCGATGACGGTTTAGTTAGTAGTGATATTATTGGTAGCCCCTATAGCACGGTAATTGATTTAGCCAGTTCAAGATTAATTGATGGCGATCTACTCAAACTTGTTTCTTGGTATGATAATGAATGGGGCTATTCTTGTCGTTTAATTGAGTTAGCAATAAATGTTTCTCAGTTTATTAAATAATAAGTTTATTAATAATATAATTTATCAAATGTATGAAGTTAAAAAATAAAGTTGCAATTGTTACTGGAGCCGCTTCAGGCTTGGGTTTAGGGATAGCTAACTTATTTGTCGAAGAGGGCGCTAAAGTAGTTTACTCAGATTTAGCAAAAGAACATCAAGACCTGGAACTAGACCCTAAAAATGCAATTTACTTTCCCGCTGATGTTAGCTCACGGGAGGCAGTTGAGGCCTTAGTCGCTCAGGCAGAAGAACAGTTTGGCCGAGTCGATATCATGGTAAATAACGCTGGTATTGGTGGCTTAGGTGGGATTTTGGAGGCTAGTGAAGAGGACTTTGATAGGACCATTAAAGTAAATCTCTATGGTGTTTTCCATGGTACTCAAGTAGCCGCTCAAACAATGAAGAAAATGGGAAATACAGGTTCAATTATTAATATGAGTTCGATCCTAGGGAACGTCGGCATGCCTCAAACTTTATCTTATTGCAGTTCTAAGGGAGGAGTAGTACAGTTGACTCGAGCAGCTGCTCTTGACTTAGCGTTAGATAAAATAAGAGTTAATGCGATTGCGCCTGGTTTCATTAAGACCAATATGACCAGTGATGTTTTATTAGATAAAAACTTTAGTGAAATGGTTTTGACTAATACGCCTTTAGGTCATGTCGGTGAAGTTATTGACATTGCTCAAGCAGCACTGTATTTAGCTAGTGATGATTCTAAATATGTTACTGGTATTGTCTTGCCAGTTGATGGCGCTTGGACGGCTAGATAGATAATTATGTTAGGGAATAAGGTTTTGCAAAAAAAAATCGAGCAATTCAATTTGCTGGGCCGGGGTGGAGCAAGCTGTCCAGTTTCTTTGAAGTGGAGGGCCTTCGAAGCTGAGCTTTCCGCTAATAAGTCGGCTTATCTCATTGTCAATGGAGCTGAGAGTGAACCGGATGTAATTAAAGATGCTTATATAATAAAAAATAAGACTAAGGACTTATTGCTAGGACTTGAAGCAATTATAAACTTTATTGGCGCTAAATCCTTAATGAACATTTACATCTACCTCCCCAAGAGTTATTTAGCTTTCACTAAAAGAAAGCTCAAAGAAAGCTTGCGTGCAACGAAAGCTAATTTAGCTTGGTTTGAAAAAATCAAGTATTTTACTAAACCAGATTTAGGCCAATATATTGCTGGGGAAGAAACAGTTATTATCAATTTAATTAATCAAAAATTACAACGACCCAGCTTGAAGCCACCTTTTCCCTGTAGCCAGGGGATAAATTCGTTGCCGACTTTAGTGCATAATGTCGAAACCATTCACGATATCGGCTTAGTGTCCCAATCTCGCTATCTGGGGAAAAGACATTATACTCTCGCTGGAGAATTACCTCACCCTGGTGTTTATGCTCTTGATGCTAAGCTTAGTGTCAAAGATATTTTAGCTAAAACTAATAATACTCCTGATTTTCCTTATTTTTTAGTCTTAGGCGGTGGAGCACATAGTGTTGTGATAAACAGCAAGCAATTAGATGATACCGTTTGTGGCGCTGGCTTGGTTAAAGTAGTGAGGAATAATAAGACCCAACAAAAGGCTTTACTAAATTATTATTTGAATTTCTATAGTAATGATAGTTGTGGCTTATGCACCCCTTGCCGGGAAGGGAGTTATCGTCTCAAGGAGCTTTTCAAGCAAGGCAAGCTCCTTGATGAAAAGGCGCTCACTTTATTGGATAATCTTGAAATTAATAGTTTCTGTGGCCTAGGACCCGGCCTCGCTTCAAGCCTTAAATCGTTTATAAAAAATGTCTATACTAACTAAACAAAATTATGTCTCAAGCAAATAAGAGTCAGTCAAAACCAAACTCAATTTTAGCTAATTTTGATTATGCAGTTGATCTTTGGCAGAAGAATTTCAAGAAATTTGCTAGCCTAATCTTAACTGCGCTTCGTCGTAGCTTGCTCCCTTTTATTATTGCTTTAGCAATTAATTATGGCAGAAGCTTTGCCTATCTTGGCCCAATTATTATTCAATGGATCCTGTTGCTACTGTATTTAGTTGCTTTTGTTTTTATCTTTTATCAAATTATTAAACTCGAGCTCCAGATTTATTTAGCCGTAAAAGCTAATTATAGTTTCAAGCGGGAAGAGCTTGAGAAGCAAGCGAAAGAATTAATCAAGCCCTATATTGTGTTAAAGTTAATAATTGGTCTAGTAGTAGCCCTAGGACTAAGCTTATTCCTTATTCCTGGCTTAGTGCTTTCATTCTTTTTAATCTTTGCCCCCTATTACTTTGTCTTTAAGGCCAATGATGTCAAACAAGCTATTAAATCTAGCCTTTCCTTAGTAAAAAAGAATTGGCTCTATCTCCTCAAAGCCTTTTTATTCCTGATGCTATGCCTTTTTGCTTTTTCAATGATAAGCTCATTACCCCTTACTCAATTAGTTCCTAACAGTATTACCACTTCAGGCTACAAATTATTTTTGACAGTGTTAGCCTTATTCATTTCCCCTATCATCATCATTTATTTTGCTAGGATTTTCTATAGATTTGAAAAATTAAGTAAATAATGAGGCCATGATTACCGTCTATATTGATAATAAAAAATATCAAGCAAAAAAAGGCCAAACTATTATCTCGCTTTTACTGGAAGCAAAGATTGATTTGGCTTTTTTAGCCTATCACCCTGATTTAGATAATTTAGGTGGTGATCGGATAGCCTTAGTTGAAATTGGAGATAACCAGCGCATTGTTAATGCTGAAACCACTAAAGTTTACCCGCAACTAAAAATTTATACTGAAACTGAATTAGTCAAGAAGTATCGAAAAGCTAATGCTGAGCTTTTATTTGCTTCTCATAGTGAAAAGTGCGCTACTTGTACTAGACGTTTTAATTGTGGACTCTTGTCTCTTGCCCGTCGTGATGGTCTCAATATTGCTACCTACCCAGATCGTAAGTTAAAGCGAAAGACCTTCAAAATTGATCACGCTATCGAAATAGATAGTAGTCAATGTATTGACTGTGGTAACTGTATTCAAGCTTGCCAGCGTCAAGGCATTAATTACCTTGAATATACTAATACTGCCCACAAGCAAGAGTTAAGGCCGAGTAGTGATAAAACTAAGATCTGCCTACATTGTGGTCAATGCACTCTAGTTTGTCCAGTTGCCTCAGCTCAAGAACAAGATCAGTGGGCTCAAGTTGAGACTCTTTTAGCTGACCCAAAAGCAGAAGTTGTCGCTTTACTTGACCCAGCTAGTCGTGTTAGTTTAGGGGAAGCTTTCCAGCTCAGACATAGTGATAGTCAAGATAGTGTTTATTTAGCTTTAGCTAAACTAGGCTTTAGGGATAGCTACGACTTAGCTTTGGGAGCAGAGATGTTAAGTCAAAGAGAGGCCAAAGAGTTGCTAGAGCGGAAAGAAGCTAAGCAGAAATTGCCTTTAATTAGTAGCGCTTGCCCAGCCTGGTCGCGATATCTAGAGCATTATCAGCCTAAATTAAAGCCTTATTTGGCTAAATCTAGATCAGCTCAATTATTGCTAGCTCAAGACTTAAGGGCTAATTACAAGACAGCTAAGGACAAAGAGCTTAAGCTAGTTTCTATCGTTGCTTGTCCTGCTAAAAAGGAAGAAGTCTTAGCTAAGAAGAGCTTTCAGGCTGGGAAGCCTTTGATTGATAATGTTATTACTTTAAGAGAGTTAGTCTTTATGCTAAAAAAAAGAGATCTGGACTTAGCTAAGCTTAAGGTTAAGCAAACTAAGGTCAAACCAGTCAAACTCAGTGCGATTTCAGCCCATAGTGGTGGCTTGACTGAGCTGTTAATTAGTAATATATTACAACTAAAAAGTGTGGCTAAAGAGACCCGGAAAAAGATGTTAAGGAATACTCGCTTGCTTTTGTCTCAAAATGATGGCTTTATCGAACTAAATTTAGAGATTGCTCAAGCAAAATACAGCTTTGCTTGTTTTAATGGTAATGCTAGCTTTATTGAGAGCAAGGCTGATTGCAGGCAGTATGATTATATTGAAGTGATGGCTTGCCCTGGAGGTTGTCTTGGGGGCGGGGGACAAATCATTCCGACTACTAAGGAGATAATTAGCCAGCGTCAAGTTGCTAATTATCGTCTCAGTTTAATCAAATAGTATTATGGAGATACCAATTTACGTTTTAGATACCCTAAAAACATTACAAACGGACAATAAGCTAGCTTACTTAGTTGGTGGCTGTGTGCGTGATTTGTTAATGGGGAAAAAACCACTAGATTGGGACATCACTACCAGTGCTAAACCAGCTGAGATTTTAGCTCTTTTCCCAGAAGCTAAATATGAAAATGATTTTGGTACAGTTTTGTTGCCAATTAAAAAAAACAATGAATTACTCACTGTTTTAGAGATTACTACTTTTCGCAGTGAGTCAAACTACCAAGATAAACGTCATCCTAAAAATGTTCAATTTGAAACTGAGCTTGAGTTAGATTTAGCGCGACGTGACTTTACCATTAACGCCATTGCTCTTAACCCCTTAGCTGAAAATGAAATTATTGATTTATATGGTGGCCAAAAAGATATTAAAGCTAAGATAGTCCGAGCTATTGGTGAGCCAAGTGATCGTTTTCGTGAAGATGCCCTGCGTTTAATGCGAGCAGTTAGATTTTGTACTCAACTTGGTTTTGAGCTTGAACCAAAGACAGAAAGAGCGATAATAAAATTAGCTGGTGCCATTAAATTCATTGCTCAAGAAAGAATTAGAGATGAATTAATTAAAATATTGGCCTCAGATCATCCCAGTGAGGGCATCGAGAGTTTACGTCAACTCAAACTACTGCAATATATTATCCCTGAATTAGAGTTAGGATTAAAGGTCAAGCAAGACCGGCATCATATTTACCCAGTCTATAAACACAATCTGCTTTCACTCAAGCATTGCCCGAGCCCTAAGTGGCAGGTAAGGCTCTCAGCTCTACTCCATGATATTGGTAAGCCCAAAACGAAAAGAATTATAAATCAAATTGCAACTTTCTATAATCACGAATATGTCGGCGCTAAAATGGCTGAGAGGATAATGAAGAGATTGCGTTTTAGTAAAAAAGATACTGATTTAGTGGTAAATTTGATTAAAAACCATATGTTTTATTATAATGTTGGTGAGGTTACCGCTGCTTCAGTTAGACGACTGATAGTTAAAGTAGGTAATGATAACTTGAAAGATTTAATGGACCTAAGAATTGCTGATCGCTTGGGTTCAGGCACACCAAAAGCTAAACCATATAAGTTAAGGCATTTAGAATATATGATTGAAAAGGTGCAACATGATCCAATTTCTGCTAAAATGCTAGCTATCAATGGTGATGATTTAATTAAGGAACTCAAACTTGAGCCTAGCCCCAAAATTGGAGCGATATTAGACATCATCTTAGCTAAAGTGATTAGCGAGCCAGAATTAAATGAAAGAAAAAAATTATTAACTTTAGCTAAATCTTTAGAAAAGAAAGATTTAGCTAGCCTCAGAACTGAGGCTAAAGAATTAATTTCTGGGAAAAGGGAAGAGGAAGATAAAAATATTAAAGCGAAATTTAAAGTCTAATTATATGAAAAAAAATATTAAATTGTACCTTATTTTATTAATCGCAGGTCTCAGTTTAAGTGCCTGCTCTAATTCTAATTCTATGCGAACTTTAGATAACCAGGAAGACTTAGCCAAGAAATATAGTCAAGCTATAGTCTCTACCAATTTGGGTGATTTTACCCTCAAATTCTACAGTGATGATTCACCGATTACGGTGAATAATTTCCTTAACCTAGCTCAAGCTGGTTTTTATGAACAGACCAAGTTTCACCGAGTGATTGAAGGTTTTATGATTCAAGGTGGTGACCCAAACAGCAAAGGAGATGATATCAGAACCTATGGCACTGGTTCACCTGGCTATAAATTTGCTGATGAATTCAATGATCATAAGTTGGTAGCAGGCAGTTTAGCCATGGCTAACTCCGGCCCTAACAGTAATGGTTCTCAATTCTTTATTGTGACTGCTCCCCAGACGGCTTACTTAGATGGCGTTCATACTAATTTCGGTTATGTTAGTGAAGGTTTTGAAGTGGTTAAGGCAATTGAAGCGGTGGCTACTAATGAGTTTGATATGCCTTTGGAGCCAGTAGTAATTAATTCAATAACTTTAGTTAAATAAATGAAAGTCTATTTAGATAATGCTGCGACAACAGCGATTGCGAAGCCTGTTTTGGCTAAGATGATGCCGTATTTGACTGATAACTTTGCTAACCCTTCTTCAATTCATAATCCGGGCCGGGCTGCTAATGTGGTGTTAGAGAAGCAGAGAGCTTTAGTGGCTCAGCTTTTGGGGGTTGATAAGGCTGGCATCTATTTTACTGGTAGTGCCACTGAGGCTAATAATTTAATCCTTACTGGTGTTGCCCAAGCCTATCAGTCAAAGGAGAAGAAGAGGATTATAATCTCTCAAATTGAGCACCCTAGTGTCAGTGAAGTTGCTAAACGTTTAGCTAAGCAGGGAATTAAGGTAGATTACTTAGCGGTTGATAGTAATGGAGTTGCGAGCTACAAAGATTTAGAGCAAATGATGGGTGAGGATGTTTTGTTGGTTTCGGTCATGACAGTTAATAATGAGCTTGGCTCAATTGCGCCTCTTAAAAAAATGGCTACTTTAGCGCATAAATATAAAGCTTTTTTCCATAGTGATGCTGTCCAATCTATTCCTTACTTTAATGTATTAAGTTTAGGCGTAGATTTTGCCAGCTATTCTGCTCATAAGTTTGCAGGCCCCAAAGGAGTTGGCTTAGCCTACATTAATCCTGAAATTAGAATTCCTGGATTAATTATTGGTGGAGGTCAAGAAAAGAATTTACGCGCTGGAACCTATAATCTTGCTAACATTGTTGGCTTGGCTCAAGCCCTCAAGCTGTCTTTAGCTAAAAAAGATCAGCAAATTAAGAAGTTAAAGGACTTAAGGGAGTACTTCATCTCCGCCATTAAAACTAACTTTCCTGAAGTGAAACAAAATGGTAGTAAAACAAGCTCAGTTCCTGGGATAGTGAATTTAATGTTTCCCTATATTGAAGGGGAAGCTATTTTAATGGATTTATCAGCTCAAGGAATATCAGTCTCAACTGGCTCAGCTTGCTCTGCCACTGATTTGC
>CAYQEI010000001.1:36775-65849 GCA_964416495.1 uncultured Gammaproteobacteria bacterium
TCAGCTCAAGGAATATCAGTCTCAACTGGCTCAGCTTGCTCTGCCACTGATTTGCAAGCTTCTCCAGTCTTGAAAGCAATTGGGTTAAAGGATCACTACTTAAATAGCAGTGTTCGCTTCTCCTTTAGTGCTAACAATACCAAAGCTGAAATAGATTATACCATTAAGGCACTGATGAAAACTGTTAAACGCCTCCGTTCTTTTTCTCCCTTTGCCTAATAAAAAAGAGTTAGTTCATCTAACTCTTTCGTCTGGCAGTGAGCAAGCCACTAAGGTATGAGCTAATAACTAGCGCTACCCCGGCTATTATCATTGCACCTAAACTGAAGTTTTCGAAAACTCCAGAGTGAAGATAAGCTACAATTGCTGAAGTGATAATTAAAGTAACAAGATGTGATAAATCTATTTTATCAAAAAATGTCCCTTTAACTCGCCCATCTTTGAAACCGATGTAAGTTGAATAAATTACTACGGCTGGTAGGCTAGCAATGAAGAAAAGCCCTAGACTGAATACAAAAATTTTCTCTATTCTTTTCATTTTATTTATTTTAATGTTCTAAGTTTAGACTGCCAGATAATTTAATAAAAGTCAAGACTAGACTTTTCTTGACTTTTATTGTAAGATTAGCCTATATTAAATTTTAATTATATGTCACTTAATTATACTAAAAAAACTCTTGATCATTTCTTGAAACCAAAAAATATTGGTAAATTAGATAAGCCAGATGGCTATGCTCAGATTGGCAATATGGTTTGCGGTGATCAATTAGACTTTTATATCAAAGTAAAGCAGGGAAAGATAGTTGATGTTAAATTTCTTTCTTTTGGCTGTGCTTCCAATATAGCCACTGCCTCAGTTCTCACTGAAAAAGTGAAGGGAATGACCCTTAAAGACGCTAAAGAATATGCTTGGCAGACTATTGTTGATGAGCTTGGAGGTTTACCCCAACAAAAGATCCATTGTTCAGTTATGGCTGTTCAGGGGCTACACCAAGCTATTTTAAACTACGAAAAGAAAAATAAAGCTAAGTCTGCTCCTAAGAAGTCAAGTACAGCGACTAAAGTCAAGATTGCAACAAATAAGAAAGTAAAAAAGTAAGAAAATTAGTAAGTAAATAGAAAGTTGTACCTTAAAAATAATATAATGAAAAAAAATGAGAAAGTAAACCTTATTTTCCCCGATACTAATGTTTTAGTTGGGGACGAGAATGTAATTCACAAATTAATTGAAGGAAACAACCTCGTAGTTGTACCTTTTGTTGTTTTGTGTGAATTAGATGAACTAAAATCTAGGCCGCGGATTGGGCATGCTGCTCGGCGGACTATATCTGATTTGGGCGAGCTAATCTTTAGCGGTAACCCTAATTTGGTAGTTGAAAGAAGGCAAGACTTTACTGATTTAAGCCTTGATTCATCAAAGCCGGACAATCAGATAATTGCCACCTTTAATTATGTTTTACGTAATCTCAAGGAATATGGCAATTTTGAGAAATGTAAGCTGATAAGCGAAGACTTGAATTTTCGAGTAATCGCTCACAGTTTGTTCAAAAATAATCCTTTAGTTTCAATTGAGAGTTATCAGGCTAATGTGGTAGTAATGAAAACTCCCCATGAGCTTCACCTTATCAAAGTAAAAGCGCACCAGTTGCAATTAGACTATGATCCGATTTTTTTTGGTGATATTCCAGAAAATGGTGGGGTCTTAATTGAAGCTGGTATTACCACTAAAGGGTTAAATGGTGAAACTCAAATGTTAGCGATTAGAAAAGGAGAAAAACTTGAGTTCATTGATACTCAAATGGAGCTTTTTGGCCTCAATGCCCTCCATAATAAAATGGCAAATTGGGGGCAATTGCTGGCTTTTAGGCAATTAACTGATAATGGCATTCACTGTGTTATTCTTCAAGGTCAAGCTGGGACTGGTAAAACTTTGATGGCAATTGCAGCTGCTTTAGAGCAAAAACATAGGTATGAGCAGTTGTTGCTAGTTAGTCCAATGGTACCGCTAAATAACCAGCAAAAAATGGGTTTCTTGCCTGGTGATATGAAAGAGAAAAGTCTACCTTGGTTGGCTCCTTTTATTCAGAACTTGCATTTCTTAGAAAACAAGCAAGCTCAGAAAATGGCAGAAGTGTTAGGGGTAAGTCCAAAGACTAAATCTAGTAAAGCTCCCGAAACGAATAACGAAAGCCTCTGGGAAAAATATGGTTTTAATTGTCAGCCCCTTGATTACATCAGAGGCCAGACAATTACTAATGCTTTCATCATTATTGAGGAAGCACAGAATTTATCTCAGCTGGAGATAAAAACAATCGTTACTCGAGCTGGAGAGGGAAGTAAGCTCGTGTTTTGTGGGGATTTAAGTCAAATCGATGTCCCCTACCTTAGCACTGAGACTTCTGGTTTAACTTATGCGATTGAGCGCTTAAGTGGCTATGGACAACAGAATAAAATGGTTGGAGTCAGTTTTCTAACCAGGTCTGTTCGTTCTAAACTAGCAGCCTTTGCTAGCGATGCTATGTAAAAAATAAAAAAGAAGACGCCGATAAAGCGTCTTCATTTTTTTTAGTTTAGTTTAGGCTTAGAATCTCTTTTCTAAAGGTCGAGCCTCATTAACAACAACACGGCGACCATCTAATTCTTGATTATTGTACATTGCAATTGCTTTCTCAGCATCGGCATCATTTTCCATTTCCACGAAACCAAAACCTTTTGATCTCTGGGTCATTTTATCTTTGATAATGATAGCTGAGTTTACTTGTCCAGCTTCAGCAAAAGCTTGCTTAAGAATCTCTTCAGAAGTAGAGAAGGATAAGTTACCAACGAATAATTTTTTCATTTTTTTTGTTTTTACTTAATAATAAAAGTAAGACGACCTTTTATTATTAAAGAAAGAATGAAAGCCTAAGCCTCACTCTTTCTAAAATGCTTACTACCACTAAAGTATAAGCGAAATAAATCAATAAGTCAATACTCTTACTCAACTATCACCTTAACCCCAGGGCTCATACTAGAAGAGATAGAGATATTACGAATAAAGATGCCTTTAGCTGAGCCTGGTTTTGATTTTTTGAGATGATCATAGAAAACTTGGAAGTTCTCTAGTAGTTTATCATCACTAAAGCTTACTTTACCAAAAACAATATGAAGATTGCTTTGCTCATCGTTTTTGAAGCTAATTTTACCTTTCTTTAGTTCAGCTATAGTTTTGGCAGAATCAGCGGTAACAGTTTCATTCTTCGGTGAAGGCATTAGACCTCTAGTGCCTAGAATTTTAGCAATTGGTCCTAAGTTCTTCATTAATTCAGGTTCTGCGATTGCAACTTGGAAGTCAGTTTTGCCACTAGTTTTGATTTTGTTGATTAATTCTTCACCACCAACTAAGTCAGCACCAGCCTCTTGGGCTGATTTTTCATTAGCAGGACTGACAAAAGCTGCGATTTTGATAGTTTTACCAGTACCATGAGGCAGACTAACCGCACCTCTGATTTGCTGATCACTCTTTTTGTTGTCTATTCCTAAACGGAAATGAGCTTCACAACTAGCATCAAACTTGGTGTTAGTTATTTTTTTGACAATGGCAATTGCTTCCGCAATCGGATAAGCAGTTTCCTTGTCATAAATTGATGGGTAATCAAGTTTTACCTTTTTCTCTGATTTAGTTGGATTGGTCTTAGTCTTTTTTACCTCTTTTTTTTCTGTTGTCATAAGTTTGTGTGGTCTTAACGTATTTCTACTCCCACGATTAATAATTATTTAATTTCTACGCCCATTTGTCGAGCAGTACCAGCAACAATTTTCTTAGCTGATTCTAAGTCATGAGCACTTAAATCTTCCTTTTTAATTTCAGCAATTTCTGCTAATTGTTTATCAGTGATAGAGCCGACTTTCTTAGTCAAAGGTTCACTTGAACCTTTTTTAATGCCAGCTGCTTTTTTAATTAGCTCTGCGGCTGGTGGGCTTTTCATGATGAAGCTATAGCTCCTATCTTCATAGACAGTAATTTCAACTGGAATAAGATTGCCCATTTGGGCTTTTGATTTATCATTGAAGTCTTTACAGAATTCAGCAATGTTGAGGCCATGTTGACCAAGGGCTGGTCCGACTGGTGGGGCAGGGTTAGCTTGACCGCCAGCAATTTGTAGTTTTATTTTGGTTTTAATTTTTTTTGCCATAGGTTTATTAGCGTGCAGAAGCAACACGACTTGTTCTTAATAATTCTTAGGATACTTTTTTAATTTGGAGAAAATCAAGTTCAACTGGAGTCTCACGACCAAATAGTGATACTGAGACTTTTACTTTACCTTTAGCTTCATCAACCGCGGTAATCTTGCCATCCATATTCTTGAAAGGGCCTTCATTGATTTTGACTGAAGAGCCGACTTCAACATCAATTTGGAACTTTGGATCTTCAACTCCCATTCTTTTCTGAAGAGCCTTTACTTCATCTGGGCTAATTGGGGTAGGAATAGTACCACTACCGATAAAGCCAGTAACATTGGGAGTGTTGCGAACTATGTACCAAGATTCATCGGTTACTTCCATTTCCACTAAAATATAGCCTGGGAAAATCTTTTCTTCAGAGACCTTACGTTTACCGTTTTTGATTTTAATTTTCTTCTCAGTTGGGATAAGGACATTGAAAATCTTATCTTCCATATCTAAAGATTCAACTCTTTGTTTGAGATTTTGGGCGACGTTTTCTTCATAACCTGAATAGGTATGAATAACATACCAACGGCGTCCTTGATTTAATATTTGCTTAGCCATAAGTTTATTTTGCCTATTTAATTAAAGAAAAAGCTAAAACCGATGTTGAAAAAGTAATCAAGTACACCCAAAAAAGCAGCCACTGCCAAAGAGATAATGATGACTAAAATAGTGTAGCGATAAGTCTCTTTTTTGCTAGGCCAAGTTACTTTTTTAATCTCGACAAAAGAAGCTTTAATGTAGTTATTAATTTTTTCCATATATTTAGCTTAAAGCTAATTAAAAATAGCCTTTTGGCCACTTAATCAATACAGTTACTATAATACAGAAAAACTCTCCCGCTGTCAACAGCTAAAAGTGAATTTTTAGTTAATTCAATTAAGACGATAATTTGACCTAATTTAGTCGTAATCTGTTTGCTTTTTAGCTTGATAAGAGTTAAGATGTATTTGTTAATGAAGATAAATAAAGACCAAGTTTTTTTAAGAAATTATTATATTTGTAATAATATTTTTATTTAATTTAATTCAAATTAGTTATGGTTAGCCCTGGACTGATCAAAAAAAAGACAAGTAACCAAATTTTGGAAGTAAATGATGACACCAAGAAGTTGTTTCAGGTAATTTATGCTGAGCAAAAAAAGGAAGCTGAGCCTAAAGATGAAAATATTCCTCGAATTGCTGTTTCTCAGTTAATTTCCAAGCTATCATTCTTCTATGAAAAGATTAGAAATGCAGTTGATTATGAAGAAGACCATCTCTTGCGAAAGAATGCAATTGCTCGAATTTTGAAACGTCAAGTGATAATTGAAGGGGTAATTAAGGATCTTAGTCCAGCTGATTTAAGTCAGCATCTTTTAACTGAGTTAATCCGTGGGGGCTATTTACCTAACAATGAGATTCCTGAAGTTAAGATTAAGGAAGTAACTATTTTACTTGATAAATACCTAACTCTGAAAAACCAAGTTGCTAGTGATATCAACCGTTCTTTGAATCGAAAATATGATGCGAGTGGGGCTAAACGTTTAGTTGAGAAAAAGAACAATTCTATTCGCAAGATTTTAGGCTTAGCTGCTTGTGAGATTGAAGAAGTACTAGCACCTGATCGGGTAAAAAAGACAATCGTCTCAAGCATGTTTTCCGTCTTACAAAAAAACATTAGTTTACCAGCAAACTTTATTGATGAGCCTGACTTAGATATCCAGATTTACCTTAGTATTGGCCGTCGTTACCTTAAATTTGATCCCGAAATGCTTTCTTTTGCTCTCTTTAAATTCTACAATGGCTCCTGGCTTGAAATTAACCAAATTAAAGATGCTTCTGTCAGGGAAAGGGAAATTAAAAAGACAGCTGATAAGTTAGACTTGATTAACACTAAAATTACTGAGCAATTAAATCATCCTTTAGGTCACAAGCTTGATAAGGTTACTAGAAAATATGCCCTTTATTACAACATTCTTGCCGATACCATTAGTCAAGACCCAGTTAAAGCTCATCAGCAACTACAGCAAGGAGAAAAAGCTTTCAAGCGCTCACTGACAGCTACCATTAATCAAAAGTATAAGAAATCTAAATCTCGTCTCTGGCGAGCAGCTGTTCGTAGTATCATCTACATTTTCTTAACCAAGTCCATCTTTGTGGTTTTAATCGAGGTGCCAGCGATAAGATGGTTTGGTGAAACAATTAACTATCTTTCTTTAGGAATCAACATCACTTTTCCAGCTGTTTTACTATTCCTAATTGTTTTGTTTACCGCTAAACCAGGTAAAGCTAACACTGAAAAAATCATCAGTGGTATTTTTCAAGTAATGGCTAGAGCTGGTAGTGTTCAGCAAACAGAGTATATTAAAGCTAAACGTAAGCGCCATTTCTTAACTAACTTAATCTTTAACTTGATCTATACCGCTGCCTTTATTTTCTCAGTTTATCTGATTATCAGAGTACTTAGTTGGCTCAACTTCACTTGGGTAAGTATGATTGTTTTCCTTTTCTTCTTAGCTTTTGTTAGCTTCTTCTCAGTCATAGTTTCCCGTGGCATTAAAGACTTATTGATCGTTGAGCGCAAAGACAATCTCTTGACTTTCATCATTGATCTTTTCTATATGCCAATTATATTAGTTGGGCGTTGGCTTTCTAGCAATATCTCAAGAGTAAATATATTCATTTTTGTCTTTGATTTTATTATTGAAGCCCCTTTCAAGATCTTAGTGGAAGTTGCTGAGGATTGGACTAAGTATGTTCGGGAGCGTCGCGATAATGTTGATTAATATGACAGCAGGAAAACTAAGTTTAGTGGGAACTCCAATTGGTAATTTAGCTGATTTAAGTTATCGAGCTAAAGAAACTTTAGAGCAGGCTGATTATGTTTTAGCGGAAGATACTCGTGTAGCGCAAAAACTCTTTCAGCACTACCAAATTAAAACCAAACTAAGCTCTTTTCACCAACATTCAAACGATAATAAATCTAAGCAGATTTTAGCCGATCTTCAGTCTGGTAAGCACATCGCTCTTGTCACTGATGCTGGTATGCCTACTATTTCAGATCCTGGTGCTCAATTAGTTGCTCAAATTAGGGCAAGTGAAGCTGAGATAGTTCTTGAAGTCATTCCTGGCCCTTCGGCACTAACTACAGCTTTAGCCTTAGCTGGGCCTGGCTTTGATCAATTTATCTTTTTGGGTTTTTTACCTCATAAGAAGGGGAGGGAAACATTAATAAAGAAAATAATTAATAGTGATCTAGCCATTGTCCTTTATGAATCTAAACATCGTTTAGTTAAACTATTAGAGAGTCTTAATAGAACCAGTGAAGATTTAGGGAAAGATAAGTATATCGTTGTTTTACGTGAATTAACTAAGCTCTATGAAAGTCATTACTATGGTAAACTCAGCCAAGTCTATAATCTCCTCAAAGATCAAGAGCTCAAAGGTGAGTTTGTTGTGTTGATAAGAAATCTAAAAAATAATAAATAAAGAGACATGATAACTGACAAAGAAAATAATAATTTCTATATAACTACCACTTTGCCCTATATTAACTCAGAGCCTCACTTAGGTTTTGCTGCTGAGATTATCAAGGCTGATGTTATTGCCCGTTACCAGAGACAGTTAGGTAAGGAAGTATTTTTCAATACTGGTACTGATGAACATGGCCTCAAAATCTATCGCAAAGCAAAAGAAATGAATTTAGAGGTACAAGAGTATTGTGACCTTTACTCAGCTAAGTTTCTCCCGCTCAAGGATAAGCTCAATCTTAGTTATACCAAATTTATTCGTACCACTGACAAAGACCACCAAGCCTCTGCTCAAACTTTTTGGCAACAATGCCTGGCTAATGGCGATATTTATAAACAAAAGTATCAAGTGAAATATTGTATCGGTTGTGAAATGGAAAAAACCGATTCTGACCTTGACCATGGTAAGTGTCCGCTTCACCCTAACCTAGAACTAGAAATTATTGATGAAGAAAATTATTTCTTCCGCTTTTCTAAATATCAAGACCAGCTTTTAGAGCTCTACCGCACTAAAGAAGACTTTGTTTTACCTGACTCGCGCTTGAAAGAGATTGAGTCTTTTGTTAAATCTGGCTTAAAGGATTTCAGTATTTCTCGTCAAAAAGACAAAATGCCTCATGGTGTTCCTGTCCCAGGTGATGATGAGCAAGTGATGTATGTTTGGTTTGATGCCTTGGTAAACTACATCTCAACTTTAGGTTGGCCTAAGCTAGATGGTGATTTTGCTCGCTTTTGGCCTGGGATACAGGTTTGTGGCAAAGATAATCTAAGACCGCAATCAGCGATGTGGCCAGCAATGCTACTTTCAGCTGGGATTGAACCGCAAAATCAAGTTTTAGTGTTTGGTTTTTTGACAGCCGATGGTAAAAAGATGAGTAAGAGTTTAGGTAATACAGTAGATCCACTTAGTCTAGCTGATCAATACGGGGCTGATGCACTGCGCTACTATCTCTTAGCTGAGATTCCGACTTTTAGTGATGGTGATTATTCACTTGATAAATTCAAGCAACGCTATAACGCTGATTTAGCTAATGGTCTTGGTAATTTATCCGCTCGCTTAGCTAATTTGCTCTGCCAAAATAAAATTGAGACTAACTTAAAACCTGATTTTACTAGCTCTAAATACAAACCAGAGTTTGACAACTTAATGGCTAAATATAATCTAGCTGAGACTTTACGTTTACTTTGGACAGAGCTCCATCGCTTAGATGAAGATTTAAGTAAGCAGGCACCTTGGAAACTAGCTGATAGGGCAGAAATTGAGACTATCTTAGTGCCTTTAGCTCAAGAATTGCTCAATATTAGCTATTTACTAATTCCTTTTATCCCTGACTCTGCCACTAAAATCTATCAGCAATATAGTGCTAACCAAATTACTAAAGGAGATATTTTATTTCCTCGTTTAAAATAATATGAATACACTTGATATCATTTTACTAATCTTTATCGGTCTTTCCAGCTTCAATGGCCTCAAACGGGGTCTAATTCGGTCTCTAGGTGATATTATCGCCTTGTTAGTCGGCGCTTATTTAGCTAGCACCTTTTACCTCCAACTACAGGAATGGTTGATTATGAGAGTTGAGCTCAATGAATCAATTGCTGGCATCTTAGCTTTTGTTATTTTATTTATAGTTTTGACTCGAGCGATTAGTTTGTTATTTTATTTTTTAGAGAAAACTTTCAATACTTTAGCTATTATTCCAGGTAGTAAATACATCAATAATATCTTAGGAGCTGTTTTTGGCTTCCTCAAAGCTTCAATTTTCTTTGCTTTAGTAATACATGTTAGCTCCCATTACCTTTTCTTTGATGGCGCTCTCTATAATCTAATTAAAGCCTCTTTAATTAAGCCTTATCTTGATTTGATCCTAAAAATTATCTTACCCCTACTCCCGCAAGCTATTAGGGCTCTTCAATCCATTCTCTAGTATGAAAGAGCTTTTAATTAACCCTGAGCAACCTACTCAGGCTCAATTAGATTTTGTTAGTGATTATTTAGCTCAGCCAGGCCTAGCTATCTTAGCAACTGATACTGTTCCTGGCTATTCTACTTTAGTGACTGCCTCAGTCCAAATTGACCGAATTTATCATTACAAAAATCGACCCAAAACTAGTTATTTAATTGTCTTAGTCTCAAGCCTTGAAATGGCCCAAGAATATGCCAACTTAAACCCAAGTCTAGTTAATTTAGTTACTCAAATTTGGCAAGAAGCTGGACCGACGACTATTATATTGCCAGCCAACCAGAAAAAGACTTGCGATTATCGTTGCTATAATCCAGCTGGGCAGATTGCTTTGCGTTTGCCAAAATCAAAATTTTTAATTAAACTAATAGAGAAGTTAGGGCTTGCCCTAGTTTCAACTTCAATTAACAATCATGGGAAAACTGCACAAATTGATGCCAAAGCTTATTTGACTGATAACAACCTTATCTCAGAAGATATTTTAGTGGTTGAGAGTATTAATCAGGTTAATGGCAAACCATCTCGGATAATTGACTTAAGTAGTGGTAAAAGGTTCATTGTGCGCCCTTAATTAAATATTAGTAATATGAAATATCAAGCTAAAAAACATAATATCACTGCAATCATACTCAGTGTTTTTTTATTTGTCTCTATCTTTACCTTTGGTTTCTTTTTAGGTAGTCAAAAAGATATTACTAATCCCCATTTAGCTTTTTCTAATCAAGCCCAGAAGTTTCTAGCTCAAGCTCAAGAAAACGATTTCAACTTTGGTCTTTATTTTGAAGTTTTAGATAAGATTAAAGCCAATCATTTCAATAAGAATAAGTTAGATGACAAGGATCTATTCTATGGCTCCTTAGAGGGTCTAGCAGCTGCTACCGGTGACCCTTACACTGTTTTTATGAATCCTGAGATTAGCTCTGAGTTTTATGAAGATTTAAGTGGCTCGTTTGATGGTATTGGTGCTGAAATTGGCTTACGCGATGAAATTATTACCATCATTGCGCCACTAGCAAACTCTCCAGCTCAATCTGCTGGTTTACGGGCTGGGGATAAGGTTTATGCGATTGATGGTGAATCAACTATCGGCCTCAACGCTAATTCCGCTGCTAAAAAAATTAAAGGTACTAAAGGAGAGCCAGTTACTTTGACTATCCTCCGTGAAGGCACAGAGCCTTTTGATGTTGAAATTATCCGTGATACTGTTCAAGTTGAAAGTGTCAAAACTGAAACTTTAGCTACTAATGTTTACTATCTCCAAATCACTAACTTCAATGATGATACTAACCAACTCTTTAATTTAGCAGTTGCTGAAATACTACTGCAAGAGCCAAAGGGAATAATTCTAGATTTACGTAATAATCCTGGTGGTTATTTGGAAAAGTCAATTGATATTGCTAGTGAATGGATAAAAAATGGTTTGATTGTAGCTGAGCAATTTGGAGAAAATAGAAGAGCCGAACATTTCTCTCATGGCAAGGGTAGGCTGGCTGATATACCAACAGTAGTTTTGATTAATCGTGGTAGTGCTTCAGCTTCAGAGATTGTTGCTGGCGCTTTACGTGATTATCACCAAGCAACTATTATTGGCGAAGCTAGCTTTGGTAAAGGCTCAGTACAGACTCTTGAGACTCTCTCTGATGGTTCCGCCCTAAAGATCACGGTTGCTAATTGGTTAACCCCTGCTGGAGATTATATTAATGAAGTAGGAATTACACCTGATATTGAAGTCAAGTTTAGTGAGCAAGATTTTGAAGATAATTTAGATCCGCAACTAGAGCGAGCAATTGAGTATATCTTAGAGGCTAAATAGTAAGTAAAGATTAACATATCTTATTAATTTTCCTTGGCCCAATCTCTTTGGTCAAGGATATTATTTTGGAGCATTATGACTAGTGATGTCTATCAAAACCTAAAACAATTGAAAACTAGATTCATCTTTGTAGTTGGTGGAGTAATGTCAGGTGTTGGTAAGGGAATTAGCGCCGCTGCTATTGGCCAAACTCTACAAAACCAAGGCTATAGCGTCAGCGCCATGAAAATTGACCCCTACATCAATATTGATGCTGGCTCAATGAATCCAATTGAACATGGTGAAATTTTCGTTACCTCAGATGGAGATCAAACTGATCAAGATATTGGTAATTATGAACGTTTTCTCAATACTGATATTTATCAAGAAAACTATATGACTACTGGTCGTGTCTACCACTCAGTGTTAGAGAAAGAGCGCTCACTAGCTTATCAAGGTAAATGCGTTCAAGTTGTCCCTCATATTCCTTTTGAGGTGTTAGAACGGATAGAAAAGGCTGCTAAAAAAACACAAGCTGATATTTTGATGATAGAAATTGGGGGAACAGTGGGTGAATATGAAAATTTATTATTCCTTGAAGCAGCCCGTATGCTCAAGCTCTATTTACCTGAGCAAGTTCTTTTCATCATGGTTTCCTATCTACCAGTACCACAGCAATTAGGAGAAATGAAAACTAAACCAACTCAACACGCGGTGAGGAATCTGCAAGCAGCCGGAATTCAAGCTGATTTCTTAATTGCTCGTAGTGAGCGCACGATTGATCAGATGAGAACGGAGAAGATTTCGGTTAATTGTAATTTACCAGTTGCTAATGTTATTCCCGCACCAAATGCTAGCTCTATTTATGATATTGCGGTTAACTTCGATAATCTACACTTAAGTGAAAAGATACTAGCTAAATTCAAACTAGAGCCAAAAGCTACTCAGACTCCTAATCCTTGGCTCGAAATTCAGGCCTTAAGTAAAATTGAAGACCCTAGTATTACTGTGGCAATTGTTGGTAAATACATCAAAAGTGGAGATTTCAGAGTCTCAGATGCCTATGTTTCTATCCAATCAGCCCTAAAACACGCTGGCATTGTTAATAAGTGTAAGGTTAATCTAACTTATGTTAGCTCATCTGACTTAGAAAAGAAGGGAGTTGATTTGTTAAGTCAAGTTCAAGCAATTATTGTTGCTCCAGGTCAAGGCGGAGGAGACAATAAGGGTAAGATATTAGCTTCTCAGTATGCCCGGGAACATAAGATCCCGTTTCTAGGGATAGGTCTTGGCCTCCATATTGCCAGTCTTGAAATTGCCCAAAACCTAGCTCAACTAAAAAATGCGGACTCAGTTGAATTTAATCCAGATACGCAATCACCGCTAGTAGTCCCTCTCCTAAAAGAATATAGCAATAATGTTAATCATTTAAACTCTTGCACTAACCCCAATATTCGCTTGGGTGCAAGCGCAATAAAATTAGTTAGTGGTACTAAGTTAGCTGAGATTTATGATACTAATACTGAAATCTCTGAGCGACAACGACAAACCCACCAACTTAACCCAGACTACATCTCACAACTTGAAGAGCAGGGTTTAGTTGTGTCTGCTATCTCAGCTGATGATCAAATTATCGAGGCAATTGAACTCAAAGATCACCCTTATTATTTCGCGGTTCAATTCCATCCTGAATACAGCTCCCGACCGCTTCGCCCCCATCCTATTTTTGTTAATTTGGTAAAAGCTGGGCTTAGACAAAATGAGAAGACAGATTAGATGTTAAATAAAAGGATATTTAGTTAATAAAAAACAGCCTTGAGTAAACAAAGCTGTTTTTTTATGATTATTTCTTCGCAGTGACGCTTACCACTTTGATTTTTTTTAGTCTTTTATCAAAACAAATCTTTTTCTTATCAGTAAATTTTACATAACCACTAATTTTTGCTAATAAAGTATCATCTTTACCAATAATAACATTAACACCAGGATGGTATTTCGTCCCTCTTTGCCTAATCAGAATGGAGCCTGCATCTGCCCATTCGCCATCATTTTTCTTTACTCCTAAGCGTTTACCGATTGAATCACGTCCTAGCGAAGTAGAACCACCGGCTTTTTTAGTTGCCATACTCTTAAATTAAGTAAAAAATACCAGCAGTAAGCTGTATTTTTATTGTTTCATTAAATTACTTGGATATATTAGCAAAAGCTAATTAAATTGTCAAATCTAGCTTAGAGACAGTTTTGTTTTTTTTCAAATATGCTATAATACTCTTAGAAATATAAATAATCTTAATTAAAAAATATGGTAAAAGTAGATAAAAATAAGTGTATTGGTTGTGCTTTGTGTGTGACTATGTGTCCTGAGACTTTTGCGATGGATGAAAACAACAAGTCAAAGGTAATTGACCCAAAAGTTACCCCTTGCGCTAAAAATGCCCAACAAAATTGCCCAGTAGAAGCAATTAGTCTTTAGTAATAAATATGGCACAAATAAAACAAGGTTCTAGCCTTAGTCCAGGAAAAGAGAATATAGACTTAGAGCAAGTCACTGAGATTAAAGTTGAAGCAGTGCCAAGCTCAAGTTTTGAGCGAGCCGAAGCAGGACTTGAAAGTGAAAAGAAAGTTACTAAAGAAAAGAAAGATGAAAAGGTGAAAGCGCCAGTGGCTCCAGCACCACCTCAGCCTGCACCTGAACCAGAGCTAGATTATCAAGCCCGACAAAAGAAAGAGATTGATAAGATATTAGCTTTTGGGCTAGATCAAATCTTTTTAGAGATGAGTCCCAAAGAACAGCAACGATTTCGCTTAGCTGGAGAGGAGACGGTTACTAAAATTAATGAGCTTCTTAGTAAAACCCAAGTTAAAGTCAAGCAAATCGTAGAGCTTATTAAAAAGTGGCTTAAACTAATTCCAGGAGTAAATAAGTATTTCTTAGAAAAAGAAGCCAAAATAAAAGCTGATAAAATTATTAATTTGAAAAAAAGATTGTAGTTATGTTTTTTTCTGATAACAATAACTTACTATTATTACTAATCCAAGTAAGTCTAATTTTACTTGGTTTAATCGTGTTGATTTACCTAGTCTTACGTTTACTGCGCTATCTCTATGCTCGCCAAAATCTGCAACAACACCGGGTCTATTCTATTCGTATTCCTAAAGAAAAAGGGAAGGGGGAGGCTAATGAAAATTCTCAGCAGTTAAGGAAAGAGGAGATTGCTCTATCTGAAGCTATTTTTTCTGCTCTTGGTGGACTCAAAGCTCAGCATGGCTTCAAATCCTGGCTCAAAGGTAGGAATGATCATGTTTCTTTTGAAATCTATGCCGATGCCCATAAAATTACTTTCTACTTTGCTTGCCCAGACTACATCTTTCGCTATTTAGAACAACAAATCCATGCCTATTATCCCGAAGCTAGTATAGTTGAAACTGATGACTATAATCCTTTCCGGGCTAAAGGTTTCCTCTTAGGAGCTTATCTCAAAACAATCAAGAGTTTTATTTTCCCTATCAAAACTTATCAAGAGATGGAAGTTGATCCGTTAAGCTCTTTAATTAACTCTTTATCAAAGTTAGAAAAAGAAGAAACGATAGTAATTCAATACATAGTTCGCAGTTCACGGCCTCAATGGCATGGGCATACCCGCAAAGTAGTAGCTCGGATTATTGAGAAGAATTCAGTTAAAGAAGGTTTGAAAGATAATAATTGGTCTAAAATCAGTCCTTTCTTTAGTAGCCTTAAAGCCAAAAAAGAGGAACCCCTGGAGGCAAAGACAGACAAGCGCCTAACTGAAGTTGAAACTGAGATGATAAAGAAAATTGAAGAAAAGAACCTCAAAGCCGGATTAGATGTTAATCTGAAGATTCTTTGCTTTACTGAATCTAGAGAAAAATCACGGCTATACTTAGAAAATGTCAGTAGTGCTTTTTATGAATACAATAACTTCTCCTATGGCAATTCTTTCTCTAGACCTAGAGTCAAAAAACAGGCCAACATCATTACTGACTTTATTTATCGTAATTTCCGTGAAAAAGAGTCTTTCTTACTCAACTCTGAAGAACTAGCTAGCATCTTCCATTTACCCCTAAGCAATACCGAGACACCAAATATTCTCTGGCTAGATGCTAAGTCGGCTCCAGCTCCAGCCTCAACTCCGACTGAAGGAATTTTATTGGGCTATAATGTCTATCGGGGCCAAAGAAAAGAAGTGAGAATGCTCCGGGCTGATAGACGTCGTCATACCTATATTATTGGTAAGTCTGGTGTTGGTAAATCAGTCTTTATTCATAATATGGCCATTCAAGATATCATCAATGGGGAAGGGGTTTGTGTAATTGACCCGCATGGGGATCTAATCCAAGATATCTTAGAACGCATGCCTGCTCATCGGGTAGAGGATGTGGTTTTATTTTCTCCAGCTGACCAGGAGCGCCCCTTAGCTCTAAACTTACTTGAGTATGACCCTAACTATCCGGAACAGAAAAGCTTTGTAATCAATGAAATGATAGGGATCTTTGATAAACTCTATGATTTGAAAGCGACTGGTGGACCGATGTTTGAGCAATATATTAGAAACGCGATGCTACTGATTATGGATGATCCCAGTACGGGCTCAACCCTAATGGAGATTCCCAAAGTTTTGGCGGATGAAAATTTCAGGCGAATGAAGTTAGGGCGTTGTCGCAATAAAACTGTGGTTGATTTCTGGGTAAAAGAAGCTGAGAAAGCTGGCGGTGAAGCCGCTTTAGCTAATATTGTCCCCTATATTACTTCGAAGCTAACTTCTTTTATCTCTAATGACATGATGCGCCCGATTATTGCTCAACAAAAGAGTGCATTCAATATTAGAGAATTAATGGATCAGCAAAAAATATTATTAGTTGATTTACCAAAAGGAATCGTCGGTGAAACTAATGCCTATCTCCTTGGTATGATTATCGTTGGTAAGATCTTAATGGCTGCGCTATCACGTACTAATATGCCAGCTGAACAACGTAAAGACTTCTATCTCTACATTGATGAATTCCAAAACTTTACCACTGATTCAATTGCTCAAATTCTCTCTGAAGCCAGAAAATATGCCCTAAACCTCATCATTGCGCACCAATACATCGGTCAACTAACTAAGAATAATGATAGTACTATTAAAGAAGCGGTCTTTGGTAATGTTGGTACGATGGTGAGTTTCAAGATTGGGAGCGAAGATGCTGAATTTATGCTCAAAGAATTTAGTCCTGTCTTTAACGAATACGATTTAATTAACATTGATAAAGGAATTGCCTATATTAAATTACTAATTAACAATAGTGCCTCACGCCCATTTTCAATTCAATCTTCCTGGCCGATTTTAGGAACTAAAAGGGAAGGGGTGGCGGAACAAGTTAGGTCTATTTCTCGTTTGAAATATGGCCGTAGCCTTAATTTAATTGAAGCTGAAATTGCCCGTCGCAGTTTACCTAATAACTAAAGCTTATGTCTAATTTACATCGAAATTATCGACCACAGAAATTTGCTGATGTCCTTGGTCAAAAACACATCAAAGTTGTTTTGCAAAATGAATTAAGTAGTAATACTTTAGCGCAAGCTTTTTTGTTTTGTGGTCCCCGAGCAGTGGGCAAAACTACTCTGGCTCGGGTTTTAGCAAAAGCAGCTAATTGTCAGAATCGTCAGCCTAATGAATTTGAGCCTTGTGGCAAATGTAGTAGTTGTGAAGCAATTGAACAAAATAAGCACATTGATGTAATTGAAATTGACGCTGCTTCCAATACTGGAGTAGATAATGTCAGAGACAATATCATCTCTTTTTCACGACTAGCTCCGAGTTTAGGTAAATACCGGGTATTTATTATTGATGAAGTCCACATGCTCTCAATTAATGCTTTCAACGCTCTCCTTAAAATCATTGAAGAGCCACCAGCTCATATCATTTTTATTCTCGCTACCACTGAAGCTAACAAAGTGCCAGCCACCATTGCTTCCCGTTGTGAACGTTTTGATTTCAAAAAAATTCCTTTAACTGAGATTATAAAAAAGCTGGAGTTTATTGCTTCCCAAGAAAAAAAGCAATTAGAGCCGGAGATTTTTCAAATTGTTGCCCGTCATAGTGATGGTCACTTACGTGACGCTGAAACTCTTCTTAGTCAAGTTTTTGCTTTAGGGTCTGACAAGATTAGCCTTAAAGAAGCTGAGCTAATCCTACCTTATTACAATAGCCAAGAAGCCATTACTTTAATTGAGTTCTTGCTCGAGCAAGATGTCAGTCAAGCTTTGAGTCTAGTTAATAACGTAGTTAACACCGGTGTAAACATTGACAGCTTTGTTGCTGAGCTAATTACAATTCTGCGCAAAATTGTCCTGACAAAAGTCAGCTCTAGCTTAGCTGACGAACTCAACTTGAATCTAGGCGATGAACTTGAACTACAAATTAATCAGGTTTTGAAAAAAATAGATTTAGAAAAAGCTCTGCGTTATCTTGATCGAATTTTAGTTTTACTCAAACAAAAGAATCAGCTTCTGAGTCAATTACCACTGGAGTTAGCTATCATTGAGCTTAGTCAAAGCCAAATAAAAACTCAGCCACAAGAAAGTCTGAGTGATAAAACTAAAACTACAACTGAGCCTCAAGCAGTCGTAACTACGACTACAAAGCCAGTAGAGGAAAAGTCAAAAAAGACTGGCACTAATTTGAATCTGGACTGTGAAGCAATTGCGCAAAAATGGCCTGAATTTTTAGTTAACATCAAAAAACATAATCATTCCCTAGCTTTAGTCTTACAAAACTGCCAAGCCCAAGGTTTAGAGCAGGGCGAGCTACTCCTTAAATTCAAATACCGTTTTCATGAAGAGCGCATCAATACCCAAGAAATTAAGCATCTAGTTGAGAAAGGTTTAAGTGAGGTTTACGGCTCACAAATTACAATTAAAACAGAGATTCAAGAAGATTTGGAGCTAAATCAGACTGAAATTGAGGCTGAGACTGAATCTGATCCAATTAACGAGCAGAGTGTTGAAGCTAAGTCAGCGGAAGGAAAGAATAAGCCGATTATGCTAGAAGACTTGCTTTCTACCTTTGGAGGTGAAATAATAAACTAATTACTAAATAAGATAAAAGAAGCTATGCTTGATGTAAATTTAATCAGACAAGATTTAAAAGCGGTAAAAGAAGCCCTAGCTAAGCGGGACAAAGAGCGTAATTATAATCTTGAGTCTATCTTGGAATTAGATGAAACTAGACGGCAATTAATCGCTCAAGGTGATGCCCTAAAAGCTAAGCGCAATGCTCAATCTAAAGCTAAACCAGACCCAGAAACGATTGCGCAATTACAAAATTTGAGTCAAGAGATTAAGCTTAGTGAGCAAAAACTCAAAGGAGTGGAAACTTCGTTAACAGACTTACTAAGTGAATTGCCCAACTTACCAGCCCCTGATGTTGTCTCTGGTGGTAAAGAGAATAATCAGGTGATTTATACCTATGGTAAGCAAACTAAGTTTAACTTTGAAGCTAAAGACCATGTGGAATTAGCCACTAGTTTAGGTTTAATTGACTATGAAAGGGCAACAAAAATGTCTGGCAGTGGCTTTTGGTGTTATACCAATTTAGGGGCATTACTCGAGTGGGCCTTATTGAGTTACTTTATTGAATTTCACCAACGTAATGACTACAGCTTTATCATTCCTCCCTTTATGTTAACTGAGGAATCAGCCTATATTTCTGGCCACTTACCTAAGTTTAGAGATGATTTATATTGGAACCAAGATAAGCTTTGCCTTAATGCTACCAGTGAGATGATGCTGGGTAACTACCATCGGCAGGAAATCCTCAAAAGTGAAGAATTGCCCAAAAAATACTATGCTTACTCACCTTGTTTTAGGCGTGAAGCTGGTAGCTACCGCCAAGAAGAGCGGGGAATGATCAGAGGCCATCAGTTTAACAAAGTGGAGATGTTTATTTTTACTAAACCAGAAATCAGTTGGGAAATGTTTGCTGAATTAGTTAGTAATGCCAAGAAGTTAGTTGAGGGCTTGGGGCTTCATTTCCAAGTTTCTCAGTTAGCTGCGGGGGATACTAGCTCTGCTATGGCCAAAACCTATGATTTAGAAGTTTACATTCCAAGCATGAATATCTACAAAGAAGTCAGTAGCATCTCTAATGCTCTTGATTATCAAGCCAGACGCGGGCAAGTTAGATACCATGATGAAGTTAGTGGCAAAAACCAATTTGTCCATACCCTAAATGGCTCTGGTTTAGCTACCTCTCGGCTTTTGCCCGCGATTTTAGAGCAAAACCAACAGGCCGATGGCTCAGTCATTATTCCAAAAATCTTACGCCAGTATTTGCCCAGCAAAATTAAAGTAATTAAACCACTCTAATATGAAAGTTAGATCAGTTGCTCTATTTTTAGCTCTTCTTTTACTAAGCTCACCTTTAGTTAGTTTTGCCTATCAAGAAAAGACTACTTTCCCACGTTTAGCTAACTATTATCTCAAATGGGAGTTAAGTGAGGGGGAAGCCAGAGAATTAGCTAAATGGGATCTTTTAGTCCTAGATATGGAAACTCAAGAAAATAGTCCGGGAGCTTTACGTTTAATCCGCCAGTTAAATCCTAATATTGTGATTCTAGCCTATATTACCAGTCAAGAGATAATTGAAGATATTTATGCCACTGTTGGTAATACGCCGTCTCATTTACGTAATAAACTAAAAAGTCAACTTGACCCAAGTTGGTGGTTAACTAGTAGTAATGGTAATCGGATTATGAACTGGCCTGGTACCTATATGCTTAACTTAAGTGAGCATAGTCCGCGCAATAGTCAGGGCTTCAAATTCAATCAATTTCTCCCCCACTTCATTTCTGAAAATATAGCTAGCAAAGGTTTTTTTGATGGCGTCTTCTATGACAATACTTGGGGTGATGTTAGCTGGGTACAAACTGATATCGATATAGACCGAGATGGACAAAGGGATGGTGCTAATAAAATTGATCAGAGTTGGGCACAAGGAGTAGAGTCAATGCTAGCTTTGAGTCGACAATTAATGGGCCAGAACTTTATTATCGTTGGCAATGGTCGAGTTTACTGGGATTATCAAAATCTATTACACGGCATGATGCTGGAATCTTTTCCTTCAGACTTTGAAGCAGACGGCACTTGGGCCGGATCAATGAGCTCCTACCACCGCTTAGACCAGCTCAATAGCAAACCCAATTTCAGCATTATCAATGTAGGCTCGAGGCAAGAAACTAATTACCAAGCAATGCGTTTTGGTTTAGTTAGCGCATTGCTAGGCAATGGTTATTTTAGTTATGACTATGATACCACTAACCATACTCAAACTTGGTGGTATGATGAATATGAAGTTGCTCTAGGGCCAGCAACTAGCAAAGCCTATAATCTTTTATCCCCTGATAATACTAACTTCCAAGCTGGACTATGGCGTCGTGATTTCAAATATGGCTCAGTCTTCCTTAACTCTACCAATCAAGAGCAACTCTTTTTATTCCCTAAAGAAAATCTAGAAAAAATTAAAGGCTACCAAGATCAAATTATCAACAGTGGTGATAAGATTAGCTACCTGAAACTCGACCCTTATGATGCCATTATACTCTTGCGTACTTCTGATACTATCTTCAATGATGCTTTTAATAACGGCTACTTTTATCGGGTGTTTAATAAGTCAGGACAACAAGCTAAAAACGGTTTTTTTGCCTATAGTCCAAACTTTGCCAGTAATGCTCAAGTCGTAATTGCTGATGGTAGTCGGCGGGAAGCTGAAGATGTAAATTTATTAGCCCACCAAGGTAAAGTTACACTCCATAAAAATGGGGTTGAGCTGGCTTCGTTTTATCCCTATGATCACCTCTACCGCGGTCCTGTTAACATCTCAACCTATATTAACAACGGCTTTATTGAAACTGTAGCCATTGGCCCGGAAAAAGGAGGTGGCCCCCAAGTCCGAGTTTTTAGTGCTACTGGCGATCTAATCTCTAGCTTCTTTGCGTCTGATAAAAATCAGCGAGGGGGCATTAGTGTTGCTTTAGCTGATTTAGATGGTGATGGCAAGCTAGACATAGTCACAGGAGCTGGTATTGGCGATAGACCGGAAGTAAAAGTTTTTTCACTACAAGGCGAACTAAAGTATAGTTTCCTTGCTTTTCCGGAAAACTTCCGTGGTGGAGTTCGGGTAGCTGTTGGCAATATCTCGTCTCCCTTTGAAAAAAACATTATTGTTAGTCCCAATACTGGTGGAGGACCGCAAGTGAGAATTTTCTCAACTGAGGGCCGACTCCTGGGACAATTCTTTGCCTATGAAGAGAGTTTGCGCAAAGACCTAGATTTAGCTCTTTCAGACACTAACAATAATGGTCTTCAGGAAATCTTAGTGGGAATAAGAGACCCTTTTTAATAAATAAAATAAATTTATGTTAACTAAACTAAAAAATATTTTCAAACGTAAGAAACCAGCTAAACGAACTCGACTAGCGGTTTATATTGATATTTCACTAATTGCCATTGTTTTTATTTTAGTTATTTTAGTACTCAAGCTCTATAGTTTCAGCCCCAGCCTTCTGCTCCAACCTTTATTACCCCATCGTCCTCCTAAAGAAGTAATTGACTTAAACAACCCGCCTTTGAGTCTAAGTTATGAGGTGGAATCAACCCAAATTCGCTGGCAAGAGGGAATTAAGTTAGTTTTACATGTCAAAAACAACAGTTCTTATGAGCTCAAAGATATCAAGTTTAATTTACTCTGTGATTGCCCGAGCTTTAGTTTGAGTCAAATTAGTTTTGCCAATCAACAAAAAACTAGCCTATCCGGCTTTAACATCAATGGCTATAATCTCTATCTTGACAAGCTCGGTCCTGGCGCTGATAGGGAAGTGGCTCTTGATTTAGACCTACTCAAACACGACTCTAGCTCTTTAACCATCTCGGGTTTAATTAGTAGTGAATATAGAGTAGCAGATCAAACCCTTAAAGCTGAAATAAAACTGCCGACTCTCAAAGTCGCCTCAGAACTAAAAGCTCAAGCCCGAGTTTATTATCATAGTCCTCAAGGTGATCAATTAGGCAGTGGCGCTTTTCCCCCTATCATTGGCCTACCCACAAAATTCTGGGTTTATTTCCAACTACAGCCAGAAACTAAATATAGGGACTTTGTCATGAGTACGCGCTTGAGCCCTAATGTTGATTATACTGGGAAGTTAAGTTTACAAACTGGTAATGTCAGCTACAATGAAGAAAATAAGCAATTAGTCTGGCAAATTAAAGACATTGCTGACCTAAGTGCTGATTATATGTTAGGTTTTGAGATTGAGCTAACCCCGAGCTCGGAGCAAGTTGCTCGTTTTGCCCCCTTACTAAGCAATATTCGCTACCAAGCAACTGAGCTTGAAACTGGGCTAGTCATTGCCAATAATATCACCGATCTAGACACTAGCCTAAAGGCTGATTTAATTAACAAAGATGAGGGCAGAGTTAGGAGCTTAGAAGAGCTCTAAGTAAAGATTAACCCTATGATTTCACTACTGCGCCACATTTTCAAAGCAAAATATCAGACTTTAAATTACCTTGAAATTGATGCTCAAAACATTATTTCTAATTACGATTATCTCCAAAGTTTGCAACCAGAGGCAGCTCTTTTTCCAGTGTTAAAGGCCAATGCCTATGGCCACGGACTCAAAGAGTTATGCACCATCCTAAACCATACCAATGCCCAAATGGTAGCGCTTGATTCCTATCCTGAAGCCCAAATTGCCTACAAGTACTTCAAAGGGAAAATCCTCTTACTTAGTGAAATGCCTCTTTCTCTCTATCGTCACTGTAATTTCAAACGCACTGAATTTGTCGTCTATAATGAAGTCACCCTCAGACACTTAGCTAAGTATAAAAAGAAAGCTAATGTCCATCTTTTTATCAACACTGGCATGAATAGAGAGGGAATTAAAGATCTAGCTAGCTTCATTAAGGAGAATCGTAACTACCTTGATGCAGTAAACATTAGTGGTGCTTGCTCGCATCTCGCTACTGCTAATGAAAGGAATTTGCTAAACACCGAGCAAGAAGAGTTATTTATGGAAAATGTTGATCTTCTGCGCCAAAATGGTTATTTCCCTAAATGGCTACATTTGGGGAACTCAGCTGGTGTTTTCAACCTCGATAACCGCCTCTTAACCGCTTTTCGCCCTGGATTAGCTCTCTATGGATATAATCCTCTTACTCGTGATGATGAGACCACCAGGCCCCTTAAACCAGCCCTAGAGGCCTTCTCTCACATCAGTGCTATCCAAGCACTAAAACCAGGGGACAACATCTCCTATGGCGATAATAAAGCCAAAATTAAGACCAATATCGCTACTATTCCGTTTGGCTACTATGAGGGCCTTGATCGGCGCTTAGCTAAAAAGGTTAGTTTCCAGGTAAGTAATAATGAGGAATTTGAAGCAAGCATAGCTGGTCAGGTTTGTATGAATATGACTTTACTTGACCTTGGTTTAGAGGAAGTAGAAATTGGCGATGAAGTCAAAGTAATTTCCGCTCAGCGAGATGACAGCAATAGTATTGAAAACCTAGCTGAGGTAATGGATACGATTAGTTATGAGGTTTTAATCAAATTAAACGCTAATATTAGACGATATTTGATAAATTTACCTAAAATTAGATAAAAAAATGGCAAAAAGAGCAAAAAGGAGAAGAGTCTATGACTACCAGAAAAAGAAGCTAAAAAACCCTTTTTATCGTCAAGAAAAGCAAATTAAGCACCGGGTAGGGAAGATCTGGCTAGTTTTGTTAATTCTACTTAGTCTTGGTGGTATCAGCTATCTCTTATTATTTTCTAATTTTTTTATCATCAAAAAGATTGAAATCAGTGGTTTAACCCGCGTCGATGAAACTGAAATTAAAAATCTAGTCGAAACCCAGACAGAAAAATCACGACTTTTATTTTTTAGGCAAAACAATCTCTTGCTTTTTAACACTCAAGATTTAGTTGACCTTATCCAAGCTGATTACAATTTTGCTGAGTTTAGGTTAACAAAAAATTATCCCAGTACCATTAAAATAAAAATTGGTGAGCGCCCTTATGCCTTTATCTTCAAAAATGATGGTGAGCTTTATTTTGCTTCAGCTGACGCTTATTTAATTACTGACCAAACAGTAACTGAAGATGACCTAGCTAACTACTTTTTATTAGAAAATAAAAGTGATCGTATTAGAGTCAGTGCTACTAAAAAAATTAATTTAGCCCCTGAGAAGCTAAACTTTATTTTTCGACTCAATGAGGCTCTAAGTTACCAAGATGACTTAATTTTAGAGCAATATAGCCTTGAGCAAGAGTTAAATACCTTAATAGTCAAGTTTAGAGATGGTCCAATTGTATATTTTAATTTTGATAAAGATCCAATTATTCAATTTGAAGATTTAACTATTGTCAAAAAAGAGAATATAAGAGATAATTTTAATAAGATTAAATACATTGATCTCCGCTACGGCGATAAGATTTATTATAATTAATATGGAACAGACTTTTAAATTCTTATTTGGTTTAGGCATCTTTGTTTTTGCTTTAGTCTCAGCTGGTATCTTTTTAACCGTAATAAAGATACTATTGATGTTTCAACCAGAAATACACTTTATGGGCTTGACCTTTAGCTAGATTAGTTTATAATGATATATAGGTTTATTAATATACATTATGCGAAGTATAGTAAACCTCAAAAGTAAAGACTAATATGACTAAAGAGACACAATCCCCTATTAGAAGCTATCTTGGTGACTATCTTGACTACCTTGAGATTGAAAAGGGTTTAGCTAATAAAACTCAAGAAAACTATCATCGCTTTTTACAAAAGTTTTTTTCATTTTTAGAGCTCAAAGCCAAATCACAATTAAGGCCTCAACAACTAAACTCTGATCTAATTTGGGATTATAAAGTCCATCTGTCTCGCTACCGTGATCCTAGAACTAAAAAGACCCTAAAAAAATCTACTCAAAACTACTACTTAATTGCCCTCCGTTCTTTACTAGAGTTTTTTGTCGAAAAAAACATCACTTCCCTGCCTCCAGGTAAAATAAAGCTCAGTAAAGATAGGGCTGATAAAAAGATAAACTTTCTCAAACTAGAGCAACTCGCTCTACTCTTAGATGCTCCCAAAACTCATAGTAAAATCGGTTGCCGTGATAAAGCGATGCTTGAGTCATTATTCTCCACTGGTTTACGAGTCGCTGAGCTCCAAGCCCTGAACCGTGAACAAATTAAGATTAAGGCTGATACTAAGAATTTAGAGGTAGTAGTAATCGGAAAAGGCGAAAAGGTCAGAACAGTTTATTTCTCACTACGAGCCGTTAATGCCTTGCGTCACTACCTCAAAGCTCGTACTGACCTTGATCCAGCTCTATTTATCAACTACAAGCCAGGATCCGCTAAAAAGGACGCTGATAGACGTCTAAGTATCAAAAGTATTGAAAATATCGTCAAAAAGTACGTCAAAATCACTGGACTACCCATTACTTCTACTCCTCATACCCTAAGACACTCTTTTGCCACTGATTTACTCAATCAAGGGGTGGATTTAAGGACAGTGCAGGAGTTTTTGGGTCACAGCAATATTGCCACTACTCAAATCTATACTCATGTTACCAATAAGCAACTAAAAGACATTCACCAAAAAATTCATGACAAGCGAGAGCTAAAATAAAGTTTACTTAGTTTCTAATAAGGCTCCAAATATTCCTCTCTAAATAATAACTTAAGTGCTAATTATTGATAAGGTGAAAAGTACTAAAAAAGACCTCAATTAGGTCTTTTCTTTTTTTAAATCTAGCTCTTATTGAATCATAGGTAATGTCAACTAAGGTAGGTAGTTAAGGGGGTTGACTGGAAGGCCACTCTTTCTAACTTCAAAGTGAAGATGGGGGCCAGTTGAGAAAGCACCAGAACCCGGACCACCAGGCATGCCACCAGTACGGCCAATCAGTTGACCTTTGAGAACAAATTGATCAAGACTGACATTAACAGCTGAGACATGGCCATAGACAGTGGCAAGATCATTACCGTGAATTAACATAATATAGGCATAATCTTTACTACCATCAAAGACAACTTTAGCAACATAACCATCAGCTGCTGCCCTTAGCTCAGTTCCCTGCGCTGCTCTGATATCAATGGCAGGGTGTTCACCAATAGTAGTTCTAAAAGGATAGTCAGGATCATGGAAAGTAGCAGTAATATAGTTTTTTGGTACTGGCCAAGCAAGGGTGCTGTCACTACTATCTAGTAAGTCCTTATCCTTCTGTGACATCTTTTGCCTAATCAAATTCTCAGCTTGACTAATTTCAGCCTTAACTTGATTTTGTTCAGCTTTAACACGAGCGAGTAAGGCCTGAAACGCTTCTTCTGATTCTAGAGTTTGGATTAGAATGATTTCTTTTTGACCTTGCTCGTAGTTAAGGCTATCTTTTTTCTCTTCTAATTTTTCTTTTAGGGTCTTAGCTTCTTTATCCTTCTCTTCTAAAGATAACTTATTTTGCTCTAACTTATTTTTTTGTACTTTGAGCTCATTAATACTGCTACTTAACTTGTCATTAGTCTTCCTTAAATACTTTAGCTGGCTTAAGAAATCAGATAAATTGTCATTCAATAATAATGCCTCAATGGTAGATATTTTATCTTGCTTGTAGATTAAACGAAGTAGGCCAATAATTTGTTCTTTTTGATTGTTGATTTTTAGGTCAAGACTAGACATATCCAGCTCAACTTTTTGGATCTCAAGATTTAGTTTAGCGATTTCAAGGCTAATTGCTTCGATTTCTAACTCAGTTTTGGCTAAACTATCATCTAAAATCCCTAATTGATTATTCAAGCTAACTTTTTCTTGTTGCTTAGCTTTTATTTGAGCTTGGTATTGGTTTTGTTTTTCGAGTAATTTATCTATCTCTTTTTTCTGAATTTGGATTTGGAGGTTTAGGGCTTCAATTTCACGATCAAGTTCATAATCACTTTGCGCTAAACTAAAATCAAAGGCAAAAAAGCCAAATAAAAATAGGCTAATTAGAGTAAGAATTAGAATTTTATGGCTTGATTTAATCATAGCTTGTATATTATAGCATTTTATTGGGACCTGAGGCAATCTTACTTAGCTAAAGCTTGCTTAATGCGCGCTAAAGTTTCCGCTTTACCCAAGACAGTGGCAATCTCAAAAGGGGTAGGACTATTTTTGAGTCCAGCTAAAGCAATTCGCAGGGGCCAGAGAAAATGAGCATTACTCCCGCCAATCTCTTTGATGTAGTCAATAATTTTTGTTTGCAGGCTAACTGTATTCCAATCATTATCAGCTATATTGGCAATGAAACTTTCTAACACTAATAAATTCTCTTTGGCCTGAGTTAGCGTCAAATCTTTGTAGGCCAGTAAGTCAGCTGAGTATGGTGGAAGCTTTATCAAAAATGAAACTAAGTCTGGACCTTCACTCAAAACTTTCATCCTTTCCTGAGCTAAAGCTAAATATGAGCTCATAGTCTCAAAATCAAGCTGGTAGCCTGCCTCAGCAAAATAGTCTTGTGATAATTGGGCTAGCTCAGTTACGCTTTTAGTTCTAATATAGTGAGCGTTGAGGAAGTTTAGTTTGGTTTCATCAAAGACAGCTGGTGATGAGCCAATTTGCTTAATGAAAAAATTAGCAATAATCTCTTCCCTACTCAAGATCTCTTTCTCATTTTGCGGTCGCCAGCCCAAAAGACAGGAAAAGTTGATTAAAGCCTCGGGTAAATAACCTTTTTTTCTGTAATCTTCCACAAAAACATCTCCTTGACGCTTACTTAACTTACCGCCACCTTTATTCAAAATCAAAGGTAAGTGAATAAACTTAGGGGCTTGCCAACCAAAAGCCTGATAAAGGAGGACGTTCTTAGGGAAAGAAGATAACCACTCATCACCACGGGTAACATGACTTATTTCCATTAAGTGATCATCAACTACACTAGCAAATTGATAGGTAGGGACACCATTAGACTTTATTAAAACCTGATCATCTAAAGAGCTACTATCAAACTTAATCTTCCCCCTTAACTCATCATGGACTTCAATACAAGCCTTAAGAGGCATCTTTTGTCTAATTACATAAGGCTCACCTGAGGCTATTTTCTCAGCTACTTCAGCTGGCGATAAATGACGACAAAAACGATCATAACCAGGTGCCTGTTTATTTCGTTGTTGCTCCTCCCTTAACTTTGTTAAACGCTCACTACTACAAAAACAGGGATAAGCTCCGCCTGAGTTGAGTAACTCTTTGGCATAGTGATTATAGATCTCTTGCCTTTGACTTTGTATATAGGGACCATGCTCACCCCCTAAGTGAGGGCCCTCATCAAACTCAAGTCCTAGCCACTCAAATACATCAAGCAAAGCCTCAACTGCGCCAGAAACCTCACGCTTGCTGTCAGTATCTTCAATTCGTAAGATAAAATCACCGCCTAAGTTTCTGGCAATAAAATAACCAAACAAGGCAGTGCGTAAATTACCAATGTGTAAAAACCCTGTTGGTGAAGGGGCAAAACGCAATCTAACTTTATTAGTCTTATTCTGTTTATTCATAATATCTTTTACC
>CAYQEI010000001.1:65859-81390 GCA_964416495.1 uncultured Gammaproteobacteria bacterium
TTCTTCTTATTTATTTACACTTAATTTTGCTAAGAGGACTTTAAAGGGGAAAACAATTACGGCCCGATAAATCCGGACTATTCTTTTTGGTTGTAGAATTAAACGCCACAACCATTCCAAGCCCAAAAGTCTCAATCCCCGTGGTGCTCTTTTTGCTTGGCCACTAACAAAGTCAAGTGAGCCACCAATACCAATAGAAAATAATAAAGTCGGTACACTAGCGATACTACTAGCAGACATTAACTCTTGTTCTGGCGAACCCAGCGCGATTAGTAGCATCTTAGCACCAAAATCTGTGATCTTAGCTTGATTCTCCTTTGATAAAGTCTTTTCCTTCTGAGCATTAAGAATAAGATAATTAAGCTGAGGATACTTGCTTCTCAATGCTTTGGCTAATTCAGTTTCGCTAGTTAAGCCCTTTTCCCACAGGAGTAGAGCAATTGGAATATTCTTTTTATGAGCAAGTTGCAATAAGTGGAGGGTTAAGTCAGAGCCAGTCACACGTTTAAGTCTTTTACCTGACAAACCCAAAACTAGCTTAACACCAAAGCCGTCAGCTAAAGAATAGTTAGCTTGATTAATAACTGCTTTTAGTTGCTCATCTTTTTGGGCCCCTAAAACTATCTCTGGGTTGGGGGTAACTGCATAAGTAGCTATTCCCTGCTCTAAATTAGTGCTAATTTCAGCTACTAAGTCAGCTAAGCTCTGATTACTAAATTTAATCCCTAATACTTCTCTCATAATTTTACTTATAGCCTAATTTTATTATAATTCCTGGCTTTAGTCAAAATAAAAAAGGATTGTATACTTAAATACAATCCTATATTTTCTAATCCCCTAGAGGCCTTGTTTGTAGACATGGACTGCATTGACCAGTCCATCATACAAACTACTTTCTTCCATTTCATCGAAACGGAAGAAGTGCTCTGACCCTGAGGGAGATTTAAGTCGTACCCAGCCAGGATAATCGACCATACTGGTCAATTTAGCCTGGACATAATCCCCGGCGTCGCTTTTAACCGCGACGCCTTTAGCAGTTTTGATATAGACATAGTCTATATCAAAACGTATATAGCTATCACCAGTATCACCAGGTAATAGTGATAACTGGGCAGTTCCTAATGGCTTCACTTTGCCTTTAGAAACTGCTAAAAATAGTAAGCCCGGATTTTCCCTAACATAGGCAGACCCGGAAAAATCTGCCCATTGGTCACCACTGTGGACCAAAGCAAACGAGTAATTCATTTCGTCTGCAACTGTTATAGTGGTGCCAAGATACTGAGATGAGGAAGTCCCTCTAACTGGGTCTCCCTGCTCAATATCGTAATCGCTTAAAGTTACCTTAACCTTTTTCCAGTCAGTGTGATCACCGACTAGATAAAAAGGCTCTTCAGCGTAGCGCAGGCGCTCTCTTTTAAAGAGAACTAAGACCTCCACTTCGCCGTGGGCGCTCTTACCAGGAAACATTACAACCGGGTCTCCCTCTGATAAGTCACTTACAACCATAATCTCGTAAGTGAACTTTTGTTTCCCGATTGTAATCAGGATTTCGCTCTCCCCGAGGCTAGCGAACTTATGGACAATGGCCTTGCCCACATATTCGCTACCCTCTACCTTCCAGACAATCTTTTCTTTGTCCAAGTCAATCAACTCAGACTCCAGAAAAAATAAAGAGTGGAAGCCAAGAGGCGCAAAAATCTGCCCCAGTGAGCTCGAATACCCAACCCCTGATTTCAGGGTTACCACCGGCTGGAGCTCATCAACCGGTTGATTAAAGTCAGGCTCAGGGACGTCAATGTATTGACAGGCCCCTAAGACAAGAAGGATAAAAAAAACTATTTTCTTCATGATATACGGCCCTCCCTGGCCGCTTTTGTTATTAATTTATTGTTAAAGAATTATTTTAATTATTTATTATATAATAAAATTGTTTTTTGGGCAATAGCTTGCCAATCATAAACAGTTTCTGCTCTTTCCTTAGCTAATTTAGCTAGTTCTTTTAATTGATTTTCATCAGCAAGTAACTGGGTCATTTTTTCTTCTAAGTCTTTGCTATTCATTGATTCAAAATAAGTCACCACATCTCCAGCTGCTTCTTTATTGGCAATAATATCACTAGCTATAATCGGGAGGCCATGAGCCATAGCTTCAAGTAAAGAAATTGAAAGACCTTCCATTTCTGATGATTGAACAAACAATTTAGCTTGAGAGTAGAGCTGGTTTAGGGTTTCTCCACTTTGATTTCCACAAAAGACGATGTTAGGGTCAGAGCCAGCTAACTGCTCTAATTCTTTGCGATACTCTCCATCACCAACGATAGCGAGCTTAAGTCCGGGCTCATTTAATGCCTTAAAGGCTGGAATAAGATACTGGATCCCTTTTAGTCTAATCAGACGTGATAAGGAAAGGATATAGCGACCAGGCTCTAAGCCAAAAGCTTTGAGTTTGTCACTACCAAGGCTCTGTTTTACTAAGGCACCATTAGGAATAATAACACTTTCATAATTATAGCGCTGTCTGAGATAATCTTGCATTACTGGGGTAAGAACAATAACTTGATGTGAGTTCTTTACCATAATCCTTTCTCCCAACTTCAACATAAAGCGTGCAAAAGCACCCCATTTATCATTACCATAATCAAAACTATGTAAAGTGGTAATAACTTTAATTCTAGAAGCAAACCAACGTGGAATCCAAGTTAATAATGCTGGCCCAATACCATGGTAATGGATAACATCAACTTTAGCTCTAATAGCAGAGATAGTTGCTAAAAAGCAATGGGTAATAGCTGCTAAGTTTTTTGTATCAATTAAAGGAAGCTCTACTACCTCAATTCCCTGCCAATTAGAGATTTTTTCACTGGTATAACCACGGCGATTATAGACGATAACAGTTTGACCATTCTTCACTAAAAACTCAGCAAGACTTTCGACATGACGGTCTACTCCTCCGCTTTTTACTGGTATTCCTTTTTGGCCAATAAATGCTATTTTCATAAAATCTATTTAATTACTTAATAAATCCTTAATTTATTGAGATAATTAGAATAATTAACTCTAGCTATAATAGCACACTATTAAATATTTGTCAAGGATAAAAAAAGCTTGCCTAAATTAATAGACAAGCATATAAGTTATTAGAGCTCAAGGATCCAGAAATCACCTTGAAGCGACATCTGTCTCGGGACCCAATTAGTGGCCCGAGTTATGAGCTCAACTTTTGACACCTCTTCTCCCCAGTCTTTTATCGCGCCTCTAATTTTAGAGTCGCGGATAAAAAAGGTTCCATCAACGGTGATGCCAACATCACCGTCGAAGAACTCAACTGGGTGTAAGACCCAGTTGAAACCTCTGTAAGAGTTTTCAACTATATCACCTCCCCCTTCAAAATCCACCCCGGTTATCATTCCCAGGTGGGGAAAATGACCATCATCACGGCCATTCACTTTGAAAGTGGCCAGTATCTCACCGTTTTCCATGAAGGCGGTGAGTTTTGGGTAACTCTTCCCCTGTTTTACAGGAGAAGTTTCAGTTACCGGCGCTGATTGCGCTGGCGCTGGCGGTGGTGTGACCACCTTTGGCGCTGGCGCCGGTGCAGCCGGCTTTGGTTTCGGTACAGGCTTCGGAGCTGTCTCAAGCTCCTTTTCTTTTTCCTTACAACACTCCGATAAGAGTCGAACCTCTACTTGCAAAGAAGCCAGACCTTTTTCAAGGTCAGCTATTCTCACGCTTTCTAGGTTAACTACCCTTTCGCTCAAAGCCTCAATCTGAGACTGGGTTGCAACTTCCTTCAGCACATTCAAGCGGTGAAGGATTACCACGACAGCTGCCAGTACTAAAACGGCAACTGTTAAAAAAACTAGAAAATACCTTACAATCCTTTTCATATCATCGGCCCTCCCTGGCCTTTTTTTGTTAATAACTCCGATTGAATAGGTTAACCGGATTCAGGTTAACCATTAACACAAGTTGGTCCTTATTGAGATTGTCTCTAAAAGACCCAACTTGCCTTTTCAGCATTAGGCTCAAGGTCAAGAAATCATCCCAACCAGACCTTTTAAAGCCTATTTCTGGGCCAAAGATAAGCCAATTACTTTTATCACCTTGATAAAAGTGATAGAAAGCATTTACTTTAGGCTCAAACAAAATGTTTTGACCCAAAGCGACTAGGCTTTGCTTTAACTCCAGAGCGAACGAACTCTTATTCCAAAGAGTACTAGCTACTTGCTTCCCTTGCCAGTAGCTTTCTTTCTGGTTCTTCAGGCTAAACTGGTGGGCTACTCTTACCTGAGTTCTGGGAAAGAACTCATTCCAGCCAAACCCATTCTTCAATAAATTGAAGTTGAGCTCAGAAGCAAGTAAGAGATCTTCTTGCTGATTCTGAAAACGGCCCGCGCCGGTACCGACAGTATAGCCACTCCCATTATCACTACTGCTTTTTATCATCAGATTAGCTCCGATGTAAGCAGAGTGATTCAGTGAAATATACTCAAAATATTTACCGCCAGCTAAGCCAACGGCAATATCTGACACCTTACCCTGATAAACAGAGATTGTGTCATTTGAGTTAAAGGCGCTCCTAGCGCCGACTACGCAGACCCCGAAACGGAGTCCGCTTTCAGTCTGAATGGGCATATACTCAAAATACGCCCCTTTCCAATTCCCCTTATTGTTGCCATTTTGCAAAGAGGCAAACTGGCCATAAAAAAGGGATAAATTGGACATATCCCTAAACTGAGCACTCACCCCTAAGGCAAGAAGACTCAAAATTAAAACAAAAATTTTCTTCATGATATGTATTTTTATAATTTTTAATGTACAACTATCTAAGCATTCTACACTATTTCAAGAAATATGTCAAGGGTATTTATAATTTAGATCTCGGAATAACTATTTTGGGAAATAAAAAAGATCAATTTCTTAAACTAGTTAATTAGTTTAAGAAATTGATCTATTATTTGTTTCAATAGACATAGGCAGCTTCGCCGTTCACCATGCCTCTCGACATGGCAACAGCTTGCCAGCCTGTCCTGTCGGCCTTGAGCTCAACATAAGAGCTCATACCATATTGCCGAAGGAAATCCTCCTTAGCAAAAATGGTGCCGTCAGTGAGAATGCCGTAGGCCTCCTGTCCAGTACTAACCGGAGCTAAGCTCCAGTTGTAGCCGTCTAACCCATTAGGGTAGACGTCACCTGCCGCACTTCCCATAAGGGCTGGCAGATGACCATTTTCTCTTCCGTCTAAGCGGAAGCAGAAGGTCACTGTCCCCTGTGGGGTTGGCGCGGTGCGCTGAGGCTGCTCAAAATTCAGTGGTGGTAACTCGACTGATTGCGGGCTTTTTGCGCCCCGACCAATCAGAAGCGAAATTACCACTAAGGCAAGGATGGCCATAACGAGCCAGCTCCATGCCCTTTTTAAAAAACTTATAATCCTATTCATTTCAATCGGCCCTCCCCGGCCGGTTTTTAATTGTAAAATAACTAATAAACTATAATACACTATTTAAAGAAATATGTCAAGAGTGGGAATTGATCTGTATCTAAAGAGAGATGGGGTAAATAAAAAAAGACCAATCATGCATTGGTCTTTTTTTTATTATTTTGTTTATCTAATTACATTCGCAATATTACCCCTTAACTGGTCTTCATCAGCGTCTTTTTCAGTAACTACTTCCTTTTTAGCAGGCTCTTTACTTGGGGTCTTTGTTTCTTTCCCACTCTTTATCACTTTAGCTGATTTAGTTTTAGCACGACTATCTTTAGCACTGGCAAACAGATAAATACTGTATTTATCCTCAGGGAAAATATAAACAAAGAAAAGAGCAAAGATGAAAGAAAGTCCTAAGGCAGCAATTGTATTGAAAATAATATTTGGCTTTACCGGATAAGTGCTAGTTAAAGGCTGATCAATAATATTAATCTTAATCAACTTACCACCATGATAGGCTTGGTTTTCGTTTACCAAAATATCATTAATCGCTAAGGCAATCTTTCTAGCTTCAGTGGTATTGGGGTGATAGACATTAACTTCAATAATACCAGTATCTTGCTTAGTTCTAGTGTTAACAGTTTTATTCCACTTCTCCATTTGTTTGCGATAGTCGCCACTAAAATAAGTCTTATCAACATTGTATTGAGAAGCAATAACACGGTCATAGAAAGATCCAGAGTAAACTACTTCAGCTAGTATCTTCCCTAAGTACTCATTAGAGCGGGACAAGGTATAGGCATCACTTGAGGCCGAATCTTGGGCCACTAAGAGACGAGATTTAACTCCGTATTTGAGAGGACTAAGTAAACTAAAAACTACAGTGAGCATAGTTGCGATTAACATTAGAGTTAATATTGTCTGTGTTTTAGCTTTTAATAATTTAGTAAAGTCGGCAAATTGCATAATAATATGATTAATTTTTATAATTATAGTATAATACAATTACTACCATTTGTCAAGTCTAAGCTCTCACCTTGACAAATATTGTAAAATAAAGTATAGTTGAGAGTTGTAATTAGATTAAAATAACAATAAATATGAAAAAAACGACTATTATTTCTGTAGTAGCTCTGTCTCTACTTGCCTTGTTTTTTCTTTTGACTCCAGGTAAAACTAGACTCAAATCCTACTACAGTGGCGATGCTATTAGCTATAATCGCCATCTCTATATTGCTAGTACTAATACTGGTAGTTTAGAGATATTCAAAGCCAGTGATACTTTGGAGCCAATTTTGATTGCCAAAGTGAAAAACTATAATTCCCGTTTTCACGCCCAGGAAGAATTCTCTTCCGCTAAATTTGCAATTGAAGGCTCTGGCCTCTATGTCTATGCCGTTAGTGGCTATACTTTAGCTAAGTACCAATTAATCAATGATCATATTAGCTTAGTTAAAGAGGTGAAAAATACTTATTGGGAATGGTATAACAAAGTTGATATTTTTGGCTCAGATTTAGTTACCATTAGTGCTCAAGGCATTACTATCTATAATCGCAATCTTGAAACCATAGTCAAACATGACTTTGCTAACCCGCAAGCACCTGATAATATTACTAGCACTCACCCCGACTACTATCTCTCCATTAATAATGAAACTCAAAGAATTGAAGTCTATGATAAGGCTAGTCGAACAATTAAAGTTCAGATTCCAATTAACCTCAAATATGACAACGGCAATCGTCAAGCCTATCAAGACCGAGCTGGTAATATTTATGTAGTTGATGATTACTACACCAAGAAGTTTAACTTAAACGGACAGTTAATTACTAGCTTCCGCCATCTTGACTATCAGGGCTTTGCTGTTACTGCTAGCCCCCTTAACGGTGATATTTATTTCAGTAATGGCGTTGGCGTGGTAAAGCTAGATTCTAATTTAGCTGAACTCGGTTATATCTATACCAATAACCTAACTGAATTAGGACCAAATTCTGGTGCTTGGGCAATGGGACTAAAAGTGGTAAATAACAATGGTGATAAGGTAGTTGTTTTCAACAATAGCAACATCTTAATCTTAGATGGTAATAACTTCAAGCAAAGCTCCTATCGCACTTTGGGAGTAATTAAAGCCAAAGAAGAAGCTGACCTCGTTCCCCTACAGAATCTATACCTAAACTTAGATAAGCCTCGAGCAACCATTAATGCCTCAGTGTTAGTAAGTGGCGGTGGCTATATCCCTTTTGAGCAAATCCAACTTAGCTTTGCCGATGAATCAGTTACTATCATCTCAGCTGATGCTAGTGGTAGCTTTAGTACCATCACAACTATCCCCTCAATTAACCCTGGCTACTATGACTTCAAAGCCCAAGGTCTACTCTCTGGTCTCCACTACAGCACTTCTTTCCAAGTTGTAAAGTAAGGATAAGGAACTTAGTTTACGGTAAGATAGGATAGCTATACGTAGAAACAGGATAATAAAATAGTATGAATAAAAAAAGACTCAGTGATAAAACTGAGTTTTTTTGTTACTTAAGTGTCGTACCTACTTAGCCCTTAACCTTTACTAGAGAGCTTTCTTAGGTTTTACAAGACTTTGATAAACTGCCATCACCTGACTTAAGTTATCAGCCATTGTGAGCTGACTAACACTAGCTCTAGCACCAGCACTAAGGCTAGCACTATCTGCTCGCAAAAGAGCTTCAATCTTTTTAGCTAAATCACTACTAGAGCGTGGCTTAAACAAAAAGCCATTGACACCAGGCTTTATCATCTCAGGCAAGCCACCGATTTCACTGGCTATCACTGCCGTACCTAAGTTAAGGGACTCGAGTAGAGATAGAGGCATATTTTCATACCAAATTGAAGGAATTACTGTTGCTTTAGCTTGAGCAATTAAAGCTTTGAGCTCAGAGCCACTTTTGAAACCAAGAAAATCTACTTCTAATCCTAACTCTTTTGCTTTAGCTTGGAGCTTAGCTTCTAGTGGCCCCTCCCCAGCAATTTTTAGTTTTATCTTGGTTTTAGCAATTGCATCAAGTAAGGTAAATAATCCCTTTTCTTGAGATAGTCGACCAAAGTAGAGTAAATAATCTTGTTTTACTAAACTTGTCCTCTCTTCCTCACTTAAATCCAAACTAGGAGAAAAGGGATTATAGATTAAGTCAACTTGACTAGGGCTATAGCCATACTCAACTAATTTATCTTTCATAAATTGACTAGGAGCAAGGTAGCGAGCAATATTCTTTTTATAAATCTTGAGCCATTTATGATGAATAGTCATTTCTAGACTAACTAAAAAACTAGAGAGATAGGAATCACGAAAACATTTGGTTTTGAAACAATTAAAATAATGATCTGGTTTGAAATCTTCATAAATCTCACCTCTGAGAAAGAATTGATAGTTAGGACAAAGCAGTTTATAGTCATGTAAATGCATTACTACTGGTATTTTACACTTTCTCGCTACTGATAAAATTGAGGGAGAGATTTGATGGTAGATGTTATGGAGATGAATAATCTCAGGCCTGAACTCTTTTAGCAAAGCCCTAAACTTCCGTTTGGCTTCTAAACTATAGATTACCCGACCTGGAGTTTTGAGCTTGTCAATCAAACCGCCTTCATTGAAGCTAAGGCGAGAGACAAAATAAGGCGAATAAGGGCTGGGAAAATTCTGCGGATGTTGCATTGAAAAATAGGCAACATTATGACCAGCTTCAGCTTGAGCTTTACCGAGCTCTAAATAATACTTATCAGCTCCACCACGATTATAGTGAAATTTATTAACTTGAAGGATTCTCATTTGATTAATTATTATTAGTAACTAATTGTAGATAATGTTTAGTATAATTAGCGCTCATTGCTGAGAGAGAAAATTTCTCTTCAACCAAACTAAAGGCCTGCTCTACTTTTTCGGTTACTTCCCGGCTCTTAATATTCTCAATCACTAACTTTATCGCTTGTGCTAATTCCTTTACTTCTCCAGGCTGATAAAGATAAGCACTTTGCTCAGATACTATCTCAAGCACCCCACCAGTAGCACTAACTATTAGTGGTAGTCTCATCGCACTAGCTTCAAGCACAACTAAACCTAAGCCCTCCCAAAGTGATGGTAAAACAAATAAATCAATCTGCTCATAAAAAGCTTTAGGTTCAACTAGTCCGACTAATTTTACTTTTTTTCCTAAGCCTAAATCTTCTATTTGTCTCTTTAAATCAGCTTCAAGCTCACCTACCCCAGCTATCAGTAATTCAAATTTAACCTCTTTTATCATCGACACCGCCCCGATTAAAGAAGCAAAGCCTTTTTGCTGACTAAGGCGACCAATCGCCCCTAAAGTAATCAAACCTTTCTCCCTATCCTTTTTCACAGTCTTCTTAGCCTTGAAGTAGTTTAAATCAATCCCATTATAGACTACTTCAATTTGCTTAGCATTTAATTTGTAGCGTGAAATTGCATCTCTTTTGACTGCTTCAGATACAGCAAAATAGGCAAAGTTAAGCTTCCTGCTCCAGCGCAATACTTTAGTTACCAGTTTAGGCTCAGTTAGATTTACATTATGAATTGTAGAGCAAATTAATTTAACTCCAGCTAGGTAAGCGGTGAGCCGACCATAGAGATCACCCCCTAAATGAGTGTGAGCTAAATCAGGCTTTATTTTTATTAAAGCGCGATAAAGAGCAAAAAAGTTAAGCAAATCAAATTTAGCCCGCTTTTTTAGGGCGATGACTTTTATCCCCCGCTCTTCTAAATCCTGACGCCAAAGTTGACCTTGGCCAGCGTCATTAAATAAAATCAAACTCAAACTAAACTGAGTCTGATCAAGACTTGATAATAAATCATAGACAACTTTCTCGGCTCCACCCCGGTTAAGATTGGGTAGGATATGAACTAACTTTATTTTTTGGCTCATGTTTTTTTTCTGATAACTTTATCGCTAAAATAAATAATAAAACGGGAAACCAGACTTTACCTTTGTAATAGGAGGTATTGAAAAACTGAAAGAATATTCCTCCCGCTGCCGCTAAAAAGAAAGGTAGCACCCAAGGCACTTGGGGATAGTATTTACGCAGAGTAAAGTAGCAAAAACGAAGTAAATATAACAACAAAAAGATCCAAGCTAGCAAAGCAAAGATACCATTTTCCACAATTATTTTCTGGATTGCGCCATGAGAGTCAATTGGCTCACCATACTTGGCACTATAGCGTATATCTTGGCCTACTAGCTTGACATAACTCCCACTACCAAAACCAAATAAAGGTCGCTCTTGAAACCCTGCCCAAGCAATTTCAGTCAAGACTAAGCGAGACGCAGTTGAGCTCACATTCCCACTTTGGAGCTGACTCATTTTGATAAATAAAGGACTAGCAACAATTGCAAGCAGGATTAGTAATCCGACCAAAGATGACTTCTCTTTCGGGAAATGACGTAAGCGATAATAGGCATAGACGACTAATTGAATTCCTAGGGTAATCCAACCACTGCGTGAAAAAGTCAAAATTATGCCCAAAACTGACGCTAAAAACAAAACATCAATTAGACGACGTAAACGTAGGTCTTTGACAAATTCCTTAATAACCAAAATAAAGAAAGTGCCAATGTTGAGATACTCTGCAATTAAATTATGGTTTTCACCAAATGGATAGCTTTGCCAGAAGTAAACTGATTTAAGGCGGAAGAAACTATGATACCAGTCTTGCCCCACTAAAGAGAGGTAGCCAGAAAATAATACTAGAAAGGAAGATAGAGCAACAAAGATGACAGTTTTTTTCAGAACCTTGGGCTCTTTGATGATGTTAGCGGGCACAAAGATGTAGGCAAAATAAAGGAAGACTGGCCAACGTAGAAAATAATACCAAGCATTAAGCTCGCTCCCGTTAACAATAATAGAAAGGGCTGATAACCCCAAAAACAAGGCAAAAGGAAAGAATAATGGCCAACTAAGCTCACTATTCTTTTCCTGAGCAGGAAAAAATAATCTAAACAAATAGCTAATCACAAAGGCCAGTAAAGTAGCTAGAGCAACTAAATCTGCTAAAGGAATAGCTAAACTGCCAAGATAAAACTCCTTACCAATTATTGGTAAAGTAAGGGCAATTAAGTAAACTCCCCATTCAGGCTTGAGTAAAACTAAAGCAATCTGGGCTAGGAATAAAAATATAATAGCGTATATCAACATAATACATTTATACTAACACAAAACTGAATAATTTTGAATAAAAAAAGGGCTGGAGTTTTGGCTCCAGCCTTTATCATTTTTTTATTATCTCTCCTTTTCTCTCCTCAGGCCAAACTCTTGCCACCACGTTTTCGTAATCACGATAGTAGTAGCCATCGCCACGCCTGATGCCTGATATTGCTCTACCGGGAACTAAATCCTCTAACTCAGCGAAAACCCTTGGATCGTCTTGACTGATAGAAAAATAGCCCCTTCCCAAGAGCAAGTAGCTTGCTAAACCGAAATCTAGGTCAGCATAATCAACATTAATTATGCTATACTTTCCAGTTTTAGCAGCATTAGACATTGATTGTCGCCAGCCACCCCAGAGCTTCTCGCCGATATAGTCGTTGGGGAATTTCTCAAAAAATTTCCCATCTACTACTGAGAGAAGATTAAGGTCACCTTTATTGGCAACGATAATGTAATCCTTGCCCTTTCTCTTTCTAATAACTTTGAGAAAATCTCTCATCCCTTTATGCCAGGAGTGATCAATTCTCTCACGACTCAAACGACGACCACTGCCATTGATGTCAAGGAAGCTATTTTGCCCCCGAGTCATCCAGGAAACATTAGACGTCCCATTATCAATAAAGTAACCATCAAAGAGGTTATCAGAAAGGATATCCTTAAGTAGTCTTCTTGCCATCCAAAGATTATAGCGCATGCCATTTTCTTTGGGACAAGTTTGAGACAAGTTTAGCATCACCATTCCCGGCCAAAACTCGGCATAGTCAAATGTTTGACTATTGGGATAAACCTCACGTAATAACCATGAACGGTAATGTTCATTAATCTCATTAATAACCTTATTCTGCCAACTCCGGTTATTATACATTTTTGTATAAATCTCCATCGGGTTGGAGTAGGCTAGCAACTTTAGCCCTGGGTTAAGTTGCTTCAACTCAAGCAAAACTGAGCGATTGTTGAACTTGTTTTCCAAGTCAACTATCACTAAGCTATGCTTAGCTAGGTTTTTAGCTTGCCGACTATCCATTGTCGGCGAAGTCCAGTACGCCGCCGTTTTTACAGCATAGGGCTTTACCTTAGCAGGCAATAATGGCCGTTTGTGAGTATCACAGGCCAATAATACTACTAAGGCTATAAAAGCCCCAAATATCGTCAGTAGATTTCTCATTGTTAAGGCCCTCCCCGGCCTATTTATTTTTATTGTTAATTTACAAATAATATCCAATATTTATATCAGATAAAGAGAGGTTTGTCAAGATTAGTTACTAATGTGTACAGACATATGGCGGTATTTCAACCAAAATACTATTAGATCAATGTTAAAATAACAAAAAATCCTTGCAAGAAATGAGTAGCCCACTAACTAGAGCTGATTAACCTTACAAGGAATTTTTATTAAATTATATCTAAATAGTCCAAATACTCTTTCTTACCTATTAGCACAAATTATAAGCGACAATTGAACAATACTAGCCTGCTAGTCTTTCAAGCAACGTACAGAAAATCCATGTATCTTGTAATCTGTACCCCTGGTAACAAAGTTTACAGTCGATATAGTTCTTCTCCATGCCGATGTACCAGAAGGAGTTGATGACCATAAACGCATCGTATCCTGAATATCCCAAAAACTAGCATAAGTGAAATCAAGGTAGCCTGGACGATTTGAAGCGATAGATACTAAATTATTACCTAAAGTGGTTAGCTCATCATCAGTGGGTATATGCCAACCAACTGGGCAAATACCTCTAGCTCCAGGCGTAGTCGAACCTTGCATAGCTTCATCCCAACTATAAAGAGCTCCATAAGTAGTACAATTAGTGGGATTATTATCATAGCACCATTTTTCTACATAACCATTATTAGGATTAGGTGCGGTTGAACCAGACGCTAACATAGACCCTACCCTCATATTTTCGGTCATCCAACATTGACTACCAACTTGTCTAGTCCCATAAGTGTTACCCTGACTATCTGAAACTGTTTGCCCACATTGAAAAGGAGGCTGTGAAGGAATTTGACTCATCTTAGCATCGGCATAGGTTTTAACAAATTCTACTGTCGCTAAATACTCATTTTGATTGCTAAGAGGAGTCACTCCCGTAGCTAAACCTGTAAAAGCAACTGTACCACTAACGTACAACTTAGCAGAAGGCGATACGGTTCCTATCCCAACATTACCATTAGCATTAATTACAAAGCGATCAGCGTTAGATGTTCTATCTATTATACTAAAAAGGCCATTACCGCCACTAGTCGGTTTAGAATTAATTTCCCAATTACGGCCAGCATTGTTTTTTAAGCGCAAGACTAGCTCTCCTGATTGTTGCTCCAGATGAAGCAGTGCTGTCGGTGATCCTGTGCCAATGCCGACTCTAGTGGCATTAGGTAAAATCAAGGCAGGATTATCTTTAATACCCTCAATTGTGCCTTCAGCATACAGCTTCCCACCTTCTCCAAAATAAGATAGGGCCTTTAGGTCTGAGATTTGAAAACCAAAAATAATAAGTAGCAAAACTAAAACAGATAATATAAAGAGAGGATAACTTTCATTCTTATTAAGCAATTTACTTATAATTTTTTTCATATATAAACAGTTTACGTAATTTTTAATAGTTTGCGACTAGAGAATCAATATAGTTCTTTACAAATTCAACAGTGGCTATAGTTTTATTACTAGAATTAGCTGGGGCCACTCCCGTAGCTAAACCTGTAAAAGCAACTGTACCACTAACGTACAACTTAGCAGAAGGCGATACGGTTCCTATCCCAACATTACCATTAGCATTAATTACAAAGCGATCAGCGTTAGATGTTCTATCTATTATACTAAAAAGGCCATTACCGCCACTAGTCGGTTTAGAATTAATTTCCCAATTACGGCCAGCATTGTTTTTTAAGCGCAAGACTAGCTCTCCTGATTGTTGCTCCAGATGAAGCAGTGCTGTCGGTGATCCTGTGCCAATGCCGACTCTAGTGGCATTAGGTAAAATCAAGGCAGGATTATCTTTAATACCCTCAATTGTGCCTTCAGCATACAGCTTCCCACCTTCTCCAAAATAAGATAGGGCCTTTAGGTCTGAGATTTGAAAACCAAAAATAATAAGTAGAGTTAAAGCAAATAAAGCAAGAATTGGTTTAGAGCTTTTGTTAGAAAAGCTAGTAAATTTCTTTTTCATAGTTTATATATTATTCTTTTAAGTAATTTGTAGACTTTTAACTACTACTATTATAGCATTTAATGCTAGTTACTGTCTAGCATTGAGTAAGAAAAAAGCTCTTCTATTTTAGAAGAGCTCATATCTTAAATTAAATGAATTCTACTATAATTTTGGTAAATCTACGCGCCGTAAAGTGGCTAAATTTACCAAATACATCCGATTACCAACTATGGTAAACGGGCCCTCAATGGCTGGGATGCCTAATTCCCAAATTAGGTTGCCACTAAGATCGTAGAGGGCGGGACCTTTCCTGAGCCTTGCCTGAGCCTTAGCTACTACTGCAATAGACTTGCCATATTTGGCAAGCCTTAGGCTTCTCCCCTCACCTATATTCTTTGACCAAACTAACTTTAATTGATTATCAACTAAAGTGTAGGCCTCTAAATAATTATATAAGGGCAATGGCAGATACGAAGCATTCTTTACCGTGATGATGAGGTTTTCCTCCGCAAAGTAAATTATACTAGCAAAGGGGTCAGGGATGTCATCCCCCCTCTTCATAGAATCTTGGATGACTGATAAAGAATTAAAGTCATTATCAAAAAATTCTAGGCGGGCCTGATAATTATTATCATCTGCCCATCTTGAACCGACCAAGATTCCCCCTTCGATTGGGTAAACACAGTGATGAAATCCTTCTAAAATATCAACTAATTCTCCTGAAGAGCTTACTTTCACAGTTGGCCCCCCACTAGAATAAAT
>CAYQEI010000002.1:0-11235 GCA_964416495.1 uncultured Gammaproteobacteria bacterium
TCGGCAATATCAATTGACCCATGGACAATGTGTCTAAGAAAATGGGTACCTTCCAATTAAAAGATATAATTACTATCGCTGTACCCACAGAAAAGAAAATGTATCCTGCAAAGAGAGATCAATTGAAGAAAAAGAATTAGAAAAAAATATTTGCCAAAAATTATCCAAATTAAAAATGCACCCAAAATTTCTTGAATGGGCATTAAATTATTTAGACTCTCAAAAAAATCAAGAAAAATATATAGATCAACAAATTAATCATAATATAGAAAAAGAATTAAAAGATCTGAAAGGAAAATTATCTGGGCTAACGATGATGAGGCTAAATAATTTGCTTAATGACGAAGAATATCTACAAGAAAAAACGAAAATAAAAGATAAATTAGATAAACTAGAAAAGAATCAAAAGGAGCAACCCAAAAAAGAAGATTTAATAGAATTAACTAAGGAATATTTTATATTCTCTACCTATGCCTTAAAAAAATTTCAAACCGGTAATAAAGAAGTAAAAAGAGAGATAATAACCAAATTAGGTTCGCACCACACAATTTTATCAAAAAAACCCAATGTTTCTATACATAAATGGCTTTTGCCTATCTATAATAATGTAAAAAATTATAACGCTAAATTAGCAGAGTTCGCACCAACAAAATTTGGCTTAGATTATACAAAAAACGAAGCTCTAAATGAACTTCGTCTCTCTTGGCACGGGCGGTAGGAATCGAACCCACGCTAAAGGTTTTGGAGACCCTTGTACTACCACTATACGACGCCCGCCTGAAGGGACTATTTAGTATCATTTTTCTCTTTCTTTTTAAATAGCTGTAAAAACGACTTTAATAAATTATTATCAATATTTTCTACCTTGAAACTCTCTGGCCTTAACTGTCTCGCTGTAGTAACATCTTGCATCTTTACTTCAGCCCGATTGCAATTATCAAGTTGCTCACAAAACTCAAGTTCATAAATATGAAAGATGGTGACTGCCAAAGCTACGATGAGTGGGCCCAGAAGTATACCCCAGAAGCCAAATAAAGCCAAACCACCAAAAATTGAAAATAGGACAAAGATCATATTTACCTCAGCCTTATCTTTGATAAGATAAGCTCTAAGGAAATCATCAACAGTACCAATAATGAACATGCCCCAAGAAAGGAGGAAGACTCCCTGCCAAATATCACCAGTCAAAAGGAAATAAACACCAACTGGCACATAGAAAATCATTGACCCTAAATAGGGGAAAAGGGACAAGAAGCCAACTAAAATACCGGCAAATAAAGGTGGGAAGCCAACGATGGCAAAACCAATCGCCCCAGTTACACCTTGAACTGCAGCACAAAGGAAAGTAGAAATAAAGGTAGTATAGCTCACTCGCCTAAACTTATTGAAAATCTCACGGTCATACTTATCAGGTAAAGGTGACAGACGCATTAAGCGATAGAGCATATTTTTACCATCAACAAAGAAAAAGAACATTGCCACTATGATGAGTAGGAGTGAAATAATGAAATTAGTGGTTCCTTTGACTAAGGTGGTTGCTCCAGCAATTAACCAATTGCTAAAGCCTTTGAAAGCATCAAGTAAAATCTCTTGAAAATGACTATTTTGAAAAAGAATATTATCTAAATGCAGATACTTCAAGACGCTATCTAAAATCGTGTTATCTTCTATCTGGGCACTTAAATCATTATTATTGAAAAATTCAACTGCTTGAGAATAGGCTACCACTGATTTCTGACTAGCATAAACAATCCCTTTAATAACCGGTAGGACAACTACTAAAACTAATATCAGACACATCAGCAAAGCTGCTAAATTCTTGCGCCCCTTAAACTGTTTTACTAAATACTGGTAAGGTCGATAGAAAATAGACACTAAGATGATAGCGACAAATAGTTCAGTCAAAAAAGGTCTGAAAACGAAATAACAAGCTAATAAAACTAAAAAAACTAAGATTAATAAAAATGGTTTAGTTAGGTTTTTAGTCATAGAGATTAGCTAGTTAATATTTACTTAGTTTCCTTGTGTAAAGTATGGGCTTTGCAGAACTTGCAATACTTCTTCATCTCTAACCTCTCTTTGTGGATCTTCTTATTTTTCTGTGAGTAATAGTTAATTCTCTTGCATTCACTACACTCCAGCTTAATCATGTTGTCTTGTGACATAAATTTCGAGAAAATTCATTTATTATTAGCAAAAAATAAATAAATATTTATTATTTACATTAATTACTACATCTAAAATGATATCTAAAGCCTAAAGAAAAGTCAACTAGATGCCAATTAAATGCCCCCTAACGCTGGCAATGGGGACAAAAATGTGTTCCGCGTCCGGCTAATTTAATCTTCTTGATTTCTCGTCCACAGACCAAGCAGGGTTGTTGAGAGCGACCATAGACTTGGAGTAAAGACGCAAAGTTCCCTTTTCTGCCTTTTGCATCCCGGTAGTTATTGAAAGTAGTGCCTCTCTTTTTAATGGCTAAAGCAATCACAGACTTAATTGCCTCCACTAAATTGGCTCGCTCCACCAAACTTAGCCTACCCGCTATCCGAGTCGGTTTTATCTTCGCTAAAAAAAGAGCTTCATCAACATAAATATTACCTAGGCCAGCAATTATCTTTTGATTCAATAACAGTGCTTTGATATTGGTCGTTCTCTTTGCCAAGACTTTAGTTAAATACTCCAAATCAAAGCCCTTTGCTAGAGGTTCAGGGCCATAATTATGATTCATTATCTGATCTAACTGTTTTTGATTAACAATTTGAGCATAAGCAAAGCGTCTGAGGTCATTGAAGTAAACAAGCTCACCAGAACTAAAGGTAAATATTAGCCGGGTGTACTTGTTAGGTAAAGGCCCGCCTATGCTTGCCTCAAAAGAGTCTTCAGCTAAACTATGCCCACCAACTATTTTTTCATCTAAAGCAACTAAGATTATCTGCCCTGTCATTTTCAAATGAAGTAAGAGATAGTTTTTTACTTTATTAGGACCTGAGAGTTCAAGGTATAGGAGCTTGCCAATCCGATTAACTGAGACTATACTTTTATCAAGCAGAGAGTTAATAAAAAAAGAGCTAGAATTTCTAACTAATTTTTTATCAAGAATCTCAACTTTTTTTATTCTCTCTCCTTTTATTTTTTTAGCGAGATCTTGTCTAATTGTTTCTACTTCTGGTAATTCAGGCATAAATTAAAGCGCCAGCAAAACAATAATAACAATAGCTAATGACAAAAAAGCAATCAACAAAAAGCGAGCAATTCCTAAACCTAATTTATCCGGGTTAAACAAAGCCATACTCTCATTCAACTTAATAATTAATACTATTATCCTCCTCTAGGGCTGACTTATCTTTATCAACAAAATAACGCCGTCTTAACTGATCAAAGAGTATTGCTGAGGCAATTGAAGCAAAGCCGATAAAGAACAGCATTACTGGCCAACCAAGTGTATCTTGGAAGTACTCTAAACCAATACTAATGATATAGACGATCAAGAAAGCAGTGCCAACATAAAGGTAGGTACGTGAAGCACGAGGGATACTAAAGAAAATGAAAGCTAAGCTCGCAAGAAGCAACATTGTTTCATAGATTGGCTTGTGGCCCCCAGCTCCAAGATTAGCAATAGCAGAAAGGATTTGAACCGTAGCAACAAAATTGAAAACCCGACCAACATAATAAGCATTATGGTAGTTTTGCTTCTTGTAGTGATAGGCGCCCCAAGCTAGAGCTAAATACACAAAACCAATCAGTAATCTAGACCAAGAAACTAAGTCCTTTATCACTAACCTGTCCCCTAAAACTCTTTTTACTATAGTCCCGTCTACAGCTAAGCTACTTAAAGACAAAATAATCAAAAATCCAGCTAAGACATAAGGTAGCTTGGAGTAACGCTCATACTTATTCTTCTCAAAATACATACCAACTAGAATCAAGAGAAAGCCAAAAGAAGCTAGAATGTATAAATTAGGTTCTGAGAAGTCAAAGACTGATTTGAAAAATAAATGATTTAGCGAGTAAATTAGAATCGCCCCAGAAATCAAAAAAGCATACTTGGCTTCAGGCTTCTTTTTCTTGTGTTCATAATGAGTGGTGAGGAAAAGATAGGCGAGTCCTGGCACAAGTAAAAACCAAGCCATATTTAACGATTGATATAATCCAGGGACACCAAGATATGCGAGTAAGAAGTAGTAGGTTACCGCCCCAGCGAGTAGGTAGAGTGCAGTCCAAAACGGGAACGGAAAGACAAAAGAAAACGATAAATAAAGGAAAAAGGTAAGTAGAGCAATACTAAAGAAATAATCACTACCAGCTGGTAGCGCAAAAAGGTGGAAGGCGTCAAATAAAGTTGCTAAAAATATTGGGAATAAAATTGAGCAAATTACTAAGAAATAAATACCATAAGAAATATACTTTTCTTTAAAATAGAAGTTAATACCAACAAAGAAGGAAATAAATATTGGAATAGATATTGCCAACAACCTTAACTTAATCGACCAGTTTTCCCAATTAAGCGACAAGAACAGAGCCCCTGCTATTACCATTACCACTGCTCCAAGGAAAAGCAGGATCTGAGATGAATCTAAATCTTTGATATCAGTTTCCCAAATCGTGATTTCAGTAGGAGCGGGTGGCTTAGCAATGAAATCTTGTTGCGCTTGGCTATCGCGTTGCCATTGCCCAATTGCTAAATCGACATCTTCCCTTGTCCAGCCCTGTTGCCATAGGGTTTCTTTGATTTGCTCTAAAGCAACACCAGCCTGAAGCGATTTTTTAATATAAATTACTAACTCTTTGTTTACCATAAAAGGATTTTAATATAATTTTAGTCTACTCTAATTATAGCCTATTGTCATTGATTAGCCAATATAACCCCTAAACAAAACAAACTACTAATATCTAAGTGTCATCTACAAAAAAATCCACTAATGTAGTGGGTTTAATCTAGAGAGTCTGACACGATTTAGAATTCTACTCGCTAATAATAAATGTGTTGATATTGAGGTTTAAACAAATAAAAAAGGAAGTCTGATATTTAAAACTTCCTTGATATATCATTGATCTTGAGGCGCTTAAGCTGTAGCTCTGAGCACCTCAATTTGTTTCAGAATTCCTTCCGTATGGCTCCTAACGAAAGGCTCGCACATATGGTCATTTATTAAAGACCATTCAGAAACGGGTCTTTCCGGATTCTTGGAAATATCCAAGCGGAAAGTCCGTTCTAACTTTGACCTTTCAGCAAGCCAATAGGCTGCTGACCTGTCCCAGAGTCCAAATACGCCACCCAAAAAAACATTATGGGCTGCAACCTCTTGGCCTCTTTTGGTACGATTAAAACCGTACAGATCGCGGCCAGCGTTCGTGATGTGCCTTTGGAGCACCTCTAGCGCCTGGATTTGCGTGTTGAATCTGCCCCTCCAATTCCGCTTTTTCAGGGCACCGATTTCTTTATTGAAACCGCCCTCATCCTCCAGCGGAGAGATAATTTGGAAGAGGCGAACTATGGCCTCAACCTTATTCTCCATGGCACCAATGGTTCTGATTTCTGCTTCCAGGTTTTGGATTCTCGGTTGAATCTTTTTGAAAACTTTTTTCATGATTATTATTTTTTAAAGTTAATACTATTTGGTCAATTACTGAATCCACCTAAATTTAGACGAACTCGGTAATTAACCAAATATAACTTTATTTGTTAATGAGCTACTTTAACAGCTATATAATAGCATATAATCTTACATTTGTCAATAGCTCGAGGTAATGTGTACAGACATATGGCAGTTTTCCCACTAATATGCCAAGATACGACTATATGTGTACTCGACTACCAAAAAGTCCTCTAGAAGAGAGACTAATATCGAGTTTAAAGCGCCCTGTTCTTTATAAGCAAAAGACTCCCTGAATAGGAGTCTTGTCATAAGGTGGGCCGAGTAGGATTCGAACCTACGAAGGCATAAAGCCAGCAGATTTACAGTCTGCCCCAGTTGACCGCTTTGGTATCGACCCTTAAATTATAATAAGTATTATAGTCTATAATATGCTATCATTCACTACTTGTCAAACTATCTCTATTTAGCTGCCAGTTCAAAAAGAACCCGGACTAAGCCATAGGCAAATAAGACCACCACTAGACCAATTGCAGACCAAATCAAAATACTTTGCCCCTTCTTTATCCGGTCAGGATTACCCGCTGAAGTCATCCAAGTAAGACCGCCAACTACAAACATCAATAAAGCTAAAGGACCTATTATCCCTAAAACATAATTAATAATACTACCGATTAACTCTTGCGGTGTATCAGCAGCGATTGGATTCCTCAAGGAAACAGCTTGCGCTACAGAAGGAGTATTACTAGACCCACTGGCTGGCTTTTGGTTAGTAGTACCTAGAACTGGAGCCTCACCATCTGTTTCGTCCCCTTCAGCGCCTGCCTGAGCACCGACACCTGTATCAACAGTAATACATTGATAATTATCATCACAAGAATAGACATACTGAGGGTTATCAGATTGATAATAACTATGATTAACTATAGTCCCCATTCCTAACTGATCTTGCAGAAGTTCACTTTGGTCTCTACAATTATTTTCTGATATAGAAAGCTCACAAGAATGGAAAGTATTTCCATCTGTTTGATAGTATATATCACAGCAACTTGATCCCGTTTGAGCAAAAGTGCTAGGAGCGATAAGGAGAAGGCTGAAAGAGAATAAAAGAATGAATAGTTTTTTCATATATAATTATTATTAATAATCAAAACGATGTAATTTTTTATGAGCTTGGATATCAAAGATGGTTTTTTTAAGTCCATTCTCAAGGGTAACCACTGGCATCCAAGCAAGCAAATTACGAGCCAAATGAGTATCAGGGAGCAGTAATTCAGTAAGGAAAGTTAATCGTTCTTGGTATTTGATATTAGAATTAGAATTGGTTTGCGCTAAAATTATCGCAATTAAATCCTTGAGTTTGACATCTACATCAGAGCCAATGTTAATTGGGCCAGCCAGATCAGAATTCATCATTTTCTCAACCGCATCAAGTAAGTCATCAACATAGCAAAAAGAAGAGGAAAAATTCTCATCACCGTTAATTATAATATCATTATTCTCAATAGCGTTGTTAATAAAATCAGGTATCATCTGGCCATCATTTGACTTCATTCTGGGGCCATAAATTCGAAATAATCGGATAATCTTGGCATCAATATTATAGACTTCACGGTAGGTAGACACCATAGTTTCAGCAAAGCGCTTGCCTTCATCATAGCTTGCCCGGTTAGATAGATTATTTACTTCTCCTAATTCGTCTTCTTTTACCTTACGATTGGGATCATTGAGATTGCGCGGTCCATAGACAACTGAAGAGGAAAATTGTAAAAACTTTGCTTGATATTGCACCGCTAAATCTAGTAAATTCCTCACTACTAAAGTATTAGCTTCTAGGTTAGCTAAGCGGTTATCCATAAAGTCTTTAGGGGACATCGGACAGGCTAAATTGTAGATTTCTTGGATACCTTGAAACCTAACTTTGAATTTAGTTAGCTCAGCTCTTTCCTCTAGGTTAAGTGGGGTAGCTAAATCATGGTTGATGAAAACAAAATTGGGATTAGCTAGTAAATGGTCAATGTTTAACTGAGCACCAGTGATAAAGTTATCAACACAAATTACTTTTGAGTCCACTAAAAGCTTCTCGCATAAATGAGAGCCAATAAAACCAGCTCCGCCAGCAACAAGAACGTTCTTTTTATCAAATATTATTTTCTTCGCCATAAATTTATCGATATAGTTTTATTATACCAGCCTTTACACCATTTAGGAAGTTTTCTTCATAGGCGTAGAAAGATTCTAGCAACAAGCCAGAGCGATTAAAGGCACGGACATGGGGAGCGCCCCCAGGATAAACACTGACAATAATGTCAGCTAAGCCATCATGATTAACATCACCAGTTTGGACACTAACACCATTTTGCCACTTATCAGCAAAAGCTAAGAACTTATTTTGCAAGATTGCATGATGATCAAATATCTTGACCTCTGGTAAACGGCCTGGTCCGGGAGTAACTACTATTTCTGCTTGACTGCGATTAACCCGACCATTTAAGTTAGCAACACTAACATTTACTCCACCTCTAAATTCCTTTTCATAAGCTAAAAACACACTGGTTAGCTTCCCTTGGGCATTTATTATCCTGACTTGAGGTTCGCTATCAGAAGCAAAGCCAACCACAATCTCAGCTAAGCCACGACTATCTAAGTTACCACTAGCTAAGCTTAGTCCCCCGCGCCAGTCACTACCAGCTACGGGATGCTGAGCAATTAAGTCCCCCCTGTTAGTATATATCTTTATCTCAGCTGGACCAGCACTAGCTGGAGCTACGATAATATTAGGACGGCCATCTCCAGTGAGATCAGCTAAGGTAAGGTTAACTCCGCCAAGAAAACTTTCTTCATAGGCTAAGAACTGATGCTTTAGTTTGCCCGCTAAATCATATATCTTTATCAATGGTCTTTCCCCCGGAGCAGACCCTAAAACAATCTCAGCTTCACCGTCACCATCGATATCAGCACTAGCAAAGCTAACATCACTACCTAAATTAGCTAAATCAAGCTCACCTATCATCTGGCCATTAACAGTAACTAGCTTAGATGACTTAGGCTCATCTTGTTGATAGGGCATAATCATAAGACTGGTGGCTTGGCTATATAATTTTTTCTTCGCCAGCTCTACTGCCCGATTGACATTTAATCGTCCCGCTCCGAGCTGGCCTTGATAGTCAGGGTTGAGGGCTTCAATATTATCAGCTGAGTCCAATAAAGTATCAATGATCTCTTGGCGAGAGAGCTCAGGATTAGCTTCAGCAATTAAAGCTAAAGTAGCTGACACTAAAGGCGCTGCCAACGAAGTACCAGAGAAATAGCCATCATAGTATTTAGCTTCACTCAAAAAAGGCGAATAAGTTACCGTACTAAAGAAGCTAATACCAGGAGCGCTAATGTCTACACAATTAGAACCATAGCTAGAAAAAACTGCTTTTTGATCTAGGGCATCAGTCGCTGCTACCCCCAACACTATATTCTCCCCAGGCTTGCTACTACCATAACAAGCTGGATAAAGCTTAGTCTCTTTAGTGTCATAACCTAAACCACTGGCCTGCTCATTGCCAGCTGCCGCTACTACGATCAAACCAGCTCGATAGGCACGATTAATTGCTTCCTCTAAGCCAGCGCTATAATTTGAGCTGGTAAAGCTCAAATTAATAATATGAGCTCCATTATTGATAGCATAATCTATCGCCCTGATTACATCACTAATTTTCCCTTCCCCTTTGTCATCTAGAGCTTTAAGGGGCATAATTTGTGTGCGCCAAGTAAGTCCAGTAATGCCTTCATTATTATTACCAGAAGCGGCAATAATGCCTGCAACTATAGTGCCATGAGAAAGCCCTGCCTCAGTCCATTCTTGGTCTAAGCTCGGGTTAGGGTTGGGCCTATTAGTGGTAAAATCCCAACCATGGACATCATCAATAAAGCCATTGCCATCGTTATCAATCCCGTCTCCAGCTAGCTCACCTCGATTAACCCAAATATTTTTTTTCAAATCTGGGTGGTCTATCTGTACTCCAGAATCAATCACCGCAATAATAATGTTAGGGCTAGAGCTAATTTTGGTCCAGGCTTGGTCAGCTTCGATTTTAGATAAATACCATTGGTTAAGATAATAAGGGTCATTGGGCCTGATTGCTGCCCACACTGACCCTGGTATTAGTAGAGTGATAATAAAAAAAGATGTTAGGATAATACGCATATAACATCTCTATAATATCTAATAGTTTTGATAATTTCAAGTCTAAATTAATCCAAATTAGTCAATTCTTGCCAAGTTTCTCGGGCACATTTTTGCCAAGAAAAATCCTTTACTCGCTCTAGTCCTAACTTAACTAAATGTTGCTGTAAGTCTTTATCAGTCGCTATCTTTACCATCGCTTGTGCGATAGCGTCTTTGTCATGATGATCAAAATATAGCACAGCATCACCTGCTACTTCACGGATGACGGGGATATTTGAAGCTGCTACTGGGACCCCAGAAGCCAAGGCTTGTAAAATAGGGATACCAAATCCTTCATGACGGGTGGGAAAAATAAAGGCAGTCGCCCCTTTCAGAATATAGGGTAAGTCTTCTTCATCTACCCAACCCGGCATGATAACTTCAGTATTGAGATTGAACTCTTCAATAATGTATTTAACCTCATCATAGCCAAAGCTAGCGGCTCCAACCAAAACTAACTTTTCTTTGACTTCAGGATGATTTTCCCGCAGTAATGATAGGGCTTCAACTAAAGTAGGGATGTTTTTCTTTTTTTCGATCCGACCAATATAGAGAAAATAGGGTTGACTAAGGTCATATTTAGCTAAAGCTGACTTCAATTTATCTGAATTATCTAGATTATTATATAAACGATTATTATAGCCATTATGAACTACTTTGACTTTAGTGGCATCAACTTGAGGATAGACATTGAGTATTTCTTGACGAGTAAAGTTTGAAACAGTAATAATCTTTTTCGCTTTTTTCAAAGCAAACTTAGTTGACCAATAGAGATAGTCAAGTGAGCTTGAGCTATATTTCCCTAAAGTAATTATTCTAACACCAAGCTCAATAAAGCGTCTGAAGTTAGGCTCAGTAGTTTTTACTCGTTTAGAATGATATAAGTCTTGTTCTCTAGCAAAAGCAATATCGTGGATAGTGTTGACAGTATTTTTTGGGAAAACTAAAGGCATAGTATGCGCTGGGATGAATAAAACATCAGGTCGGCGCCAAATCATTTCCCAACTTAGGCGCCCTAAAGTCCAAAAAGAATAAAAAGGCCAACGCAAAACTTTGAAAGTAAAATTAGGATTAGCTTTGACTGCTTCAACTAAAGCCGGACTAGGCTCTTCGTTTAGGTAAAGCCAATACTTATTCTCTTTATCTATTATTGCCAGGTTTTTTATCAAATAAAAAGCATACCACTCAGTTCCAGTTTTACGTTTCAAATTAGCTCTTGATGCATCTATTCCTATTATCATAAAATTATCTATTCATTAAAAAAGAGCCTCAAGGCTCTAGTTTTTATTTGGTCGCTAAGATACTGCGCTTATATGACCCTAAGTTATCTAGGGCGATACCAGTTCCTTTAGCGACACAGAGCATAGCATCGTCAGCGATATAGGCTGGGACCCCAGTTGTCCTAGCAATTAATTTATC
>CAYQEI010000002.1:11245-34108 GCA_964416495.1 uncultured Gammaproteobacteria bacterium
CTAAATTACGTAGCAGGGCTGTTCCACCAGTTATCACTATTCCTTTATCAATAATATCAGCTGATAATTCAGGTGGGGTTTTGTGAAGTACTCTTTTGGCTGCCGAAATAATCTCTTCTAGCTCATGTTGAATTGCCTCGGTGACATCATCACTAGAAACGGTAATACTACGAGGTAGGCCTGTTACAATATCCCTGCCCCTTACTTCCATGTGTAGCTTATCTTCTATATAGAGAGCAGAACCAATGTTAATTTTGACTTCCTCGGCACTGCGCTCACCAATCGCTAAATTATATTTTTTACGGATAAACTCTAGAATCGCCAAATCTAGACGATTACCACCAACTCGCACCGAAGTTGAGGCGACTACTCCTCCCAATGATATCACCGCCATCTCGGCTGTACCACCACCGATGTCTATAACCATATGTCCGGTAGCAGAACCAATTGGAATATCAGCTCCGATTGCAGCTGCGACTGGTTCTTTAATGATATAGGCAGCTTTGGCGCCAGCAGCGATAGTAGCTTCAATTACCGCTCGCCTCTCAGTTGAAGAAATTCCTGCTGGCACAGCTACCATTACTTCAGGACGAAAGAATCTTAGGCCACCAATAGTTTTATTGATAAAATAGCGGATCATTGCCTGGGTAGCCCGATAATCAGCAATTGCTCCCTCTTTCAAGGGCTTTACCGCAGTAATAGTATCAGGAGTACGCCCTAACATGTCTTTAGCTTCGTTGCCAACTGCTAGTATTTTTTTATCAGCTACTGAAACAGCAACCACACTAGGCTCATTAACAACAATGCCCCGACGCGGTAGGTATACTAATGTATAGGTTGTGCCTAGGTCTATCCCTATTTTCTTAATAAACATAAACAAAATAATAGCTAAAGCTTGATTGAGCTATATTATAATCAATTTGCCTTTTAGTCAATCACTAAATCAAAATCATCTTCATGCTCCAAAGTTGGCTTGTGGCCATTTTTTTGGTTCTCGATGATTTTCAGTACCTTTTCTGCAAAATTATAGGTATCAAATTCTTCTTTGAAAAAGACATAGTCAGCTCCCATTTCCAAACTTCTCTCTTGACTATCTTTGACACTAAGGTCGGTAAAGATGAAAATTTCTTTTTCTCCCAAGATTGGGTCAGATTTGATTTTAGCGAGCAAATCAAAGCCTTCAATTTTGGGTAAAATTAAATCCAAAACTATATAATCCGGCTTGAATTTATGCATATCGCTAATAATTTTAGCTTCATCATCATTTGCCTCACTAACACCAACTTGAAAATTAGCATTACGAAAATGAGCCTCTAGTCCATAGAGAATGTTGATGTCGTCTTCAATGATGAATAATTTTTTACTGGCCATAGTTCTTTAATTATATCTACTTATTATTATTTTTTCCACCAAGACTGATGCTCTTGGTACCATTTAATAGTTTCTTCTAGGGCTGATCTAAAATCATGTTGGGGACTAAAACCGAGTTCTTTTTCTGCTTTAGCATAATCAATCGCATAACGAAAATCATGCCCTAGCCGATCCGGAACATATTCTATCATCTCTTTGCCATAACCCATAATATCAAGGATTAGATCGGTAATCTCAAGATTAGTTTTTTCATTATTTCCCCCCAACAAATAAGTCTCACCAATACGACCTTGCTTGATAATAAGGTCAAGGCCATAATTATGGTCATCGACATAAATCCAATCCCGAATATTTTTGCCACTGCCATAGACTGGTACTTTCTTGCCCTGAATTAGATTAGTGATAAAAAGAGGGATTAATTTCTCAGTAAATTGGTAGGGGCCAAAATTATTGGAACAGTTAGAAACGGTGATTGGTAGTTTGTGGGTATAATAATAGCTCCTTACTAAGTGGTCAGAGGACGCTTTAGAGGCGCTATAGGGTGAGCGGGGATCATAGGGGGTAGTCTCAGTAAAGCGAGGGTCAGTGTTAGTTAGTGAACCATAGACTTCATCAGTTGAGACATGATGAAAACGGACATTACCGGCTTCACGAGCTGCAGCTAATAATACCTGGGTGCCTACCACATTAGTTTCAATAAAAGGAGCGCTACTCTCAATTGAGCGATCAACATGGCTTTCGGCAGCAAAGTGGACTACTAAATCTACCCCTGTCATCAACTTCCTGACTAAAGTCTGATCACAAATATCACCTTGGATGAATTGATAATTAGGTCGCTTCGCAACTGTTTCTAAATTAGCTAAATTACCAGCATAGGTAAGCTTATCTAAATTAATAATCTGATCAGCCTCATACTTATTGAGCCAATAGTGGATGAAATTAGAACCAATAAAGCCAGCTCCGCCGGTGACTAGTATTTTCATATTAACTAAACTTTAGTTTATTAAAAACAAGGTTAAGCTTATCTTGACTTACTTCTTGCTGAGGCATGCCTTTGAGGCCATCATCTGGGTAACGTGGGATAAGATGAAAATGAAGATGAGCTATTTCTTGGCCAGCCACTGCCCCATTATTCACAATTAAATTATAGCCCGAACTCCCTAACTTATCAGCCACTTGCTGAGCTATCTTTTTTATCACTAACATAATTTGAGCTAATTCATCACTACTAGTATCCTCTAACTGAGATCGATGTTGCTTCGGGATTATCAGGCAATGGCCAGGACTGACTGGCTTGATGTCTAAAAAAACAATCACTAGCTCATCTTGATAAATGGTGTAACTTGGGATTTCTTGATTGATAATCTTGCAAAATAAACACATAGTCTTTAGTCAATGCGATAAGGGCTATTTTCATCTAGTTCCCAACGGATCTCATCAACTTCAGCTTGCTTATTCTCACCCTTATATAATTTATTAGGCAAATTTACCGACAAGGCTGGTTCAGCTGAAATGCACTTATAACCATGAACTACTCCAGGGGGAACAATAACTAGGGTGGGATTACTTGCCCCTAAATCTAACTCCATCTTAACTCCTTTTGTGGCTGAATCCTCACGCCTATCCCAGAGATATAACCTAAACTCACCCGGACCAAAAAAAGCAAAACCATCTGTTTGCTCTTTATGCTCATGTGGGCCTCGTACTACTCCAGGCAAAGTGATGCTAGCATAGGCCATAACTGGCTGATAGTCATCTTCATCTAGGCGGAAGATTTCGGTAAGGAAGCCACGCTCATCACTATATTTTATAAGTTTTTTTATCTTTACTCCATTAATCATAGGTTTATTTATTCCATTTAATTAAACCATTTTGTGCACCAAAATGAGAGATTTTAGAGGCGGTATTTTTAGCCGCTAATAGCATCGCTTTTTCTATATCTAAAGAATAGAGACTGAGCCCCGCTGCCACTGTTGAATTGAAAACATCACCGACTCCAGTCATATCAACTCGCTTCTTCTCTGGAAAGGCAGGTTGGAAATAAACTTGCTTACCATCAAAGAGATAAGCTCCCTTGGGCCCTGAAGTTATCATCACTAATTTAGGGCCATAGCGATAAATAATTTTGAGTAAATTCTCTTCTTGATTCAAAAATTGCTGACTCTTTTTTTTGTAACTAGTTGATAGTGCTAGCTCAATTGCTTCATCTTTGTTAACGACAAACAAGTAAGTCTTTTCTAGGTAGGGTCTGAGTTTAGCTAAGCCAGCTTGGTATTGGGCTTCGCTTGGATTCCAAAATACCTTAATTCCATTCGCCTTAACAACCGCAAAGATTTGCTTTAACTTACCCTGCCAAGCACCAGATAAAGAAGAGATGTAGATGTGTTTAGTATTTTTCAACAAAGCTAGATCTTTCTTTCTAATCGCTAACTTGGCATTAGCTCCCCGCTCGGTAAAGATCACTCTTTCGCCTTGTGAGATCAAAATGAAAGAACGGCCTGACTTAGCCCCTTTAATCACCTGAAGCTGAGAATGGTCAACTCCACGTCTAGCTAAGTTAGCTCTGATTTCTTTACCCACCAAGTCATCGCCAATAGCACTAAAGCAAGCTACCTTGAAACCAAAGTTGGCTAAATTAACCGCTGTGTTAGCTCCGCCACCGCCAAAACTTTGTTGAAACTGATCAACTCTAATTTTGGCTCCATACTCAAAGCCAAGTAACTCTTGCCTCAATAAGTCACCTGGGTTATCAACAATAACCCCCTCAGCTGTTACAACCGAGATATCTTCAGTTGAGCCACCAATGGTGATAAAGTCATAGACCATATTTTTGTTTAATTTATTCCTAACTATCATATCATAAGGGCTACTTCTTTTCCAGAAAGAAAGGCATAAAACGCTTGAACCAAAAGATTAAGGGAAAAAAGAAGACTAAGGCAAATAAGAAAGACCAGAATAGCTGATAGGCAACACTAAGCCAGAAAATACTGGAAAAAATTGTCAGCTTTATCATTAAACCTGAAATTAGGAATTGAAATAAACTCAAACTCAAATTAAAAACTAAAGTAAAACCTAAGATTGTTAGCAAGAAAGAGTAAAGCGATTTATTGGTTAGATAATCTCGTAAGATAAAATAAAAAATAAAGACAGTTAGAGTTAAGCTCAAAACAAGACTCCCTTTTACTTGAAATGATAAAACCTCACTGGCTAAACCAAAGACGGTAAGAAATAGAAGGACATAGGGTAATTCAAAAAAGAAAAGTAAAAAAACTAAAGCAATGATGCCTGGCATAATATAGCTATAGATCTCTGGTAGGGCTGAATTGAAAGATAACTGTACTACCGCTAAAAATAAAGCTAATAAGGTGATACCAGTAATGGACAATAGTCGTCTTAGCATATCTTTATTTATATTTTTACTTACCTTGTCCTGCTAACTCCTGTAATCTTTCATCTAACATCCGCTCAATACGTTTTACTTGTGTATCAGTAAAGCGACCAACTGGGATACGATTGAGATCTTCATTGCTAATCCCTAAACCAAAGTTACGCATAATCGCAAAAGCTTCTTCTGGTCTGCCTAAATAATAACGGCGTTGTGATTTTGGCTCAACATACCAAGCCTCACCATTAGTTTCAACTTGAATATAGATGTGACCTAAGCTAAGTGCCTGTACTAATTTATCATAGGGCATCTTCCCTGGCCCATTAGGGTCATAGTCATTGAGCACCTCAGTTAGATCATCATGGCCATCACCATCTGTATCAGGATTAAAAGGGTTAGTTAGTAAGCCCTCCTCTAAACGATCGGGCAAGCCGTCACCATCTGAGTCTTTATCTAAAGTCAAGGAATCAAATAAAATACCAACTGGGATTTTAGCGAGTCTGTCATTACTAATACCTAGACCAATTAAACTCATCACTGAGAAAGCATTCAAAGGAGAGCCAAGATAATATCTTTGCTGATCAATTGCACTCACATACCAAGCCCGGCCTTTGTCTTCAACTTGTATCAAGATTTGTCCCAATACTCTTTTGAGTAAACTTTGATCAGTGCCGACAAAGTCTTTTCGTGCCTGCTCCATAATCTCCGAGGCATCATCATCAAAAGGTCCTGATTCTTTACCCTGACAAGCCCTGACTTGCTCACTTTCCTGCTCACTCGTTAAAGTACAGGGATAGGGTTCACGCCAAATCACTGAGCGATATTGAGAACCATTAATACACTCCCCCCAAGAGTCATAGCGTACTAACTGGCAAAATTCTACAGCATCTGAACAAGGCCTTTCTTGAGCTTGACGTTGAGCTTCGGTAGGCTGGCAAGAGGGTGGTACGGAATCAATAATACTTCGATATTGACTGCCAGCTACACAAGCGCCCCAGTCGCCATAACTTACCTGCTGACAAGGAGCTAAACTTCCCCCACCACCTCCACCAGAGCTAAGCTGACGGGTAAAAGAGACTGTATCACTGGCAAAGTTACCAGCTAAATCAGTCACAGTCAGCTGAGCAACATAGTTACCATTACGATTAGCAAATACCTTTGGATTAAGTTGTGAAGCACCACCAGCAAAACTAATACTACCACCACTAGGTGCGCTAACTGTACTCCAGTGGTAACTCAAATCTTCAGTAGCGGTAAAATTATCACTAGCACTAGCACCTGGAGCTTGAGCTGATTTCAAGGCCTCACTAAAACTACCAGCATCAACTAAGGGAGGCTCTGAATCAATGGTAAATAAGCCACTGGTACTTGTTGCCCTTAAACCATCATCAGCTACTGTCATTAACCTAACTAAACTAGTAGTGGAATTAGTCGCTGGGGGTACCTGCCACTCATAGCTACGAAGTAAAGGATCAATATTTGTTGCAATTGTTTGCCAGCTAGCTCCAGCATCAAGTGAATATTCTGTTTCTATTCTTAGCAAATTCCCTGGGTCCACTAAAGTCCAGTTAAGCTCAGTTAAGCTAGCTCCAGCTAAAGTATCACCAGCTTGAGGCTTGGTCAGAAGTGGGTCATAGAGGCTTTGCCAAATAAAACTAACCGTACTAGTGCTATAATTTCCCGCTTGATCAGTGACGGTTAATAGAACTTCATATTCACCACTAACATCGCCTGAAAAATAAGGCTCTAGGTCAGTATCAGTAGTAATTGTCAGTTGTGCCTGATCTAAAGGCAAGCTCAATGGCGTCCAAAGGAAATCAAGATCCTCTAGCGAATCTAGATTATCACTAGCACTAGTTCCAATAATTTGAGTTGGCTCTGATATTGGGCTTTCAATGTGACCCAGAGAGATAAGGGGCGCAATTGAGTCAATACTAAAGTTTGCTGAAAGACCTGAGGAGTTATTACCATAGATATCAACTGCGTTCACTAAAATCAAACTACTAGCACTAGTTAGAGAGTTAGTCCCTGGCGGAATAGACCAATTATAGCTTCTATCTTGAGCTGGGACTGAGTTAGCTAACTCTTGCCAGGTAATACCATCATCAGCTGAATAAAATAATTCAAAATGATCTAAATCTTCATCTTCTTCTAAATACCATTCAATCTCAAGATCTAGCCCTCCTTGACTAAAGACAGTGCTATCGGGAAAAGTGACTACTGGTTCAGTGGGATCTCCTTGCCAGTAGAAATTAACAATGGCAGTAGACATATTGCCTGCACGATCAACAACTATTAATTGAGTAGCATAATCGCCGGTAACTGTCCCCCTAAATCCTGGTTTAAGTTGGTGCTTATTGGGGCTATATAATAAAGAGCCTCCTTCAGGAACTAAAATTGTCTCCCAGGTATAACTTAATTGCTCTTCGCTATCAATATTGTCAGTTACAACTATCTCCGGACTAGTAACAACGCTAATATAGCCTAAGTCTGAAGCGTTAATGTCTGGAGCTTGGGAATCTATGGCAAATTGGCGAATTGAATGAGCTTCTTTACCTTCATCATTGGCAACTACTATCTTTATTAAAGCTGTGGCTTGATTAGCAAGCGGGACTGACCAATCTAAGCTCCTCTCACTGTCAGCTAAAGTATCAATTAACTGCCAGCTAACTCCTAAGTCAAGCGAATAATAAACACTAAAACTACTAAGGTTACCTGGATCTATTACTTCCCAGCGGATCTTTTTGATACTCTCACCAGGCCAAGACTCTTCACTACCAGGAGAGGTAATAACAGGGGCAAAAGGGTCGACACTATAGTAAATTGAGGTATCTTTACTAGTACTTAAACCTACATTGTCGGTAACAGTTAGCCGTAGCCAATAAATTCCAGTTTTATCAGCTGATATTGTTGGCTCTAATATATCATCACCACCAGTAAAAGAAACTTGCCCTGACTCTGGTCCGGCAATTTGAGTCCAGCTATAGCTAGCAATGCCAGAACCACTACCATCGCTAGCACTAGCTAAAACTTTAGTTGGTAGGTAAATAATGCCTAACTCACCTAAATCAACCAAAGGAGCGCTAGAATCAATTAGGAAAGAACCAGACTGAGAGGAAGTGCTATTGCCATAACTATCAAAAGCTTGAATCCGAACATAAACTGAGCTGGCATCTATTTCTGGTAGAGTCCAGCTATAGCTCAAGTTCCCTCCCTGGACTGTGCCCGTAGTTGAGCTAACAATTGTTTGGTAACTAAGACCTTGATCAAGTGAGTATTGTAATTGATAGTGACTTGCTCCTGGAGCTGGTGACCAGAGGATGGTGACAGTAGCACCCCCTAAATAATAACTAAGATTAGGTTCAAGCACTGAGAAAGGAGCTGGATCACCTTGCCAATGGAATTCTAAGTCAGCAAAACTACTATTACCAACTCGGTCAGTCACTGTTAGTCTAGCTGTATAGTCGCCAGTAATAGTTCCTGAGATCTGAGGGTTTAGAATGTTGGTGTTAGAAAATTTAGTTGAAGCTGGACCAGAGAGATGAGTCCAGCTATAGCTTAATTGATTTTGATTATCAAAATTATCACTAGCGCTAGCACCAGGGCTAGTAGCTTGATCAATACTGCCTAGTGAGCCAGAATTTACTACTGGTGCAGTTGAATCAATCACAAAAGAATTAGAAGTTTCCGATAAAATAACATTACTACTGCTATCTAAGACCTGCACTCTTAGTCTCATATTCTCTGAATTAACTGATGGTAAAGTCCAATTATATGAAAGCTGGGCTTTACTCAAGCCAGTGGTAATATTACTCCAACTCTGCCCTCCATTAGTGGAATAATCTAGCTTGTAGCTATAGCTGGCTGTACCGCCTGGGTTAGTCCAAGTGCTAATAAAGCTATTGGTTCCTTTTAGTCTTTCCCCTCCACTAGGGTTAGTTAGACTAAAAGCTAAAGGAGCATCAGTCCAAGTAAAAGAAACTGTATCTGAAGCACAATTCCCTGCTAAATCACAGGCAGTTAAAGCAACGACGTAATCACCATTTTGATTAGCCGAGATGTTGGGGTTAGTCACATTGGCATTGCTGAAAGTGACGCTACCTGGGCCTGAGATCTTTGCCCAAGAACGAGTAGCAACTGAAGAATGAGCGTCAGTAGCTGTTGCCCCAGGAGCTGTAGCTTGATTAATAGTACCTAAGCTACCAGCATTAACCACTGGTGGAGTTTTGTCATAGATAAAAGAGTAAGTCCGGCTACCAACATCTCCAATTGTATCAGTTGCTTGAATAGTGATGCTATGTGTACCCTCACTAACAGAGAAAGCACCACAGGCAATTGACTCATTAGTACTATCAAAACTACCATCATTAGCTACACAGTCAGACCAAGCCCCGCTATCAATGCGATAGCGAGCACTTGCTATCCCTTGCGGGTCAGTTGCATTGGCAGTGATGATGATAGGTAGGACTGCGCTAATATTGTTGGGTAAGCTATAGATAGTGACTTGTGGTGCTGAATAGGGGATAACGATAAAAGGATTAGCGGAAACAGAGCTAATGCTATTGCCTGCTAAGTCAGTCGCTGTAATTCTAATTTTAGCTTGATTAGTGTTTAGGGCAGATGGTACAAGCCAGTTATAGGGACCAGTGGGAGAATGAGCTGAAATAATAACTGTCTCGTCATCATTGAAACTACCACTAGCTGAATATTCAATTTTGATTGGTTTTGAGCCTAGCTCAAAATTATCTTTGGGGGCAACCCATTCAATATCATAGTTATGGTTACCATAAAAAACTAAGCCAGGATTAGTTGGGCTAATGATAGCCAAATCTGTTGGCGGTACAATATCCACTAAAAAAGTATAGTAGTTGCTGTAGGAAGAGATATTACCGACTTCATCTACTGCCCGAACATACATGCGATGCTCTTGGTTTTTATTATTGTTAGGAAAAATATGATTAGGATCACAGACAAAATCTACTTCAAGGCCAGAGCCATTAATTTGACAACTATTCCAACCATGCTCGGTAAGGCCAGACTCAGGAATTGCCTGTCCAGTGGGGACATCTTCTAAATACTTATACTCAATTGTAACAACATTGGTCAAAGAATCACTGACAGTACCAGAAAAAACTGGATTTGAGTAATTAATCAATAAAGGCCCACCAATTAAAGGGGCAAAGGTAACCACTGGCGCAACCCGGTCAACAATGAAGGTAGAGGTCTCGACACTGGTGCTTTGGTTTAAAGAGTCAGTTACTTTAATATTCATTTTATACTCCCCTTCACTTAAGCTAGCCACTGTACAAGCAAAACCAACTTCTTGGTCTTCCCCAAAAACATAACTATTGCTAGCAGTACAATCACTAAAGGCGCCACTAGGAGTTTGGCTAGCTGGATAGATTTGAAACTCAGCTGAATCAATTGTTCGACCAGCGTCAGCTAAAGCTAATCCGGTAACAACGGGAAGATTTCTTGATTTGGTCTCAGGCACTGAGCTAAGACTAAGATTGATAGCTGAATCTACTGGTTTAACAAAAATAAAAACTAGAAACAAAACAAATAAAACAAAATAAGCCAATAGTTTCTTTTTTTTCGCTCTTGGTCTAGCGTCAATACTAGTAATTTTCATAAATTCCTAAAACAAAAAAGCAATATTATTTATTATATTTGTAATTATAGCATAAATAAAATTTATTCCAAACCGATATTTTGCTTAATTTCGATTAAGATTAGCAAAAAAAATTACTAGTCTAAACTAGTAAAATTCTCCCTGGCAAAGCTATATTTTCTCTAGCTAGGGCAAAATAACTGAGACTAAAGTCAAAGTATTGAAATTAATCACTGGCTCTATCATCGCAGTTTGCCACACCTCATTACTTTCACTCTTTATTTCACTAACTTTACCCAAAACTAAACCCCGTGGTATATCTTCACTTAGCCCTGAGCTAATCACTAAATCATTGCGATCTATCTTTTCAAGTTGAGGAATATAGCTCATCTCTATCGTTAATCCTAGGCGCCCATCACTTAGACCTTGGGACTGACTTTCATTTAATATCGAGGCGGCAAATTGGCAACCTGGGCTAGTACTTAAACAAACACGGGCGGTTTCATCATCTAAATCAATAATCTTGCCCACTACTACCCCTTCTTCACTCAATACTGCTAAGCCTTTTTTCAAGCCCGCCCGAGCTCCTTTATCAATAATTAAATCTCGTTGTGAGCTTTCACTAAAAATACCTTCTTTGGCAATAATATTAGCATACTCAGTTTTGTAGTCTTGTTTTTTAGAGAAGTTTAACAAAGCGCGTAGCTTTTCATTCTCACTAGCAAGCTCCTCATAGTCAGCTAAAGCAACGCTGAGCCGAGCTACTTCTTGTTCTAGTTCACTTAAGCTGTCAACTAACCTCTCTTCCTCTTGTTGGTTGAGGTAGGCTGAGTTTAGCTTATTACCTTCTTGGAATAATTTAGTATTTACTGGCTTTATCACTCTAACAAAAATTCGCTCTACTGGTCTAAGGGCACCAGCAAAAGAAAGGCCTAAGATAACAATAATCGTAATAAAAAAGATTAGCCAAATTCTGTTCTTCTTTGTTTTGAGCATAAGCTTTATTTATTAATCAAAGCTTTGGGGCAGAACTATCTTCTCAAGTAGCTCTTCATCGGCTAATAACAAGCTAGTACCACGAGCAACACAAGTCAAAGGGTCATCAACTATTTTCACTGGGATTTTAGCGGCAGTTGAAATTGCCTCATCTAAACCCCGCAAGAGTGCCCCGCCACCAGATAAATAAAGACCACGTTCATAAATATCTGAAACTAGCTCTGGTGGTGTAGTTTCCAAAATAGTTTTGATGTTATCAATAATTTTAGTAATCGTTCGTGAAAGTGCTTCCCTGATCTGGCTATCATCTACCATAATTGCCTTTGGCAACCCGGTTAGCAAATCTCGGCCCCTGACTTCTATTTCTTGAGGTTCAGCAAAAGGAATAGCAGAGCCAATAGCAATCTTGATAGACTCAGCTAATTGCTCACCGATAAGGATGTTGAACTCCTCACGGATATAATCAATGATATTATTATCTAATTCATTACCCGCTGCTTTTAAGGACTTCCAGGTAACTACTCCACCCAATGAGATAACTGCAATCTCACTAGTGCCACCGCCAATATCTACGACCATAGTAGCAGTTGCCTCAGTTACTGGTAAACGAGCGCCAATCGCGGCCGCCATCGCTTCTTCTAGCAAATACACCTTTCTTGCCCCAGCAGAACGGACTGCATCCTCTACTGCTTTCTTCTCTACTTCAGTTAAATCAAGTGGGATACCGATCACTACTCGGGGTCTGGCAAGAAGAGAAAAATTATTACGCTGGACTTTAGAGATGAAGTATTTAAGCATTTTCTCAGTGACTTCAAAATCAGAAATCACGCCATCAACTAAAGGTCTAATTGCCTCAATGTGTCCTGGTGTTTTACCAACCATTTTCTTCGCTGCTTCACCCACTTCCAAAATTTCATTTGTCCGCTTATTAATCGCAACAACACTAGGCTCATTAACTACTAAACCTTTATCACCTAAATAAATGATGATATTCTTTGTCCCTAAATCTACTCCTAAATCATGGCTAAATTTTCCTAAAATTTTATTTAACATAACTAAGCTTTAATATGATTTAGCAAATAACCAATCACGTTTAGCTGGCTTACCAGTGATAAAACATTTTTTATTTTTAGCTGGCTTAGCTTGGTTCTCTAAGGGCAAGACCCGAGAAACTAGGCCATACTTTTCTTTAAGGAGCAATTCGCTTTCCAAGTCTTCACTCCAGGAAGCCTCAAACCAAGCTGATTGATCTTTTATTTCCGCTAAAGACTCAATTCTAACGATATGACTCTTGGCAAATTGCTGAGCTTGCTGATAAAGATTGTGATGAATTTCAGTCATTAACTTCTCTACCCCTGACTCAAGCTCACTAAACTGGAAAACATCTTTTTTATTTAAATCACGGCGGTAGTAACTAATCTTGTCATCTTCTACTTCGTTGAGACCAACCTCAAAACGAACTGGTACCCCCTTTACTTCCCAGTGATGGAATTTATAACCCGGAGTCTGCCCTTCTTTATCATCAATCTTGATGCGATATTTACTGCCTAAGTGATCAACTATTTTTTTACTATAGGCTAATACTGCTTCTTTTGATTTATCATCTTTGTAAATTGGTACGATCACGATTTGAATCGGGGCAACATTAGGAGGTAAACGGAGACCATTGTCATCACCATGGACCATAATTAAAGCACCAACCGAACGCCAGGAAAGACCCCAGCTATTTTGGAAAGCAAGTTGACTAGTGCCTGTCTTATCAAGAAACTTGACATCAAAAACTTTAGCAAAATTGGTCCCTAAATAATGGCTAGTAGCTCCCTGAATAGCTTTACCATCTCGTGCCATTACTTCTACAGTACTAGTTTCAACTGCGCCAGCAAACTTTTCATTATCAGATTTAAGGCCACTGTAGCTAGGAATAGCCATGAATTTATAGACTTCGCTATAGATTGCTAACATCCGAGCTACTTCTGCTCTAGCCTCAGCTTCATTACTAAAAACACTATGCCCCTCTTGCCAGAGAAACTCACTCCAGCGCAGGAAGGCCCGCGGACGCTTTTCCCAGCGAACAACATTAGCCCATTGATTTAATCGCAAAGGTAAATCTTTGTAGCTCTGTATCCATTTAGCATAAGTGCGATACATCGCTGCTTCACTAGTTGGTCTCAGGACTAATTTATTGACTAGCTCTTCCCCACCAGCATGGGTAACAACCGCTAATTCAGGGGAAAAACCATCAACATGTTCTTTTTCTGCCTCCAAATTCTCAATTGGCATTAACATGGGGAAATAAACATTCTCTACTCCCTCTAAATCTAAATGCCTCTGGAGCTCAGCTTTAATCAGCTCCCAAATCTTGTAGGCATAGGGCCTGACAATGCCACAACCGCGAACTTCAGCCACTTCGGCTAGCTCAGCTTGATAGACAACATCCTGATACCAAGCTGGGAAATCTTCACTTTGCTTAGTAATTGTTTTTTTACTTATTTTTGACATAAATTTAATCAATTTACTACCATGTTAACCAAAATAAATAAGCTTGTAAAGCTTAACTATTCTTCATTTTCCTCAGCGCTGCCTTGACTCTTTCACCACTATCACTAATCTCTTTTGAAACTGCACTAAGGGCTAATCTCGCTTCAGAAAGTGAGTAGCCAAGGGCAATTAAGGCTTCAATTTCATCACTCGATATTTGCAGACTCTCACTATCAAAGTCTTGGTTGGCGGGTAATTTCGCAATCTTGTTCTTAAGCTCCAAAACTATGCGAGCAGCTGTCTTCTTGCCTATCCCAGTTACCGTAATTAACAATTGATCATCGCCCCGTAATATCGCCTCACTAACCTCTGCTCCACTAGCCTTACTCAATACGCCAATGGCGGACTTTGGTCCCACTCCCGACACTCCCAAAAGTAGGGTAAAGACATCTAAATCTGCTTGGCTAGGAAAACCATAGAGATCAGCTCCAGTTTCAGTAAAATGTTGGTAGGTGATAATCTCGGCATTTTCGCCGATGATTAATCCAGCCAGAAAGTTTTCCCCACAAAAAACTCGATAGCCAATATCACGCACTAAAATCACGATTGAGTTAAGGTCTTTGGCAATAATTCTGCCTTTAAGGAATGCAATCATATTTATTTATTATTATCTCTTTATTTTTTTATTATCTCTTTGTGTAATTGTGTCTTTCTTTTGACAAAGCAAAGTGCCAGCAGGGATAGTTTTATTATTTTTTAGCTTTAGATAGACAACTGGACTACCTCCACCGCCATGAACTTTAGTTAGAGCTAGGTCATTATCTAAGCGATAGAGTTTAGTCGGCCTTAATTTCAGTAATAGATAGCCTGGCAAAATTAGCTCCAAAGTTTTCCCTGCCCTAATTGTATTATGAACTCTAATTGGAATTGCGCCTAGTGGTAGTTTAGCTTGGAGTGACTTAGTTAACTCAAGCGGAGACAAGACTTGCCCACAAAACTCATAATTACTAGCGACTTTAGCTTGGGCTATGCTCTGCTCCCCCTTAGCATCAGGGTAAAGGAAGCCTTTGGTATAGCCCCGATGAACTAGCTTCTTGTTTAACTCTTTTAGATAATAAGCTAACTCCTTTTCTAACGCTTCTTTTTTAATTTTCTTTTCAATTAAGTTTAGGACTTGACGATAAATTGCCACTACTACCCCTAGATAATATACACTCTTAGCTCGACCTTCAATTTTGAAACTGGTCACCCCTGCTTGAGCTAGCTTATCTAGGTCTGAGAGCAGACACAGGTCCTTGGAGTTTAACAAATAGCTACCTTCTTTTTCTTCCACTAATTCTAGAGTCTCGTCATGACCCCGGGCTTTGAGTTGATAACGACTAAGATCATAGGACCATCGACAAGGCTGAGCACAGTCTCCCAAATTCGCACTCCGGCCGGTAAATAACTGGGAAAGGAAACAACGACCTGAGTAAGCCATACACATAGCCCCATGAGCAAAATACTCTAACTCTAAATTAGGTAAACTAGTTTTAATTTGCTTAATTTCAGCTAGACTTAACTCTCGCGCTAAGACCACCCGCTTCACACCTTGTTGATACCAAAAACGGGCAGAAGCTAAATTAGTACAATTAGCTTGGGTAGAGAGATGAATCGGTACTTGTGGTAGTTCATTTTGAAGAATGGAAATTACACCAGGATCAGAAGCGATAAAGGCATCAGGTGGATTATTTTTGATTGCCTTGAGGAACTTAAGCAAAGGCGGTAAATGCTTATTATGCGCAAAGATGTTTACAGTAATATAGACCTTCTTCTTTAACCCCCTAGCTTTTATCAACACTAATTTGATGCCTTTTAGGTCAAAGCTGTTAATCCTAGTCCGCAGAGAAAAATCAGGTAAACCCAAATAAACCGCGTCAGCACCATAGAGGAAGGCGGTTTCTAGTTTAGCTAAATTACCAGCTGGAGCTACTAATTCTAACTTATTACTTTTCATAACTTACTAAATTAACGATTCGCTTCCCGCAAACGCCTAACCCGCTCTTCTATTGGTGGGTGAGTCGCTAGTGCCCGAGTAAAGAAATTACCTTTCTTTTTATTATCCTTGAGCGGTGAAGCAATAAATAGGTGTGCGGTTGCTCGATTGGCAGTTTGGAGTGGATTAGGATCAGCGGAAATCTTCTCTAAGGCCCGAGCTAAGCCTTCGGGATAGCGAGTTAATAAAGCTGCGTCAGCATCAGCTAAATATTCCCGTTTACGAGAAATAGCAAACTGCATTAAATAGGCAAAAAATGGAGCTAAGATAGCTAAGACTATAGCGATTAGCATAATGATAAGTTGCCCCTTATTATTCTTGCTATCTCCTGAGCCACTGCGACGATAGAAACTAAAGCGAACAAACCAATCAGCTAGCAAAACAATCAGACCTACCAAAACAGTAATTAGAGTCGCTAGTTGAATATCGCGATTACCAATATGAGCTAACTCATGGGCAATCACTCCTTCTAATTCCGAGCGCTCAAGACGAGCTAGCAAGCCAGTAGTGACTGCCACCACTGCCTTATTTTTATTACGCCCAGTAGCAAAGGCATTAGGTGAGGCATCATTGATGAGATAAATTTTGGGGAGTGGTAGTCCTGCTGTTATAGCTAAGTTTTCCACTAAGCGATAGAGCTCTAAATTATCAGCTGGTTTTAGTTCTTTAGCGCCACTAATAGAGAGAACTAGCTTATCACTATACCAATAAGAGTAGAAACTAGAGAAAATGCTAATTCCAATCGCCCAGAAAAGAATTGAGCGATTATCTAGAGCTAGACTAAAGATGTAGCCTACTAAAATAACAAAGAGAAAAAACCCGGATAAGAGTAGCCAGGTTTTTCTTTTATTACTATCACTGTGTCGATAAATACTTGCCATAATTATTCTTCAGTTTTAGTTTCCTCTTGCCTTGAAACTTGCTTAGTGTAGCCATCGAGTGCGCGTAGGATTTCAATCGGTGTTAGAAAGACTATAGTATTTGATTTATCAGCCGAGAGATCACTCATGGTCTGTAATGTGCGTAAATGTAGGGCACCCTTTGACTCGCTCAATGCCCTAGCTGCTTTGGCTAAATTCTCTGAAGCTGAGAGCTCACCTTCAGAATTAATAATCACTGCTCGCTTTTCGCGCTCAGCTTCAGCTTGCCTGGCTATCACTCGCTCCATTGAAGCAGGCAAAGAGACATCTTTTAGTTCAACATTGCTGACTTTGAGACCCCAAGCATCAGTTTCAACATCAACTATCTCACGAATACGCTCGGCAATCTTTTCTCTCTGGGCTAGTAGCTCATCTAAAGAAACTTCACCAACAATGTTACGCATTGTTGTTTGAGCATATTGAGAAATAGCATAATAGAAATCTTCAACTTCAAGGACAGCTTTACTGGCTTCACTAACTTTGTAGTAAATCACAGCATTTACAATGACTGAGACATTATCACGAGTAATTGCTTTTTGGTCAGGAACATCAACCGCCTTGACCCGCATATCTATTTTTTTATAAGACTGAAAAGCTGGCCAGAGAAAACGCCAACCTGGCTCCATAATGCCACTAAACTTACCCATAGTGAATTTTACTCCACGCTCATACTGATTAATCTGCTTCAGACAAGCAAAAATAAAGACTATAACCGGTATGGAGATGCTGATAAATGTGTTCATATGTTTAATTAAATAAATTAACTAAAACTTGACTTCAACTACTTGCTTCTCAGCCTCAGTTTCTACTGCAAAATACTTGTAATCGTTAAACTTCAATTTTTTAGAAATAATATTGTTAGGGAAAGTCTGTCTTTTGGTGTTGAAATCACGGACATTGGTGTTGTAGAAACGGCGGGCAGATTGAATCTTATTTTCAGTATCAGCTAACTCTCGTTGTAATTCAAGAAAGTTTTGATTTGCTTTTAGCTCAGGATAACTTTCCGCTAAGGCAAAGATGCTCTTAAGAGTTCCAGCTAAGGCTGTCTCAGCTTGAGCTAGGGCTTCCCTATTGCCACTATCTTGGGCTGACAAAGCACTGTTACGGGCAGTGATAACTTTTTCTAATGTATCTTGCTCATGGCTAGCATAGCCTTTGACAGTATTGACTAAGTTAGGGATAAGATCATAGCGACGCTTGAGTTGGACATCAATATCACTCCAAGACTCATCAACTCTATTTTTTAGTCTAATTAAGGCATTGTAAAGAGAGATTAGTAATAATACTATTAGCACCAAAACACCTACTATAATGTACCAAATATTCATATTTTTAGATTAGTTAATTAATTAGATCGATTCTATTATAGCTAAAAATCATTATTTTTTCAAGGCTATAATTATCATCTCAGCTTCAATTTTAGCTTCCAACTTTGACTCCAGTTCAGCCTCAATCTCAGTTTGGTACTCAACTAAAGCTGAAGAAGTCTCAGCTTGGAGCTCAGCTTGATATTTTTTGACAACAAGAGCGATAGCCTCACTGCCACTCACTAAAATTGTAGCTTTATCAGCTTTAGTGAGTTCTGCTTGCTTACGTAAGCGATTAATGAAACGAATTAGCTCACGCTTAAGGCCTTCTTCTTTTAGCTGAGCGGTAATCGTAGTGTCTAGCACTACACTCAAAGTCTGGTCTTTAGTTACTTTGAAACTAATCTCTTGGAGATTAACTTCATCTTTTATTAACTCTAGATAAGCTGGCTCTAAACTCTCAGGACTACTAACCTCTAGCTTAGCTAACATCTGCCTAACCCTAATACCAGCTTGATCGCGCTTAGCTAGCCCCAATTCAACTATTTGGCGGGTTAACTCCATCTGCCTTAACACCTCCTCCTCATTAGCGACACTAAAGGCCTGAGGCCAAGCTTCTAAGTGAACACTAGCTTGAGCCTGCTTATAATCATTCCCAGTCAAAGTCTGCCAGAGACGCTCAGCCAGAAAAGGCATAAAGGGGGCCATTATTTTAGTTATAGTCACTAAGGTTTGCTTAGTAATCTGCCAAGCTAACTGACCATCACTAGCATCTAAATCTTTGAAGCGATCGCGACTACGACGAATATACCAAGTAGAGAAAATGTCGATAAAGTCAGTTAGGAGACGGGTTGCTTTAGCTAAATTATATTCCTCTAAATACTTATCAACTGTCTTAATTAATTGATTAAGATTAATTATTAGCCACTTATCTAAAACATTATCACTTGCCTTAGCTAAGTGCTCTAAATCACTTTCTTCAGGCCCAGTGTAATCATGGAGAGCAAAGAAATTATAGATATTTTCCAGTAAAAGAATATTTTTGCGCAAGGCTTCCATTACTCCTTTTTCACTGAAACTAAAATTCTCGGCTGACATCACTGGTGAAGCCAGTAAATACATTCTGAGGGCATCAGCTCCATATTGATCTAAAACTTTAACAGGATCAGGGTAGTTTAGCAGTCGCTTAGACATCTTCTTGCCATCTTCAGCTAAGACTATGCCATTGGCGATAACATTACTAAAGGCATGACTGTCTTTGAGGGCGGTGGCAATAACACTAAGATAATAAAACCAGGTCCTAGTCTGATCAACTCCTTCAGCAATAAATTGAGCCGGAAAAGAGGCCTCAGCTTCGGCTTTGTTAGCGAAGGGATAGTGGAATTGAGCCAAAGGCATCGCTCCTGACTCAAACCAACAATCAAGTACATCAGGAACTCGGCGCATAGTTTTCTGGCACTTAGAACAAGGAAAAGTAATCGGGTCAACTTTATCTTTATGAATATCATCTATTCCCATCACTCCACTTAACTCCTCTAGCTCCGCTACTGAGCCAATTACTTGTCGATGCGAACAGCTCTCACACTCCCAAATTGGGATAGCACTAGCCCAATAACGTTGCCGTGAAATGGACCAATCACGTGCTCCCTCAAGCCACTTGCCAAAACGACCGGCTTTAATATGAGATGGAAACCAATTAATCTCTTGAGCATTGTTAATTAGCCTGTCTTTTATCTTCGTAACTGCAACAAACCAAGAGCTAGTAGCATAATTTATCAACGGAGTATCACAGCGCCAGCAATGAGGATAGCTATGCTCGTATTTAGCTTTGGCAAACAAAGTATCATGAGCTGAGAGGTATTTAATGATTTCAACATCAGTGCTCATATGGTCCTTAGCTGGCTTGACATTGAGTCCAGCAAAATCAGTTGCTTCAGCTTTAATTTGCCCATCTAGACTAACGTGTTGCACTAGCGGTAATTGATGTTTTTGGGCAAGTGCTAAATCATCTTCACCAAAAGCAGGGGCAATGTGAACAACGCCAGTTCCCTCCTCGGTGTTAACAAAGCCAGCTAGATAAATTTGCCAACCTTGATTGTAATTAGCTAATGACTTATCAGCTTGATAATAAGGGAATAATGCTTGGTATTTTTTTCCTACTAAGTCTTTAGCTGATAACTCAGCAACAAGCTTGTAATCTTTGCCGGCAAATACAGTCTCAACTTTATCACTCGCTAAAATATAATAAGAACCAGCGAACTCAACTTTACTGTATTTAATCTCAGCACCAATTGCTAAAGCGACATTGGCAATAAGGGTCCAAGGGGTCGTTGTCCAGGCCAAGACAAAAGTATTTTCTTCACCCTCAAGTGCAAATTTCACGGTGGCACTTAAATCTTTGATCGTGCGGTAACCTTCAGCTACTTCTGATTGGGCTAAGGTAGTCTCACAGCGCGGGCAGACATGCATCGAACGATGGTCTTGATAGATCAAATCTTGGTCCCATAAAGTTTTGAAAATCCACCAAACTGACTCCATAAAATCTAAGTCCATCGTCCGATAGGGATTATCCATATCAACCCAGCGACCCAGACGGCTAATCGTTTCTTGCCAATCAGTGGCATAGGCCAAAACTCGAGCCCGACAAGTATCATTGAACTTAGCCACACCAATTTCTTCAATTTCTTTTTTCTTGCTAATCCCTAACTCTTTTTCTACTATATTTTCAATTGGTAAGCCATGACAATCCCAACCCCAACGGCGCTTTACTTGATAGCCTCGCATAGTGTAGTAGCGCGGAATAACGTCTTTAATTATACTGCCAGTTAAATGGCCATAATGAGGCGTGCCAGTAGCAAAAGGAGGGCCATCATAGAAAGAATAAGGTCCTTGTGGCGCTTCCCTATCAACTGATTGCTCAAATATTTTATTAGCCTGCCAGAATTGATTAACCCTATCTTCTTGCTGGCTGACTTGGCTTCTTTTTTCTTGCTTACTCATATACTATCAAATATTATTATTTATATATCGGCAAAACTTTTTCTAAGCTTATTTTTCTCATCTATTTCCTATAATTTAACATACCGCGTTGCTCGACCACGACCAACTCGTTTAACTTCACCTAGTTTAACAAGGCGATCAAGTGCCTGTCGGACTGTCCCCAAGGCAATGCTAGTTGCCTTCACAATCTCGCCTGGCCCTGCTTCTTTGACACTGCTGAGATACTTCCAGACCTCATATTGTTTAGGGGAAAGCGTATCTTCAATTTTCTCCGTTTGCAAATATGAAAGCGCCTTGCTAGCTTGCTCCTTTATCACAGACAGGAAGAAGTTTAGCCAAGGGGAAATAGTGGCGTGATCGGTCTTGAATGTCTCTTGTGACTTGCGCAAGCCAAGGTAATACTCATCCTTGCGACGTTCTATGATTTGCTCATGTGAAATATACTGAACAAAAGTATAGCCAGATTGGAGTAAAAGAAGGTTTGAAATAACACGAGAAAGACGTCCATTCCCATCTTCAGAGGGATGAATCTTCAAAAACTCAAGGATGAAATTAGCGATGATAAGAAGATGATGGAAGCGATTTTTTTCAAGTGCTTCGCTAGTCCAGTCTATGAGCTCAAGCATTTCTTTGCCAGTCAGATACGCTGGGGTAGTTTCAAATATTATTTTAGCTACTTTACCATCCGCCCCCATCACTCCAACCGTATTCTCCTTCTTTTTGTAATCTCCCTGCTGTCTCTCATCTTTAGTAGAGTATTTAAGGAGCTGATTATGTAAAGAAGTAATTACACTTTCTCTTAGAGCTAAAGTCTCATGGACATCAAAAATAATCTGTAGTGTTTCTAGATAACCCTGGACTTCCTGCCTATCACGATCGGCGAATTTTGAAATCGCTAAGCCCTGCATAAGCTTCTCAACTTCTCCGTCACTAAGCTTTGCCCCCTCAATACGAGTAGAGGCCCCAGCCGAAGTAACCAGTGTTGATCTCTTGAGCTTAGTTATTGCCTGCGGAGTCAGCCTTAATCCCCCTCTAAACTCACCACTAATCCCATCAATTTCAGCTAAGAGCGCCACAATATGCGGATCAGGACTTTCTATACGCTGATCAAGTTTTTTTCTAATATCATCCATAAAGTACTTATTTTGATGATTAATTTAAAGCTATATGCTATATAGTGGATTATAGCGGATTATAGCGGATAAGGCAAATGGCTAAACTATAATCATATTTCTTCGGATATAATCAGATACTATTGGCTATAGTTAAGAATAGACGATAAATGCCACTAATATTAGCTCGTATTTCAAGTGGCCACTTAAATAAACACCTTTTTTAACTTCACTACTCCCTTTATTGGATTATTTTCCACTATTGGATTATTTTCCACAGCACTTCTTGTACTTCTTGCCACTGCCACAAGGACAAGGATCATTGCGCCCAACTTTATGACCGCTCTCATCTTTGAGTTTTTCACTGACTAAATCAACCGTATTCCTGGCTTCAGCTTGGCGTTGCATCTCTTTTTGGGCACCACTAAACTCTAGTGCTTTCTTAGGGCGATTTGAAAAAACTGAGAGAATGTTAGTACCAGCTTGAAGTCTTTGCTCAGTTGCTAACACTAGGCCCTCGGCTGCCTTGAAAATTGAGTAAGCCACATTTTTATTAATCAAGCCTAGTAGTTCTTGATACAAGCGATATGATTCTTTTTTATACTCCACCAAGGGGTCTCTTTGGCCATAACCGCGTAAACCAATGCC
>CAYQEI010000003.1:0-33956 GCA_964416495.1 uncultured Gammaproteobacteria bacterium
CCAACATTACCAGCATTATTACTATGGATATTACTACCATTAGCAGTCCAATAACCAACTGCCGTACTTACTCCGCCTGATAAGGCATCAGTGACGTAGTCAACGGTAGTAAAGGCTAGGTTTTGGTTGCTAAATGGAGTTACACCATAGACTAGTTGATTGAAATTAGCGCCACCAGCAACATCAAGCTTGGCAGAAGGATTAGTAATACCAATACCGACATTGCCAGATGAGCTTGCTAGCAAAGTAGCTCCGGTAGTTCTGAAAGTGCCTGAGACATGGAGCTTGGAGCTAGGATTAGTTAGACCAACACCAACGTTAGTACCATTATCATAGAGAACGCTATTTCCTAGGGCTTTAGCCCCAGTCCACTTTGGCAGGTAATTAGTAGTCCCAGAGCCTGATATTACTGAGCCCGCAGCAGTGTTGATAGCGGTGGTAACATAATCAACAGTGGCAAAGGCTAGAGTCTGGTTGCTCAGTGGGGTAATGCCATAAGCTAAACTACCAAATTGGGAAACACCTGCGACTTCAAATGGATGCGTCGGGTTAGTTAAACCAATACCGACATTACCTGATGTGTCAGCTAAAATCGTATTACCACTTGCCCTGAAACTTCCAGCGACTTCAAGTTTACTTGCTGGCGTATTAGTGCCAACGCCAACATTACCAGCATAAGTACCATAACCAATAATAGCTAATTGGGCCTTAGAAGCATCTAGGTTGGTTGTATTTGCTTCTATGTTTGACCCGATATAGAGATCACCCCGAGCACTGCCACCAGGTTCCGTTCTTTTGAAAATCATTCCTGCTTTTTTGTAGGAGGTGCTAGTATCTGAAGAAATTTTTAACAAAAGTCCAATCTCAGCATTGACAGTGGTATCACGACGTTGAATTAGTAGATCTCCATTTAAAGTACCAACATCAACATGAAGTTTAGAAACTGGATTAGTAGTACCAATACCAACATTGCCACTATTATTGCTATAGATATGATTACCATTCTTAGTCCAATAACCAACTGCAGTGCTTACTCCGCCTGATAAGGCGTCAGTGACGTAATCAACGGTAGTAAAGGCTAGGTTTTGATTGCTAAATGGAGTTACACCATAGACTAATTGGTTGAAATTAGCGCCACCAGCAACATCTAACTTGGCAGAAGGATTAGTAATACCAATACCGACATTGCCAGTTGAGCTGGCTAGTAAAGTAGCTCCGGTGGTCCTGAAAGTACCTGAGACATGGAGCTTGGAACTTGGGTTAGTTAAGCCAACACCAACATTACCAGATGAGCTGGCAAGTAAAGTAACTCCAGTAGTCCTGAAAGTGCCTGAGACATGGAGCTTAGAGCTTGGGTTAGTTAAACCAACGCCAACATTGCCATTGTTATTACTATAAATATTAGTACCATTGGCAGTCCAATAACCAACTGCGGGACCCTGTGCTCCTGATAAAGCACTAGTTACATATTCCACAGTGGTAAGGGCAAAAGTTAGGCTACTTTGGGGAGTAACACCATAGGCTAAGTCATCAAAGTTAACTGTACCGCCAACACTCAACTTATGAATTGGATTAGTTTTAGCAATACCAACATTACCTTTGAGAAGGGTTTTTAAGACATTGTCATTACCAAGTACGACTGAATTTGAGCCAGCCCCGATTGCGCCATAGCCAATTACGTTTTCATTGTAATTACCATTAGCACTAGCTTTAGTTTCAGCGCCAACATAGAGACCATAGTTACCGCTAGTACGGTTACTGTTATTAGCTAGATAAGCTCCAGCTTCATAACCTAAGGCCGTATTGAGGGTTCCACTATTACCCAGGTAAAGAGCATAGGCGCCAAAGGCAGTATTAGCATAGCCAACATTATTGTCCCGCATGGCTTGATAACCAAAGGCTGAATTAGAAGAGCCAGTAGTATTACTTTCAAGGGCAGAAGCGCCAAAGGCTGAATTACGATAGCCAGTGACATTAGAGAAAAGGGTGCCATAGCCAACTCCAGTATTATAGGAAGCTTCAAAGTAATAGTTAGCAGTTGCGCCCGTAGAGAAATTACCTGAGTAACGACCGATAAAAAGGTTATTGCCATCAGGCTTATCACCACTACCAGTAGGGTGAGAGAAGTTATGAATAAAGCTATCACCACCTTTGTAGATTACTCCAGTAGTAGGGCTAGTAGTGTTGGGCAAGCGAATGCTTCCACTTATTTCTAGGCGTTGACTAGGATTAGTGACACCAATACCGACATTGCCATTATTGTTGCTATAGATGTGATTGCCATTCTTAGTCCAATAACCAACTGCAGTACTTACCCCGCCTGATAAGGCATCAGCGACATAATCAACCGTGGTAAAAGCATGGTTTTGATTACTCATTGGTGTGTGCCCAGAGACTAGACCATTAAAATTAGCACTACCATCAACATCTAGCCTGTAGCTTGGATTTGACTTGCCAATGCCGACATTGCCTGTGTTGTAGTAAATTGAATTACCAAATCTCTCCCAGACACTGCTGATAAAAGGGTTACCTTGGTAATAAAGAGAATCGGTAAAGTTAATGCTCCCTGAAACATCAAGAGCAAATTGAGGGTTAGTAGTACCAATACCAACATTGCCAGCAATTCCCAAAACTCCTGGGAAATAATAATTTCCGCCACCAGTGATATTACCAAAAGTACCCGCACCAATATAACTAGCGTTTAATCGTGCTTGGAGAACTCCTTGGACCGTTAAATCATTAGTGATGGTAAGGGGTCCTTGTAGGGTTGAGTTCCCTCTTTTGTTGAGGAAGTCATCTGGTAGAGTATTCCATTCAATGTTAGATAGAGTGCCACCAACTGGTTTATTATAGTCATTATAGAATACTTGAGCGAGTGAAGTTTTGGCCACAAAAAAGAAAACAGCTATGACAAAAAAGCTGACTAAAACAGCTACTGATTTATTTATCTGTTTACTAATCTTAGCCATTAATTATTTTTATACTAAGTTTATTATACCACCTAAATAAATTTACTCCAAGGATTTCTACCTCCACTAAAAACTCACTTCCACACTCCGACTGGTGTTACCAAAAGTACCAATAGCAGTGTAATTATTCACCACTTGGGGCTCAAATTTATTAAAGGTATGATAAACTCGATAACTAGCCTCAGAGGCTAAATCTCCAGCTAATAAAATTTCCCCTGTACCCTGCTTTTCTGGCCCATAGCGCACATTGTTGGCCCTGATCTCCCAAAGTATCTCCTCTATCCCTGACTCAGCCGAAAAATAAGCTTTGACCGACTGAGCTTGGCGTCCACTTGCCACTAAACTCCGAGAAATAATATGAGATCCCCCCAGTGCCACCACTAAAATAGCAGAGAGAATAAACATGGTAAATAACAAAGCACTACCTGGTAATTGTTTTGCTCCTAACTTATTCATTATTGTCTGAATTAACTTTTTCATAAGATTACTGACGATAGTAGCGCGAAGCAACTGTTGTTTGGATACTTAACTCTGAAGCTCCGGCTTGCTCACTGAGTAAATAAGCCCGCATTGTCATCGTCAAGCTTGGTTGGACATCTGGCTCTTGCTTGAGATCTATCGCTAACTGATCAATTTTGATTAACTGAGGAGAAATAAAGCCAGTGTTAGCATCGCGACTAATCTGCCACCTGATAGTATCGCCTGAGCTAACTAGCTCATATTTGACACATTGGTTATAGAAATTGGTGAAATAGAGAATATCACCATAACTACCAGATTCTAAATGAAAAATATCTCCAGCTGGGACATTACAAGAACCAGTACTACGTCTTGCCATTCTAATCTCTTTGGCCGTAACCTCAAAAAAGTATTTCAGGCTCTCTTGCACATTCTGGCTCGCTACTGCTTGTCTCTGTCCCCGTATCACTAAACGGAATATCTCCGTACTAGAGACAATGATAAAAGTAAAAATAGCCACTGAAACGATTACTTCAATTAAAGAATAGGCCCGCTTATTTTTTTTATTGTTAGTACCAATCATATAAAACTGTCTCTAAATTATAATTATGGATACGACTACGTTCCTGCCAATTAACATTAACTGTCACTACCAATTGGCTACTACTCACTAGCTCTAGACCTATCTCCCGACTAAACCTAGTCTCTTCCCCATTGCTGTGGTTATAGAAACCAGAGCTATCCTGATAGAGCTGGGCTTGGCTGGGATTGATTAATGGAGTTGGCAGTACTGACTGATAATCCATTACATAGGTACCAGTACTTAAATCATCAGCAAAATCTCCTCCTCTGAGCCAATTAGTATCTCTTACTTGGCGCACTAACTCTACTCCCTCTTGGGCTAACTGATAGGCAATGATGTTGTTTTTGTTAATTGATTGGCTTTGTATATTTTGGATGATTAAAGAAACTACTCCAAGTAGGGTAATAGCAATAATGAAGAGAACTACAATAATCTCCACTAGAGTAAAGGCTCTCTTTTCTTTATTTGTTGGCCAATTTATTCTCATATTAATCAATTGCTTCAACTAAACCTAAAAAATTAACTAAAACTGTCTTGATACTATCAGTACGAAGGTCTTTTAATTCAATCCTGACTTCAGTCGTGTCAACATTGCCACTATAGATATTTACTTGAGGGTCAGGCGGTAGAAAAGTAATTGAGACAGTATTTTTCTGGGTATTGTTGGCAAAATAAATATCACTGACAATTACGCCCTGGGGTAATTGTACTTTCCTTGCCCCTAAATTCACATCCCCTTCTGTCTGGGGGTCATAGTCATGATAGCCAGGCTCATCTGGTTGCTCAAGATCTGGGAAAATTACATAATGGCCTGGCTCATCTAAATCAAAATACACTCCCCAGCCACCCCCAGGGATAGCATCGCCATAGGGAGCTAGGCCCAAAGCATTATTTTGGGCATAGTGAATATCAGTTACCAAGCCTTGGCTAGCCATCACTAAACCAGTCCGCTTAGTTGAGTTTTGATAATTGAGTATAAAAATAGTAGCAATAATGCCAACTACTGACATGCTCACTAACATCTCAATTAATGTTAGAGCTGGGTAATTATATTTATTTGATTTTCTTTTAATTAAAGTCATGTGTAGATCTATTAGTAGTCCTGGGCCTTGACCTCACGCCAGAGGGGTAGATCATAGTTTACCCGCAAAGAAGTGCTAGTACTGCAATAATAGCCAGTCTGGTCACTTAACTCAAGGAAAATAGTAGTGTTAGTAGCATTGTAGAAAGAGATTTCAGTCTGACTAGAGTTAGGGTCGGTAATTACTGCGCCAAAATCAGTTGTAGTCCAGAGATAATCACATAAAGCTGGCTGACTATCGCAACTAATCGGCGTCTGTCTAGAGCTGGGCGTATAGACAAAAGACTCACTGATGAAAGTAGTAGAAGTGCTAGTCAAGGGGTTTTCTGGTTGCCAAGAGAAGAATGGGTTAGGAAACTCATGCTCAAAAGTCTGAAAGGTAAGGTTATTACCATCACGATTAGCATCGCTATCATAACCGGTGTTAGTGGTATACTGAATCCAATTGGTTGGCTTATCTTCATCATCATAGCCCCTTACCCACCAATAATAGGCAGTGTCGTAATTGAGACCATCACTAGCGCGAAGGTTAATTTGACTAGCAGATGATGGTCGTTTGCCGGAATAATAAATATAGTCATTATTATCTAGAGAAAAGCTATCTTTGGTATTTATCACTACTTCATAGGCAGTTTGAACACCACTAAGACGTTGCCAACGCAAAGTTGCTCCAATTGCTCCAGAAGAACAGGCATTGGCAAAGCTCCAGTTAGGGGCTGATAAACGACCGATGACTAGGTCTTTGATGTAGACGCGGTAATCGTTACTGAGACAAGTACCAGGCAGAGGATAGTTTTCAGTTTCACAGTTAAGGCTAATTTCTCGTTCCCCATCATAGGTGCTCTGCCCCCGACCAGCTAAATCCCCTAAATTCAAATTAGCTCCTGGGTAGGGTGATTGCTCTGAATCATTAGTATAAATTGCAGCTGACTTGTTTGGATCAGAATAGGCATCTAGTCTCACCCATTTCACACTGCCTTGATCAGGAACAACTGGGTGCTCAATTCGGCCCCAGCCGTAGAGTTTCTGGTCAGAGAAATTATAGCAAGCTAGGCAAGGATTGCCTTGATCACAAACTCCTTGGCAATTACTGGCAAAAGCATAATTATCAGGTGGGTCAAAACCATCATACTCAAAACTGATGATACCGACACTAGGATTCCAAGCATCACCTGATAGGAGACCAAAGTCATCAAGCTCAACCGCAAAACCGATTTCAAGGCAAGGGTCAAAATCAAAATGAAATTCTTCAGGGGTAAAAGGGTCAAAGAAGGTGCCTGCTCCTGCTAGATTGCCGGCCTCATCAAAGAAGTTTCCAGTACGGGCATCCTCACAATTGAAATAAATGTAACCATAGTCCCGATTATTCTCTACTCCTTTCCAAAGTCCTTGCCCGCGTAGGCGAATGTTATCAGCTGAAGAGCTTAAGGTAAGCAAAAAAACAAAGGCTAATAAAATGAGCCCTAAGAGCAATGTTTTTTGCTTACTAAATCGGCTAAACATAATTATATTATAGCATCTAAGCTAATCTCTTTCTAGTTAAATTAACGATAATACTTATTCATAAAAGAGCGCCCTAAATCTATCATCCCCAGGCGTTCTTTTTCATCTTCATCATTGTAGCCAACTAGGTGTAATAAAGCATGGACAAAAAGAAAGTAGGTGAGATAAGCTGGAGTTTTTTTCTCAGTAAAGATGTCAAGATAATCTTGAGGCCTTCTAATAGAAGCGGTATTGATAAAAATCTCACCCCAAAACTCTCCCTTGCCAGTCGGATTTTTTTCTAGCAAGAAAGATAAAACATCAGTGCTTTTATCAATCCCTCTAGTCTCACGGTTAATTTTTCTCATCTCCTTGGCATTAACAATAGCGACTGATACCCGCTTATCTCCTAAGTGATAGAAATCTAGGAGAGTAGCAAATAGCCTTTCTGCCTTTTTTTTACTAAAGGAGTAACTACTTGGGTTATTAATTGCAATCATATATTTTTAATAAAATGTAAACTCCTATAAAGCGCATAAAGGCGCGGTCGATAAATAACGGCAAAAGTACCGGGATACCTCTTCTCTGCTCCAGCAAAACCTAGTTTGAATCGAGTAACCCCAGGCCAAGCCTGGCGATCAATTCCATATAAATCATAGCTAAGGCAATTGCGTTCACGGGCTAACTTCATTAACTCAAATTGAAGGTAATGTGGCGCCATTACTTGACGGTAATTATTATCACTAGCACCATGGAGATAGGTCGCCTTTTTGCCGTAGAAACTAACAATAGCAGTAGCTATTTTTTTATTTTTGTAATAAGCAAAATAGAGCTCAATAAAACCAGGTTTAGAACTAGCCAAAAGTTGGCGGTAGTGCTCTTTGTTGTGTAAACGAAAACGGTCGCGCTTACTAGTTGCCTGCAGTAAGCGCCAAAACTCATCTAAGTCAGCCTCGCTACCAGCCTCTACAGTCACCCCTTTACGCTGAGCGAGACGGATGTTATAACGAGCTTTTTGCTTGAAACTTTTGATGATTTTGTCTGGTTCTCTGCTCAGATCAACTACCACGGTCTTCTCAGGCTGAATTGATTTCACTTTCTTGATTCTAAATAAACTAGCTAAACGCCAAGTGGGAAAATGTCTTTGCCAGCGATGTGATTTTTCATTAGCCGGCTCAATCCGAAAAAAGATTGCTTTTTTATAGAGCCGATGTACTGATTTCAGGAAAAAATTAATTACTGCCTTTTTTTCTTTACGATCTAATCCTTGAGCAAGCAAAGGTCCACGGGGAGCATAAAGATAAAACCAAGGTCCTTTAATCTTACGCTTGATGATAAGAGCTAGGGCTAAAACATCCTCTAGTTTTATCTCTTGATCACGATAATCCTTTTGCCTTACTATTGCCACTGTCTCCACTCTCTCCTCTTCTTTCTTACTAATCTCTATCCAAGCCGGAGATAATAAAAACTCAACTCCAGAAATACCGGGGTTAGTTTTGATGAAAGCTTCCCACAATTTTGTATCTAAGTTATTAATTAACTTCATTTTGAAATAATAGTTAATTATTTCTTAATTATAGCAATGAATTATTAAAAAAACAAAAGAAGCCTTAAACAAGGCTTCTTCTTCTAATTCTAACTCTAATATTAACGTAGACTAATTCCAGCTGGGCTAGCAGTTTGCATCATATTACCTGTAATCTCATTAACAGTGCTACCTAGACAATACAAGATCGTGTAAGAATAATCATCAACTGAACTGCCTTGACGCGTATAAGTATAGGCATCAGCTGTAGGACAGACACTACCATCCTTAATAGTCGGTGGAGTAGGTACTGGGTCAAGGAATTCACCAATAGAACCACCAGCAGGCGCAGAGGATGGGTACTCAGCATGATCATTGTAGTAGAGCTCTAATGCTGTCTGCATTTGCCTGACATCAGAGATACGTTTGGTATCACGAGCTCGAGCTCGGGCTTGGTTTAAAGCAAGCAATGACAGGGTTGAGAGTAAACCAATAATGGCAATTACTACCAGTAACTCTATCAAGGTGAAACCACTTTTATTGTTTTTCATATTCATTCTCTTAATTAACTTAAACTAGGAGAAAAAAACTAGCTTAAGTGAGTGCATAAATAAATTTCAATTAAATTATAGCAAAGTTATAAAAGCAAGACAAGTCTAAACGATTAATTTCTCTAAAACAATAAAAAAGAGGCCCTAATCAAGGCCTCTTTTACTAATCAATTCAAATTTTAGTTAGCTTAGTGTAGCCAAATGCCAGCGGGTGAAGCAGTTTGTATTGAACCACCTGGGATCTCATTAACAGTACTGCCTAAGCAATATTCAATAGAGTAGGTAGCGTTAGATTTAGCACCATGTTTAGTGTAAGTATAGGCATTTGTGCCAGGGCAACCACCATCAATAATGGTTGGTGGAGTTGGTACTGGATCAAGGAATTCACCAATATTAGGTAATGCTACTTTCGTACCGTCAGGATAATCTCCGGTATCATTATAAAGCATCTCAAGAGCTGTCTGCATTTGTCTGACATCAGAGATACGCTTGGTATCACGAGCTCGGGCTCGGGCTTGGTTTAAAGCAAGCAATGACAGGGTTGAGAGTAAACCAATAATGGCAATTACTACCAGCAACTCTATCAAGGTAAAACCACTTTTATTATTTTTCATATTCTACTGTTTAAATTGGTTTAGTTTTTATATTAATTGATAAAAAAACTAAGCTAATTGATTATTTATTTTCTAACTTAATTATAGCAAATTAGCAAAATTGAGACAAGAGTTAGAACTGGCCTGCTAAATTATACATCGGCATGATAACGGCAGCGACCATGATGCCAACACCAGCACCCATAACTACCATAATGATCGGCTCCATTAATTTGCTTAAATTACTCAACATATTATCTGATTCGCGCTCATAAAACTCAGTTACTTTATCTAACACTAAGCCGAGCTTACCAGTATGCTCACCAACTGATAACATCTGGGAGACCATTTTGGGAATATCTTTGCTTTTGGTAATAACTGTAGCAATTGGGTTACCATCTTGGACTGACTTAATGGTGTCATCAATAATTTTCTTATAAACCTCATTACCAACAACATCAGACACTATTTCTAAACTTCTGGTAATGGTAACTCCACCTTTAACTAGGGTTGATAGGGAGCGGGTAAAGCGCATTACATAGATGTATTGGAATAGTTCACCAAAAATAGGTAAGTTCAATTTGGCCTTATCAATAATCCACCTCCCTGCCTTAGTTTTCATAGCATAAGAGATGAAGATGATTAAAATAATAACTCCTAATCCTACTAACCATAAATATTTTTGCAAAAAGTGTGATGTTGCTATAATCGCTTTTGTTGCCATCGGCAACTCAGCATCAGCTTCAGCTAAGATCTCAGTTAAGTTAGGAATAACATAAACCATCAAAATAATACCAACTGCTAGTAAGCCGACAATAATGAAAGCTGGATAGATCATAGCTCCTTTAATCTTTGAAGCCATGTCATAGCTCTGCTCCATATCATCTGCTAGATAAGTCAACACTTCATCTAACTTACCAGAAGTTTCACCAGATTTAATAATATTAACAAAGAAGTTAGAAAATATTTTCGGACGCTTGGCGAAGGCCTCTGATAATGGCAAACCACCATCAACCTCAAAAGCAACCTCAGCTATCATATTCTGCAAGGTAATATTTTTTGTTTGATCAACTAAAATCCGCAAAGCTTCTACTACAGTCACATTGGCAGTTATCATCACTGCTAATTGACGAGTAAAAATTACTAGCTCTTTGGTTTTAATGGGAGCAATAAAGCGACGGAACCTGGCATCAACTGAGTCAGTTGTATCAACTACAGAAAGAGGCTCAAGGTCACTTTGGCGCAAGCGTGATAAAACATCAGACTCATTTAAGCCAACACTAACTCCCTGGCGTAGTCGGCCAGAGCTAGTTCTTGCTTTGTACTTGAAAATTGCCATAAGCGATTATTAATCCTCAATTACCCGGTAGATTTCTTCTAAATTAGTTACTCCTTGTAATACCTTTATTATACCATCTTGCTTAATGGAAATAAACTCCTCAATCCGCTTTACCACATCTTCACTCAATATTTCATCAGCTGAATTAATGAATTCTTTGAGCTCTTCATTGATCTCAATTACTTCAGCAATTGAAATACGACTAGAGTAACCTGTATTCTCACAGCGAGGGCAACCAACTGCTTCATAAGCTTGAGCATTATCTATTAAATCATCTAAATTGGTAAAGCTTGGTATCTCTGCCTTAATTAATTCAGTAGAGAGTGATGATAGGATTTCTTTCATTTCTGCTTTTACTTCAGGAGTAAAGGCTGTCTCTTTTTTACAATGATTACAAAGTCGTCGGGCTAGCCTTTGCGCGACTACAGTTTTGAGGGTAGAAGCTAAAAGGAACTTTTCAGCTCTCATATCAATTAAACGTAAAACAGCACCAATAGCATTATTGGTATGCAGAGTTGAAAGCACTAAATGACCAGTTAAAGAAGCATGGATAGCAAGCTCCACTGTTTCTTCGTCACGAATTTCACCTACCATGATGATGTCAGGGTCCTGACGCAAGAGTGATCTTAGTCCACTAGCAAAGCTAAAGCCAATTCTAGGTTTTACTTGTGACTGATTAATTCCTTCAATTTCATATTCAATCGGATCTTCTAAAGTAGATATATTTACCCCTTCTTTGTTTAAGATATTTAACACCGCATACAGTGTCGTCGTCTTACCACTACCAGTAGGGCCAGTCACTAAAACCATACCATTAGTTTTCTTAACCCCGTCACGCATTCTTTTTAGGGCAAGCTGGTTGAAGCCAAGCTCTTCAAGGGTAAGGACACCGCCACTGGTATCTAAAATTCTCATTACCACTTTCTCTTGGCTAGCTAAGGGTAAAGTGGAAATACGAAAATCAACTTCGCGGTTACTTACTATCAATCTAATCCTACCGTCTTGGGGTACCCGGGTTTCATCAAGTTTTAGTTTAGCTAACACTTTAATACGAGCTACCACAGCATTATGAACTGTTTTTGGTAGCGTTAAGGAAGTGTGTAAAATACCGTCAATACGATAGCGTACTCGGCTTTCTTTGCCATAGGGCTCAATATGAATATCTGAAGCTCTGGCCTCAACCGCATGACGAATAATAACAGCGACGATACGTGAAATTGGCGCACTACTAACTTCACTTGAACTCAAAACATCAACTGATTCATCTACCTCTACTAGCTCAGCTCCATCTTCTTTAGCTTTAATCCGTAAAGCACTAGAAATTTCTTCTTCTAACTTTTGATATTGTTTGATTGCTTTACGGTAACTACTGGTAGAGATTAAATAATATTCCACTTTCAAGCCCTGCTCTCTGGTAAGGAAGTTAATTGCTTCCATTGCTTTTAGGTTTGGCTCCAATAGCCCCACTTTAACCAAGTCATTTTCTTTAGAGAAGCTAATCACTTGGTAGGTATGAGCAATCTCTTCGGGGAGGAATCTGAGAGTTTCTTCTGGCACATCACCTTCAAGTAAGCTTTGATAAGGCAAATTCAGTAATAGGGCCCGCGCTTGAGCTAGCTTCTCTTCAGGAACAATTTTCTCTTCAATTAAAAAAATATTGAGGCTTGCGCCTGCTTCAACTTTTTCCTTTATCTCTTTTACCTTTTCTTGATCAACAAGTCCTTGCTCAAGCAATAAATCTAAAAGTTTGTTATCTTGACTACTTAACATCACTAATGAAATTTTATTCAAATAAAGGGCTGGTATTGCCGACCCGACATGAATTATTATTGATATTACTTCCACAAATTTTATCAATTGAGAATAGCTTAACTTGGCTAGTTAAAGCACGCATAGCATCAGCTTGCAAAATCTCAGTATCAATTAACTGTTCCGCTGGCAGTTCCCTTCTAATCACTACTTCAGTTTTAGTTACTCCACTAGCATCGCGATAGTAATCGATAAAATCTTGACGAAAGAAAAGCAATGCTAAAGCAGCCAACAAAACAATGGCGGTAAGGGAGTAAAAGAGGCTGGCGAAGCGATTAGACATACTAAATTAAAGTTTAAATAAATTAACTAGCTTTATAATAATAAGTTAAAAAAGTTAGCTCAAGGCTTTCCCCTTCGACCGAATAAGAAATTCCTTGAACATCAATTAAACGAGAACTTTTTTCTAAATCCTGGATGAACTTTTTCAGATTACGATAATCAAGCCCAGAAATATTGGCTACGCCTTCAATAGCGCCGATAGTAGCGCTAATGCTAGTTGGTCCCTGATCATTTATATCTAAAGACTCTAAAATATAACCACTACGACTAGTTATTTCCTCTAACTCTCCAAATAAACTTTCTTTGACATAGTTGTTGGGCAAAACCTGATTGAAAGTATCTAGGTCAGATACTGGTATTTTACTATAGACATTATAGATAGTTTGGAGCTCTTTGAGCCTTAACTTCTGCTCTTCAAATAACTTCTCTTGGGCGCCAATATTGCTTTTAATGACCATTTTAGTCTGAGTTAATTTGGGAGAAATAATAAAAGAATAAAGTAAAATGAAAACCAAGATAGCAACAATGAAAGAAAGTAAAGCAAAATACTCATTTAAAAATATATTTACTTCTTCTTGGCGTGTCTTTTTTTTCTCAGACATATAACTTATTTCTTAAAAATATCTTGGTCTAAACTAAACTCAATCGAAAAAGAAACTTCTGGTGCCCGTGAAGCTAAGTTAAGGTCAGCTAAACTAGCACCCTCACTAGCTAGCTGGGCAAGCTGTTCTTGAGTCAAAGCATGACCATCAGCACTAGCAGTTGCTACTTCAACATCTTTGACAAAAGGATCATCAAGGAATTGCTTTACTTGCCAAGACACCTCAGCAAAGGAGTTAGCATGGGCAGAAAAAGCAAAATCGCTGTTGAGTTTCAAATCTAGATTAGTATACTTGACTGTACTTAAAGTATTCTTTTCTAACCAAGAAAAGAAGTTAGACCAATAAATATGATTATCTAGTAGTGGCGTAATCACTTCAGTTTTATCTTGATAGGTAAGAGCGGCCCGTGCGTCTTCACGACTTTGATTAATATCAGCTCGCAATAATTCAGACTCTGCCTTAATTGCCTCTAGGCGCTGCTCTTCATCCTTCTGCCACCAATTCAAACCAAAATAGAGCTCAATTAGAATAATAATAAAGGTGCCGAAAATAAAAAAGAGACTAAACAGGTTTTTCTTCCAATTAAACTCCAAGCTTATCTCTTGTTTGATGAGGTCAACTTCCAAGATTTTAGGGTTTTTGAAAGCCTGGTCTGAACTCGATTTATTTTCTTTGTTTTGTTTTAGTAAACTCATAATTTACTCTATTCCCCGCATCGCTAAGCCAATAGCGACTGCTAACTTAGGTCCAGCTTCTAATAAAACTGGTTTAATCTCCTGAGGATAATTAATTCGATTCCAGGGGTCTCCAATTATTACTTTAGCATCTAATCGGAGAGAAAGATAGTCAGCTAAGTTCAATAAGAGTGAACCACCACCGGAGAGAACAATTTTTTCAATTGGATCTGGGTTCTGTGATTGATAGAAATCGCGAAGATACTTCATTTCAGTAATTATTGGCTCAATTGATTCAAGCACTAGGTGTGGTAAGTCATTTTTGTCATCAGTCTTTTCGTTAAGGGAGAAGTTTAAATCTAACTTAAACTGCTCAGCTTGACTAAAACTCATCCCCAGTACCTCAGCTAACTTCTTTGTTATTGTCGTCGAACACACTGACAAGCTCCGGTTAAGGACAGGAATACTTTCTTTGATGATTGATAAGTCAGTACTATTAGCGCCAATCTCTACTATCATTATAGATGACTTATCATTGCCAATCAAACTCCTTACTAAAGAAAAAGTCTCAGTTTCTAGGCTAGCTAAGGACAAATTAGCTTTTTTAAATATCTCAATATATTTTTTGACTAATTTCTTTGGCGAGCCAGTTAAGAAGACTTTGAGATCGCCAGCATTTTTTATCTTTCCTTTCTCATCAGGGATAATCTTCCAATCAAGTATCATCTCATCTAAAGGTAAAGGAATAACCTTTTTAGCTTCTTCACTAATAGTACTAGCTAGCATCTTCTTGTCACCAACGCTAACATTAATAATAGAGGAAAAAACTGAAAAAGTAGGCAAAGAAACAGTGGCGCGACGCGACTGAATACCAGCCTCATTAATCACTTTACTAACTGCCCTCGCTAAATAGGAAGTATCCTCAATTTTATTGAAGTTAAGCTCAGCTACATTTTCGCTAAAAGCATAATTAGATAAAAAAATCTTCTTCCCCTTTTTCTTCAATTCCACCATTTTCAAAGAAGAGTCGCCGATGTCTATTCCCAAAAAAAATTTATCCTTGCTAAAAGAAAATAAGGCCATAATAAATTATTCACTAGATAAATTGAATTTTTCTCATTTTTACTATATACTAAATTATATAATATTTATAAATATTAAACAAGGATTATGTCAAAATTGGCTCGCCTTAAAAAACCTTTATTAATCATTGGATTCCTTATTCTTGTCTTTTTAATTGCCTATTTACTCTGGATAACCTTCTTTCAGGGTGGTTCTAGCCTCATCGCCCCTGGCGAAACTCCTGAAACGCAAACTCCTGGCGGTTTACCTAGTATCGATGTGGGCTCAGAGCCAGGTGATGTTTCCGATGGAGGAGATGGACGTTTACCAGGGATTGATGGCAGTGACCAGCCTGACCAAGATACTGAGATACTACCGCAAAGTCCTGACTCACTCCAGCCTAACGAAGTTGCAGTGGGTGGTTATACTCAGACAACTGTAGTTGTGCCTGATAAGACACTCGGTCCCAGTCTCAACAGCGATGGTAGCCTAAACTTCTATAACCGTGACGATAATTTATTCTATAAATTAGATAAAAATGGTAATCTCAGCCAATTAAGTGACCGCGCCTTTTATCAAGTAGACAAAGTTACTTGGGCTAACAACAGTGACAAAGCCATCATTGAATTCCCTGATAATAATAAGATCCTCTATGACTTTGATACCAAGAAACAAGTCACTCTCCCCTCTTACTGGGAAGACTTCTCTTTCTCCCCTAGTGGCGAAAATATTACCGCTAAAAGTATCGGTCTTGATGTTGATAATCGTTGGCTAATAGTTGCCAAAGATGACTCAGCTGATGTTATTCCACTAGAACCAATTGGTAGTCAGGCTGACTATGTCTATCCTTCTTGGTCTCCGAACAATCAAATCGTAGCCTATTATACCCAAGGCCTAGATTTTGATCGTCGTGAAATTTACTTTGTTGGTTTAAACGGCGAAAATTTCAAGTCAACTATAGCTGAAGGCCGAGGGATACAAGCCCAATGGTCTAAAAATGGTGATAATTTACTCTATAGCGCCTATCATTCACGCGATGGCTATCGACCAAGGCTGTGGGTAGTTAACTCTACTCCTAACACTATCGGTCAATCACGCCAAAACCTAGAGTTAAATACCTGGGCCGATAAATGCACCTTTGCTAGCAATACTGAAGTCTATTGTGCTGTACCTGAACAAATGCCAGAAGGAGCCGGACTAATCCCTGAGATTACCAATGACATCAAAGATAATCTCTACAAAGTCGACCTGCGTACTGGTGCCAAAACTTTAATTGCTATTCCTGATGGACACTTCAATATTTCAAACATCATCGTTCCTAGCGACCAATCGGTTCTCTACTTCACTGACAAATTCAATCAAATGATTTACCAAGTAAAGTTAAAGTAAGGTAAGCTAAACTTATTAGATAATAAAAATCAGCTCTTAATAAATGAGCTGGTTTTTATTTTTTTCTTATCACTAACTTAAGCCCAATTAGCTAAAGTGATAAAAAAAATATGATTACTAAATTCTTACTTGATTTGATCTTCCCAATTCGTTGTTTAGCTTGCAATCGGATCAGTAAAAATTATCTCTGCCCCCATTGCTTCCCCCAACTTAACTTCATTGGCAAGGTTAAAGGAAAAAAGCTTGCTAACATTGATGAGCTCCTAGCGGTTTTAAGCTATCGCGATGATTTAGCTAAACTCCTTATCAAAACCTATAAATTCAAATCTATTCAGGGCATTGCCTATGTCTTAGCTGAGTACCTACGTATTTTCTGGCAAAGTCGAAGCTTACTTCAACCAGCTGAGCTCATAGTTATTCCTATCCCCTGCTCAACCCAACGAATCCGGGAGCGGGGTTTTAGTCAAGTGAAACTAATCAGTCAGTTGTTTGCTAACCAATTTAACTACCAACATCTGACTCAACTAAAGCGCCATAATCGCAAGAGTCAAACTAAGCTAGGAGCAAAGAAAAGACAAACTAATCCCAAAAATAGCTTTTATTGGATTGGACCTAAACTAGAAAATGCAACTGTATTACTAATAGATGATATTGTTACCACTGGAGCAACACTGACAACCGCTAGTGCTGTCTTGCGTCAAGCTGGGGCGACAAAAATCATTGCTTTAGCGCTCTTTAGGGCCTAACCCTTCCCTATTTACAATTTAATTTCTATTTGCTAGATTATTAGTAGTTTAAGCTGATTGTTGGGCCGACCAAACCTAAACAATCTGATCAGATTGTGGCTAAGTAGTTCTTAGTCCTAAGGCTTTAAACAATTAAGTGCCTAGCAGTAATAACTGATAGGAAATTGGGTGGAACCACGAGATATAAAAATCCCGTCCCAGTAAAATAATTTTTGTTTTACTGGGCTGGGATTTTTTCATTATCAGCCCTTAAGCTAATAAATAAAAAATATATGAAAAATATTGAAACAATCAGGCATTCACTAGCTCACTTTATGGCCTCAGCGATAAAAGAGTTTTGGCCCCAAGCACAATTAGCAATTGGCCCAGCGATTGATAATGGCTTTTACTATGATATTGATTTTGGCGACGATAAATTAACGGAAGCTGACCTAGCAAAGATTGAGAAGCGAATGGCTGAGCTAATTTCCCAGAAACTAAGCTTCACCCAAGAAATGGTTGAGATCAAACAAGCCTTTAAACAAGCGCAAGCTGATGGTAATCCCTACAAACTAGAGATCATTGCAGACTTAATGAAGGCTGGCGATAGTGAAGTTAGTTTTTATACTGTTGGTAACTTCCGCGACCTCTGCCGTGGTCCTCATGTTAAATCTAGCGCCGAGATAAAACCGGGGAGCTATAAATTAGACCGCTTAGCTGGTGCTTATTGGCGCGGAGATGAGAAAAATAAAATGCTCACCCGGATCTATGGCCTTGCTTTTAGTGATAAAAAAGAATTAGCAAACTACCTAAAACAGCGAGAAGAGGCTTTAGCTCGTGACCACCGGGTTTTGGCAAAAGAATTAGATCTTTTCCATATTGATCAAAAAGTCGGACTCGGCCTACCTCTTTTCCATCCCAAAGGTGCCCTACTCTGGCGCTTGATTGAAGACTTTTGGTACCAAGAACACCTCAAAAATGGCTATCAGCTAGTCCGCTCTCCTCACATCGGCAGTCGCGCACTCTGGGAAACATCAGGTCACTGGGGTTTCTACAATAGTAGTATGTACCCCCCTCTTGAGGCTGGCCAAACTTTAGCAGAAAAACAAAAAAATGAAGCGGTCAAAGAATCTGAAGAATACTTACTTAAACCGATGAACTGTCCCTTCCATGTCCAAATCTACAAAAATAAACTGAAATCATACCGTGAATTCCCACTACGTTGGACTGAATGTGGCACTGTCTATCGCTATGAGAAAAAAGGCGAGCTCTCTGGCCTTACCCGTGTGCGTGGCTTTACTCAAGATGATGCTCATATTTTCTGTCGAGCGGATCAAGTTGAATCAGAACTAAAAAGAGTAATTGATTTTATTCTCTTTATCTTCCAGTCTTTTGGCTTTGATACTAAGCTAATTAATGTCTATCTCTCACTCAGAGACCCCAACAACAAAGAAAAATATGCTGGTGATGATGCTGGTTGGGATTTCACCGAAAACATACTTCGCAAAGTAGCTCAAGAAAAGAAACTAAACTTTATTGAGGAAGAAGGCGAAGCTGCTTTCTATGGACCCAAACTAGACTTCAAACTAAAAGATGTTCTCAACCGAGAATGGCAATGCTCAACTTTGCAATTTGATTTCAATTTACCGGAACGCTTTGATATTAGCTTTACCAATAGCCAAGGCCAAGCGGAGAGACCCTATATTCTACACCGCGCTCTCTTTGGTTCGTTTGAAAGATTCCTTGCTCTTTTAATTGAGCATTACGCTGGTGCTTTCCCACTCTGGATAGCTCCAGTCCAAGTCAAGATAATTCCAATTTCAGAAAAACAGCTTGATTATTCTCAAGCAGTAAGAGACGCTTTACTGGCTCAAGGGATTAGAGTTGAGCTAGATAGTGATAACGAGACTTTAGGGAATAGAATAAGAAAAGGAGTAGCAGAAAAGATCCCTTACCTGGTTGTTATCGGTGATCAAGAAGTAGAATCAAAAGAGCTCAGCATTAGAGACCGAGGGGAAAGAAAGAATCGTCAGCTAAAGCTAAATGACTTCATTACTGAACTGCAAGCAAGAATAAAAGAAAAGAAATAAAATTAATTAAAAAAGCTAGCCTAAAAAAGCTAGCTTTTTTTATTTCAAATTAACTGTCTTTACTAGACACTATCTTCTTGGCTCAAGCTCAACCTAATTCTTTCAACTAACTCCAAAGCTGAAATGTTTTCTTGATAATCAGCATTAACATCATCAGCGATGAGTTTGAGTTGCTCTAAACTCTCTACTGTCCCCTCTTGTGCTAGTGCCTGGAGATAGTCAAAATTGGGCTGGCCATTTTCATTTAACCAAGTAGCGATATTATTATTCTCCTTCATATATTTATTCTACCAAGTATTATTTAGCTACTAATAGTTTAGCACCTGGAAATAAAGAAGTATAGCTTAGTAGTCTTGGTAACCAGGGAACCAATCTTTCTTAATATGATCACTTTCTAAACCTAGATCAACTAAGGTCTGATTAACTGCCTCCACCATTGGCTCAGGTCCAGAAATATAGACTTGAGCAGTTTTGAGGTTAGGTAAGGAGTCTTGTAAAACCTGGCTATTGACTTGCTCAGGGCTAATTAAATACTGCAATGATAGTTGGGGGTATTTTTGGGCAATCACTTCAAATTCAGCCTGAAAAGGAATTTCAGAGCTAGAATTAGCGAATAATAGGTGAATTTTGGGGAAATCACCTTGCTTGGCTAAATCATTAATGATTGCGCGAAATGGAGTAATACCAATACCACCGGCAATAAAAATATATTCTTTACTCAAGTCAGTTACTACGAAATCACCTCCTAGCTCACTCACTTCAACTTCACTCCCTAGCTCTAAGTCAGCTAAAGCCTGCTTGAAGCTACTACCAGGATTTGAGTAACGTGTACTTAACTGAACTACTCCCTCACTTGGAGCAGAGGCAATGGTAAACCAACGCTCCTCTCCCCTGCTATCAGGATTGGCATGGGGTAGCTTATAGTGTATATATTGCCCTGCTTGCCAATTTTTTAACTCATCAGAGGTAAAATAAAAAGATTTTACCGTACTAGTTTCTGCCTGTTTTTTTATTAGTTTTATTATCATATTATTTTTTATTTAAAATTGTTAATAATTGATTAATGTCGGTAATTTTTGTTAGCTTCATCGTCTTATTCTTGACTACTACATCTGGGATGAATGCTTCACGGAAACCAAGTCGTTCCCCCTCCTTTAGTCGTTCTTCTAGGCGAACAACATTCCTAATCTCTCCACCCAAACCTAACTCCCCTAAAAACAAAAGGTCACGCTTAATCTCTTGGTTTAGGTAAGAAGAAATTATAGCGCTAGTTGCTGCTAAGTCCAAAGCCGGATCTGATACTCTCAAACCGCCAGCAACATTGAGTAAGATGTCTTGATTGAGGAGATTTATTTTTGTGCGCTTGGAAATAACAGCGCTAATTACCGCTAGACGACTGAGTTCAAAGCCACTAGTTTTACGTTGCGGGTAGCCAAAAACAGTAGTTGAAACTAAGGCTTGCAAATCAATGATAAAAGGACGGCTCCCCTCTAAAATACAACCAAGGGCTGAGCCTGAGCTAGCTTTATTTTTGTCATCAATAAATATCTCACTCGGGTTACTAACCGGAATAAAGCCTTGAGCAGTCATTTGCAAAATACCAAGCTCATTAACAGAGCCAAATCTGTTTTTCGTAGCCCGTAGTAGTGAGTAATTGTAATTAGGCTCTGATTCAAGTAGGAGTACAGTATCAACCATATGTTCTAATGATTTCGGTCCAGCTACTTGACCATCTTTAGTAATGTGGCCAATTAAAATAACTGTGATATTGTTTTCTTTAGCTAAAGTCAGTAATTGGGCAGTAACAGCTTTAATTTGACTGACACCACCGCTATCAAGACTTAACTGACTAGAATAAACAGTCTGAACAGAATCAATAATCAACAATTCTGGTTGCTCTTTTTTCGCAGAAGCAATAATTTTTTCAATATTAGTGTCAGCGATGAATTTAAGGCGAGATAGATCACTAGCTAAACGTTCAAATCTATTTTTTACTTGCAGGGCTGATTCTTCCCCACTAGCATAAAGGACACTATTTTTAGTTTTGATACTGGTGGCTAACTGGGCCGCTAGAGTTGATTTACCAATTCCAGGTTCGCCACTTAACAAAACAAAAGATCCAAGCACTAAACCACCTCCCAACACGCGATCAAATTCAGGATTGCCTGTTTCTCTTCTTTGCCAAGTACTGCTCTTTATTTTTTCTAAATCAACTACGGTAGCAGGCTTAATTTGTCCCAACTTCTTTGCTTGGCTTTCTCTGGCATCTAAAATCTCTTCAGCAATAGTTCCCCAAGAGCCACACTCTAAACAACGCCCACTCCACTTAAGGGATTGGGCGCCACAATGTGAACAAGAAAAAATAGTTTTGGGACCTGACTTCATAGGCTATCTTGATTACTAACTTATCTCTCTAACCAGAAAGCACTATCGACTAGCCAATTATTATTTTGCTTAACCATACTTATCTCTATATCTTGCTGATAGGACTGGGCATCAAAATTAGCACTTTCTTCTACCCGCATGGTTTTGAGTGTAACTTTGGCTGAGTTAGAGTCAAAGCTAGAAACATTACTTTGAATTACTTTAGTAGTGATGCCATAGTAGCTCTCGGTAGCTGGTTGACTGGCTCTTAGCTCACTGACATAATTTTGTGCCCAAGTCTTCATCTTGCTGGTCATCATGATCATGATGTCAGAAAAGTTACTGTAATTGGAATAATTAGAATAGGAGCCAAAGCGCTCAACAAAGGCACTAGCTAATTTAGAGACGTCTTCTTGATTAGTTTGATGAGGCGCTTCTTTGCTAATATCATAATTACTTTCATCACTAGGCTTGTTACTGGTACTAATATTTGGCTCAGGCAAAATTCCACCACTACCATCAGGTAAGCGACCATCACCTATCTCTTGTCCATCACCCAAATCACCTGGCTCAGGAACTGGTTTTTGGATGAAAAACATATAAATTGCCAAAACTAAAATTACTAAACCTAGTAAAATTATGAGTAAAGCTAATATCCTTCTATTTTTCATATGATTATATTATAGCAAAACTTATCTCTTTATTCCACTGCTTCGCCTTCTCTGAGGCTAGCTTCAAATTCTCGCTTAGCTTCCTCAATTTCAAGCAATTGGCGGGGGTCAGAAGTGATGAGCTGGTCTTCGGTATAAGAAGCGACTACTTTCATCGCCACATGTTTATTGCCGGCAAAGAAAATTCCTTCACCAACCCCACATTCCAGTAACAGATAGCGCTCTCCTTCGGTTAGGAGGAAGGTCTTTTGAACTAAATCAATTGCTGCTGCGGATTGTTTGAGTAAAATCTGCATTGCTGAATTAGTTACTATTGCTTGACCATAGGGTGAGTGCAGGAAGTCGTTAACATCTTGAGTAATAGTCGTTACCCCTAAATAATATTTACGACAGCGCTTTACTAGAGCAAAAATAAACTTAGCACTATCTTCGTGTTGCATCATCCACCAAGCTTCATCAATAACCAATACCCTCTTTTTCATCTGGCTTCTAACAATATTCCAAATATAGTTAATGATGGTATAGATAGCAATTGGTCTGAGCTCATCTTCTAGGTCTCTAACTGAGAAACAAACTAGCTGATTATTCATCTCAACATTAGTTGGCGAATTAATTAAACCAGCAAAAGTGCCTTTGGTGTACTTACGCAAACGCTGAGCTAGCTCATTACCACCTTCCATTCCTTCCAAAACTTGCTCCAAATCTGCCATCACTGGTGGCTCAATCTGTGATAGATCGGTATCTGGAGTAATGTCTTTTTTGGCATAGGTCTCTAGTAAAGCCCTGTCCATAATTGAATCTTCATCATAGGTCATATTTCCTATCATCAAGCGGATTAGGCCCTTGAGGGTGATAACCGCACTACGTATTATATCTTTGGGACGAGATTCACCGCCAACTGAACTAGGCAGATCAAAGGGATTAATTTTATTATCACTAGATAATGAGATATTGATATAGGTACCACCAACTGCTTCTGCTAAATACTTGTATTCATACTCCGGGTCTATCACTATCACATCTGTCCCCAGCATCAATGACCGGAGAATTTCAAGCTTAATTGCATAGCTTTTACCAGCACCTGAAGTAGCAAAAACAACTGAGTTAGCGTTAAAGAGGGTGAAGCGATCAAATAAAATGAGGCTATTGTTATGGCGATTAATGCCATAGAGTACCCCACGGTCACTACTTAGCTCACTAGAAATAAAAGGAAAAGATGAGGCAATCGGAGACGAATTCATATTGAAAGCAATGTAGAGCTCATCATTACCTAAAGGCATAGTTGAGTTAAAGCCCTGCTCAGCTTGATAATAGACTCGCTTTGAATAAACTAAACGAGAGCCAAACAGATCCTCAACTTGGTCTGAAATCCGATTGAGGTCCTCTAAATTATCGGCATAGAGAGTGATGTAGAGAGCAAACTGGAAGAACTTCTCTATCCCTTGGGTAAGGGCATCTCGCAGGTATTCAATATCCCGCAAGGCTGTTTCTCTAATTGGATCACGCGCAGCTCCTTTTTCAGCATCAGCGATGATTTGAGCCTCTAAATTACCCACTCTATTTTTTAGTTGTTTTAAGATAATCGCACTTGAGACGGGATAGAAGAACATGGAAATATCAAAGGTAAGGTTGAGATTAATTATCGGAGCAAACCAGCCAACTGATATATAACGCGGATAATTAATTACAAAGACTGTCCGTAAAAAACTATTACCTAAGCGAAGGTAATTAGCCTCTACTTTAATACTAGCAGGGGCAATAATATCTTTTACCGATAGTATTCCACGACGTAAGGCTAATTCTTCCTCAATTATTTCTCGAGTCATCTCAGGGTCAGCTTCAACATAATCTTGGGCTGGTCTAGCGCCACCCACCCGGCTGGATAAATCTATTCTATTTTTTTCTTCTTTTTTGAAATCAATCATAAATTAAATTATATTATCACCAACTCGTAACTGCTCAATATCTACTAGAGGTTGGTTCTTGGCCGTTTCTGGGTTATAGGTTTTGTAATAGAGCTCAATTAAACTTTGAGTATCAAGACGGGCTACTGAAACTCCCATTGACTCTAGTCCACCAATGACGCTACCTAAACGACGGTTGAGCATTTCTTGATAGCGATTAAAAGTCTTATCTTTCAGCTTTATCACCGTAGCTGGCCGCATTGCTTCTTTAACTAAACTAAAGAAGTTCTTTTGTTTGTCAGTTAAAGGGTCATAGGGGACGATAACGAAGAAATATTTGGTCATAATCCGACCAATAGAAGTTAGCTCTTTAATATACTGGATGTAATCACTAGTTTGGAGTTTGAGTAATTTATTAGTTTGCTCCTTTTCTTTTTCTTGCAAGAAGTTAAGGTAATTATCAATGTTTAGTTCCCGAGATTGGATGACGATTTGTAGTGAGAAGCTAAGGTTATTAAGGAAGCTAACATAAGAGCTAATTACGGCGTTTTGCTCTTCTTCACTTTTTAGGGCAAAGTTAATGCTAGAGACCATTAAAACTGCTCGTAAAGTTCCGTCTTTGAGAATGACAGTATCTTCTTTAATCTCAGCAATATCTAAGTACTGCTGAGTTGAAACTGATCCTTTACCTTTTGCTTGTCCTTTAGCCATATTTATTCACCTTTATATTTACCTTTTGTATCAACAATCAAGGCCACCTCAGCTAAACGCGATTGTTGATAGTATTCTTTTTTCTCGATCTCAGTCCCAGTTTTAATTGGGGCAATAACTGCCTCCTGAGCCTCTTTTATTTCCGAGCCATGATCCCAAACACGTAAGTTAGCTCGTCTTAGTGTCTGGAGGATGTTTAGGATGAAGAAATGAAAGGGGCGACCATTGATTTTTACGAAAGCAAACAAAACTGCAATTATCAAAATTATTACTCCAATTATTAAAAACGAAGTAAAGTCTAATAAGCGATAGCAGAGAGCAATTGAAAGGGCAGCTACCAAAAGTATCACGAATTGGCGGGTGGTAACCGGCCCAATGATCTTGCTCTCAACATCAATAAATTGTGGTACGGTAAACTGCTGCATATTAAAAAGTTAAACGACTATTTAAGTCTATAATAGCCTCTATTTCCGCTAAACTCAAATTGGTCTCAGACTCTCCTTCACTGATTGCTTCCTTAACTGTCTTCCCTTTAGCCATTGCTCTTTGCACATTAGCTAAATAGAGACGATTAACTGGACTTTTCTTCCAAGCGCCAATTGCTTCTATCATCTTACCATAGCCACTTTTTTCTAATAACTTTATTTTCTGAAATATCTTAGTTGTTCTCTCTGCCGGAGTCTTACCTAAACGCCTGAAATTAATAATATCAAGGTAAAGCAACTCTTCAATCGGGCCCATTACTTTTGGACTTGGCTTAACATCTTGAATCTTTTGCCGACGACTATCGCCTGGTCGCGGTGCTGGACTCATTCGTTTTGGTGCTGGCGCCACTGGCTCTGCTTTAACAATATTTTCTCGGCTCGGTTTAGTTGCAACTTCTGTTTTCTTTTCTTCCTTTACAGGAGCTGGGCTAACTGCCTGAGAACCTAATTCTTGAGCAAATTGAATCGAACCTTTAGTCGCTTTATCAGATCCAGCAAAGAAACCTCTAAACAAACCCCTTTTCTCTGGCGGAGTGATAGTTTGCTCTGGTGGTCTAACAGCCTTCTTAGTTTGAGCTGACTCTTCCCCCATACTTGGCTCCGGTTTCACTAGCTCTGGTTCTTTAATCGGAGTAGAGCTCTCTGTCTTAGCTGGGACTAGCTCTTCCTCTGTTAGCTGAGCCTCAAGGGCTGATAACTCTTCTTCAATAGCAACTGCCTCTGGCTTTAGCCCCTCCTTGCTAGCCTCAGTCTCAACTGGTGCTGTCAGTGGAGTTAATGTCGGTGAGCTAATTTTTTTAGTTTCTCCCGATGCTAGAGCTTGCTTGAGATCATAGCCTGGCTCAATCCTTAACTCTGGCTTTAGACTTGGGCTTTGCGTTGATTGAGTTTGTTTCTGTTGATGATATTGATAACGATCACTCACTTTGAAAACTCGATCTATTTCCTCAGCTGATAATTCTAAACCACCCTTATCAATACTTTTAGCTAAAGCCTCTCTGGTATCTATTTTTCGTCTGACTCCTTTAATATAGGTTAGTAGTAGGCGGCGTAAACGCTCAACCAATTCAGTGCTAGCTAAGCTTAACCCCGCTTCTTTAATTACAGCCTCAATATTGTCAGTTGGGTCACCTTTTTTCGGGCTTAGACCTACATAATCTGCAACTTTAGAGAAGAATTTAGTTTTAAGGTCAGTGGCTAAACGCTGGGCTTTCTCTGCCCCTAAGCCTAACTCACTAATCAAAACTGACTCAAGATCTGAGGCAGCTAAGCTCTTTATCATCACCCGCATGATTATCATCGCCAAATCAACTTGATAATCAGTCTCAAGTTGAGTCAATAAAGCCATCGCCTCAGGTGATGAGACCTTAGCTTTAATTTCAGTGGGTAGAGTCTTAAATTTTTGTAAATAATCAAACATTAGCAGGTCTCAATTTAAGTAAAATATCCTATCTGTAATTCTAATTTTATCATATTCTTGATAAAAATGAAAAATAGATCATTCTTTATTCTCTAATAAATCAATCCTTCCCCTCTAAAGATAAAAGGAAAAAGCTAAACTAGATAGCTCTTCCTTAAGTAAGTTCGTACCAATCAAATTAATTCTTTTTCTCCTTTTCTAAGCGTCTAATTTCCTGAGCAATCGTTTTATACTCTAAAGATTCGACTGAGTAATCTCGTTGAATTAGCTTTAACTCCTCAACTAAACTACTTCTCTTCTCCGCTGGCTTAAACTCCACTTTAGCTTCTTGCTTTACCGGCTCTTGTCTCTTTGCTACCGGTTTGACTGGCTCTGTCACTGGATTAACTTGGCTTAAGGGTTTTTGAATTGGTGCCTCTGACCTTGCCGGTACGGGTGGCTTTGGCGCTGGTGGGGGAGTGCTGGCAACTGGGGCCTGACTAGCTCCTTGCTTAGCTTGGAAAGGGGAGGAAAGGACTTCAAAGTTCTCCGGTACTTTATTAGCACCAGTGGTAAGATAAAAATCAAGTCGATTGATATTATTATTAAATTTCAAAATGCGTAAAGCCAAAACTCTATCTGCTTCACTAAGTTTAGCCAAAGTTTTATTGGAAATAAATTCAGCAATATTTAGGTCCGAGCCCTCTAAACCATAGTTTTTGATAAAGCTCCTCAATAAGTTCTCAACTGTACTGGCAATCTCTTGCCCACCAGAGACTAATTTTTCTTTAGAAAATTGTTCTTTATTATTTAAAAGCGTAGTCGCAATAGTGTCATGGAATTCTTGGTCTTTAATCCAAAGTAAAACAAAATGATAATTGAAATCATCAAGGTCCTCTTGTTGAGTTGAGTTAAGTAGTGCTATCAAACCCTCTTTTACTATAGTATTTAGCTCTTTTTTCTTTTCAGCTAACTCGTTAGCCTCATCTTCTTGAGAAAAGATTTCATCTAAATCTAGCTCTAGTTCAGTGTCTGCTAAAACATCAGTAATCGAAGAAAATAATTCTTCTGCCTCCTTCTCCGCTTGGGCTTCGCCAGCTAAATAATCTTGCTCTTTTGCAATTGCTTCTTTTTGCTCAGCAATCACAGCAGCGAAACGACTTAAATCAACATTATGTTGCTTGAGATAATTACTAGCCTGACCGGAAAGCCAATCATCCATTATCAATAAACGAGCGCCAACTAATTGAATTGCTAAACTAAGAGCTTTATCAGGAGCGGTTTGTAGTAAATCAGTAATCCTTTTTTCAAAACCAGTTATTTCAACTTCTTTTACCATCGCTCCTGCCACTAAGTTAGCTAAAGGACCAATTAAATTACGATCCACATTAGCTACGTTAAATAGCTCTAAATTAATGTCTACTCCTTTAAGGGAGAAAGCATAGGAGCGGATTGGCTCAGGCAGACTATTTAACTTGTTGTAGAGGTCTTTGATTTCTAACATAATAACTTATTAATAATTTGCTAAAGCTGGGTTAGCATTAATTGCAGTTACTTTCCTTGTAAATGCACTCCGCTCACTAGCAGTCCAATTTGGATCAACTCCTAAACTCAAAATTACATCACGAATTTCTCTCACTAATTCTGGATTAGCACCATCTATCATCATGCTGTTTAATTGTCCTGCACTAATATTCTTCGCTACCATGTCTCGTAATACTGGTTGAGAAATATACGTGTCTTTATCCATTCTGTTTAAGTCTTTAGCTCTGGCCTGATTAATGTAAAGCTTGATGTTACTCTCCATTGCTCCAGGATCATGACTGAAAGCCTCTCCCCAGTCACCATAGGAATTAGCTATGATACTGGCATACCTGTTAGCCTGAGCACTATTTCCAGCTGTCTGCTCATCATCACGTCTACTCTCAAGTGCTGAGCGGTAGTTATTGTGTGCCGCCTGAGGTCTACCATCAAGAGTCTTGTTCATAACTGCCTCAAAATTATTACCAAATCTATTTTCCATTACTGACAAGAAGCCTTGTTGAGCAAAAGTTTCATCACTGATCTTGCCCAAATCAATCTTGCCTGTACGTAGAGCTTTCTCAAAGTCATCTCGGCCTACCTCAGTATCAAAATCATAATTGAAATGAGGTTGCTTAGCATCTATCTCCGCTTTTAGTTTTGCTCTAGATAATGGATTACGGTTAAAGACCTGCTTGAGCTCATCAACTTCATCTTTAGTCCTGAAAGCGGCCTTGCTAGCTTTGATTAAGCCTAGAGCCATCTTGTCTACAGTTGAAGTAGCGGCACTACTAAGCTTGCGATCAATTTCACCTCTACTCAAATCCATTGCTGTGTATTTAGCTTTAGCTTCTTCAACCTTCTTTTCATGTTCAGCTAAATTCTTAGCCTTATTCCCGCGATAATTAGATTGATAGGAATCATAAGTCGCTGCCCCCCAAGCACTCATCTTCTTTACTTCATTGCCATCGGCATCTCTAATAGCAGCGCCAAAACCTGTTCTTGTGCCAGAAGCATCCCTGGTAACCTCTTTGATAACCTTGCCATCTAAACCATATTCCCTACCCTGATAAGTTGTAGTGGCGGTGGAATCACCTTTAGTTGCCTCAAAAAGATCACGTTGTAGATTCTTTATACCAGCCTCTTCTTCACTCTTAGGAGCACCAAGGGAAACTCGATCTTTTACTCCCTGATAGAAATCTTTTACTTGACCAGCATGAGTACCAAATAAACCTTTATCAGAATAAATTGCTTCCCCTCCAGCCCTAACTATCTGTTTATCAATAGTATGGCCAAGAGTTCGATCAATTGAGCCAGCAACATGGCCGGCGCCCCTGCCTACTGCCTTGCCACCCTGCTTTGCCTTTGCTAAAGCAAAACCGCCAACAGCACCACCAGCTACTAAGCCAGCTGACTTTAGCTTACCCGATGCCTTGCCCAGAGCTTGACCTGCAGCCCCACCAACTTCCTGCGCTATCTTCATACCACCAATTAACATGGCAATAGAAATGATAAACTTCATCATTGTTTCACTAGTAGTGTAGCCTTCCATTTGTTGCTCACCCTCAAGGTCTACTCCATCAGTGCTATTGACCTCATCAATCTTGAAGGCAGATAAGGTCTTATCTTCATTAGTGCTAGGATTGCCTAAAGTCGCAAAAGATAACCAAACGAAGAACGCTAAAATCGGCCCAATAACTAAATTCTTAGTAAACTCTGTCCACCATTTTTTGGAGTAATTTTCTCCACCAGGAAAAGAGGCAAGTAGGTAAGCTAAAGGTGAGAGCACTACATACACCCAAATCATCACTAAACGCATAACTAGCATTACCACCATGCTCAAAACAGTCACTAAGGCAATTAAAGCATAGAGTAAAGCTAGGAAATAGGCAGCTAGGACTCCCCAGCCACTGACTTCAGTACCAGTAAAATCTTTCATTTTCTGCCATTCCTGGATCCCCAACATTTGAGTGAGGCTACCAGCGCCAATTTTGGAAAAGCTACCAACGAATGTCAACATTACGACTTGGGCGACATCTATTAATAGGCCACAAATTGTTTTGGAGAAGTTAATCAAAATTGCCATTAACACTAGACGAGGTAGCCATTTTTTGTAATTGTATTTCTCTTGTTGCAAGATTGTCGCTAAAGCAATAACTAAAAGAATAACGATAAAGAACATATTGGCGACATCGCGTACTACTCGCCAACCATAGGCTATTACTGGGGCATTGGTAAAATCATTGTAGTTGACAACAGCCATAAAAATCCCCATCACCTTCGCTAAAATCCAGCCAATAATGGAGACTAGGGTTTTAACTAAACCGCCAACAAGAATATGGGCCCAGCCTGCTTTTGCAAAAGCTATCTGTGGTAATGCTAAAAACAAAGTAGCCCCTACTACTGTCACCCAAATAATCGTTTTTTTCTGCTTACCGATTTGTTTTAGTATCTTTTTCATAACTTATTTAATTATGACCCTCGAATAAATCTGATAATTGTTCCAGCTGGGCTACTCCAAATAAAGCCCATGATTCCTTGGATTATTTCCATTGCCTTTATCGCAATATCTACCATTTTTAGCACTGCTCCAGCAATAGCCATGAGAAATATCAACTGAATTAGACAACCTAGAGCTAGACAACCTACCGCCATTTTCTTAATTAATTCACCCTGCCCTCCAACAAACCTATCCTTATGCTTTAGGGCTAAACCAATCGCCCTTAGCCAAGGAATTTTGGTCTTTTTACCTAACTTATCAACAACATCAACAGCTAAATCTGCCTTTTTTTCCGTTGCTTGCTTTTCCTGGCTACGAGCCTGCAAGACTGCTTGGTGTAAACTTTCAGGCTCTTGCTCTAAGTAGCTAAACTCCTCCCTTTTGCTTTCCCTTAACTCGCCTGCCCGATCTGAGCTATGAGCACCTCGTCCTGGTTCTAAAGTGCTATCATCTTGCGCCATAATCGTTTGTTTATCTTTATCTGTTACTAGAGACTTGCACTTGCCTCAACGAATCCACCCCAATTATCCCAAATCTGAATTGTGATATTTACAGTACCTGTTTTATTAACATAATAATGATTGAACTTATGAATCATGCTATCTGAGCTAATGCCTGGCTGTGGCTTGTGATCTACTCCAGTAATTGCCTGACTACTTTCATCGCCCCAATCAATATGAATCATATTCAAAGGTTGCCTATCTTTATCAACCGTAGTGTTAAAGGAAAGAGCATATACTCCTGAGCCAAAGTTAGGTAAGTCCTGTCCTTTTTTAGCTCTGGCATCGCTAATCCTTGTTAGGGTAATGTTACTTATCTGAGGCCCACTAGTAGCTGCCATAGTTATAGTAAAGTTACCAGTTGGATCAGGAACGTAACGTCCGTTCCGATAAACAAAGGCTCCGTATGAAGTCCTGAAAATATTACCCAAAGCATTTTGAGCATCCTCTGGGTATTTCGGAGCTACACTCCAAAGTGGAATACAGGTACCAAAGCCACCATCAGAACAAGATTTGTTATTGATAATCTGATATGACTCATCGCCATTTTCTGGGTCTGGATAATAAATACAGAAAGCATTAGTGTTGAGTTCGCAAACACCAACATTGGCGCAAGAATTACCTGAACAAGCGTAAGGACGACCGGCATAAACAGCTCTTGGGTCTTTCTCATAATACTGGTTACGTAGATAAATTGCTCCACTGTTAACAATATCGTAGTTGGCGTCAAAGCTAGCAGCGCCATAAGGGGCGTCTAATGCTAGACGGCCATAGCCTTTGAGATTATTGTTAGGGTTCATAAATGGTGGCGTATCATAGGAGTATTCTGGATCAGCAGTTACTCCAACCCGACTAGTCCAGGCTTGATTCTCACCAGCGCTAGATACTAATTGGACAAAGTTGCTACAAGAGAAGTTAAAGAGCTTATCCCTATCTTCTCTATCTGCTGAGATATATTGAAGCCCTTGTTCGTCATAAACTCGATAATCAGGATTATAGACCCTAATAGCTGGGTCAGCATTACCCTGCTCATCAATTGGTTCACATTTCTCACCGCTACCAGCACAACCTTTAACTGACTCATAATTCATCTTCCCATCATAATAGAACCAGGCATCGCGGTAGAAGGTCATGTCACAAGAAGAAGCGGTAGCGTTAGCAAAGGCTCCTTGAGCTGTAGTTCTAGCACCGACCCCGAAGACAAGTCCGTCGTCAACGTTTCTCTTATTGTCATTGGGGACACAGTAGACTTCAGCTGTATTTGAGTCTTCTTGGTTAAGTACTAAGATAGATCGATAGTCACCACTTGTTCCACAATAACTTTCATGGAGATTTTTATTTGATGTCAACTCTCGACAAGAGCCAGTTGAGGTTCTAATTGGGAGGTTAAATGCATCAGCAACTGATCCGCTAAGTTGCCAATAGCCTGGTGGCCTTACCGCCTCTGGATCTTCTGGCTCTGGTGGTTCAATGTAGACGAAGGCATTAGATCGGCGCGATATTAATTTCGTGCTTAACTTCCTGACAAATTTAATGTTAGAATTAATGTTAGTACAATAGCTCAGCCCACTTCTTTCACTATAACCTAAAGAGGAGCCAGCAAAAGATGAGCTAATCCTATCTGCTGGATACCAAGTAATACAGTTATTTGGATTATCGCGGTCGTACTCAAGACAATAGCCCTCTAAGCCAGTAGTAATAACATTCTTATTATAATCACTACACTCAAAGCTACCAATATTTGGATATAGGCGACAATCACGTACCGCAAACTCATTTACTCCTTTTTTCAGTACTGGTTCAATTCTAATGTCGTCAAAATAGACTTCTCCACTAGCACCGCCACTAGAGCTTAGGTAAAGAGAAACTGCGCTATAGTCTGAATTACCAGAAATTATTTTTTCGGTGCCAAAAGGAATTATTTTTCTTTCCCAACCATGATTAGCACTGGCATACGCCACTACACCGTTAGTGGCATTTTTAGCTTTAATCTCTATCTTCGCTTGAGCTCCACCTGACTTTTCTGTATTTACTAAGAAGCTCAAGTAATAGTCATGACCAGCCGAAAGGTTAAAGAACTGACCATCGGCTTGAGGGGAAATAATTAAGCCATTAGGTACCTTCAAGAAACTCTTTCCTGAAGCTGGGTAATCTACCGGCGACCCTTCTGGCTCACGGACAACAAAGTCGGTAAATGAATAAGAAGCACAAGGTAGGCCACCCGAAGTACAAGATATGGCTGGAACTAAATCCTCAAAGTCAAAGTGAGCGTTAGAGTTTAGTCCAACCTCTTGCATCTTAGAAATATTATCTAAACCAGGAATGTAATAACCAGTAGCATTAGCTGGGTTATATGTATACTCAGGGTCAACAAAATTAACACATTCACCAAACTCATCAACTGCATTACATTCTTTAAGGTCATAGCAAACTTTCTGCCCAGTCTCTTCATCAATGGCATAGGTAGCACAGGATAGCCACATTCCACAAGTTCTATCTGGTCTTACCTTAATTAACTGATTAGTAGCACAAGAACCTGGGACTCCGTCATCACAAGTGACCGGTGAAGAGCCTTGACTACTGCGATAAGGGTCAAAGCCTTGGCCAGCTAAATTGGCATAACCACTAGCTCCAGTAAATGATCTTTCGTTAAACAAGACACAGCCTTGATTGAAATCTAAACGAC
>CAYQEI010000004.1:0-33456 GCA_964416495.1 uncultured Gammaproteobacteria bacterium
GACGATATTGACCATCTTGGCAATAGGCGAGTGCGAGCCATTGGAGGCTTAATTCAGAATCGTTTTCGGGTTGGTTTAGCCAGAATGGAAAGAATAATTAAAGACCGGATGTCGACACTAGATATCGCTAGTCTCAATCCTTCCAAGCTAGTTAACGCCCGTCCAGTTATTGGTGTAGTTCGAGAATTCTTTATGTCTTCTCAGTTATCCCAGTTTATGGACCAAACTAATCCATTAGCTGAGCTTGAGCATAAGCGTCGACTTAATGCGATGGGTCCAGGTGGTCTGAGTCGTGAGCGAGCTGGCTTTGATGTTCGTGATGTTCACACTACTCATTATGGCCGTATTTGCCCGATTGCTACTCCAGAAGGACCAAATATTGGTTTAGTTGGCCACCTAGCTAGCTATGCCCGTTTAAATAACTATGGCTTCCTTGAAACTCCATATCGTAAAGTAGTTAAAGACAAGAAAGGCTACAAGGTGACTGATGAAATAGTTTATCTTGATGCTTTTGAAGAAGAAAAATATACCGCAGTTGACTCTACTATCCCAACTGATAAAGAAGGGTATATTTTAGTGGACCGTTATGAGGCTAGGATTAAGGGAGAGCCAGGCATGGAAGATGTCAAAAATATAGATTTTGTTGGTGTTGCTGCTAATCAGATCATTTCAATTGCCACCTCTTTGATTCCTTTCATGGAACACAATGATGGGCAAAGATCGCTGATGGGAACAAACATGCAACGGCAGGCAGTGCCTTTGGTGAGGAATGAAGCGCCAATAGTTGGTACCGGAGTTGAAGAAAGAGCTGCCCGTGATAGTGGCCATGTAGTGTTAGCTGATGAGGAAGGAGTCATCACCAAAGTTGATGGCAGTTTAATTGAGTTAACCACTAAAAAGAAAGAAGTTTTGACCTATAATTTAAATAAATTTTTACGTTCTAATTTCTCCACCTGTATTAACCAACATCCAGTTGTAGAGCTCGGTGATAAAGTCAAGAAAGGTCAGGTATTGTCAGATGGACCTGCGATTGAAAATGGAGAGCTAGCTTTAGGGAAGAATGTTTTAGCAGCTTATATGACCTGGGAAGGCTTCAATTACGAAGATGCTATCATCATCTCGGAGCGCTTGGTAAGGGAAGATGTTTACTCATCAATTCATATTGAAAATTACACGATTGATGTTCGTGATACCAAATTAGGGCCAGAAGTTGTTACCAACGATATCCCTAACATCAGTGAAGAGAAGCTAAAGAACTTAGATGATGAAGGAATTATTCGTATTGGTGCCAAGGTTTCTAGCGGAGATATCTTAGTGGGTAAAATTACCCCTAAAGGTGAAACTACTTTGTCAGCTGAAGAAAAGTTATTACGGGCTATTTTTGGCGAGAAAGCTAAAGATGTTCGTGATTCATCACTTTATTTAGAGCACGGTGAGCATGGTAAGGTAGTAGATATTAAAATTTTCTCTCGGGAAGAAGGGGACAAGCTATCAGCTGGTGTTCTTCAATCCATCCAGGTTTCTGTAGCTAATTTAAGGAAGATTCAGGTCGGTGACAAGATGTCAGGACGTCACGGTAATAAAGGAGTTATTTCCAAGATAGTTCCAGTTGAAGATATGCCTTATATGGCTGATGGGTCACCAATAGATATTATTCTTTCTCCACTTGGTATTATTTCTCGTATGAACTTGGGACAGTTAATTGAGACTCATTTAGGTTTCGCTGCCCAGAAGTTAGGCTACAGGGTAATGTCGCCTGCTCTTAATGGAGTTAGTGAAGAGCAAATTAAAGAGCAACTAAGGCAAGCAGGTTTACCTGAGAGTGGTAAAGTGACTTTATATGATGGTAAAACTGGTGAAGCCTATGATGAAGAAATCACCGTTGGCTACAAGTATATTTTGAAACTAAACCATATGGTAGAGGACAAGATTCACCAACGCTCAATTGGTCCTTACTCATTAATTACGCAACAGCCTTTGGGTGGAAAAGCTCAGTTTGGTGGCCAAAGATTTGGAGAAATGGAAGTTTGGGCACTGGAAGGTTATGGCGCTGCCCACACTCTTCAAGAAATACTAACGATTAAGTCAGACGATATTCCTGGGAGAAGTAAGGCATATGAGTCTATCATTAAGGGTGAAGAAATAGAAAAACTTAACGTTCCGGAGTCATTCAATGTTTTAATTCGAGAATTAAAAGGTCTAAGCCTAAATGTTGAACTCCTAACCGATGGTAGTAGTCAAGCTGCTGCTGAAGTAAAAACTGACTTAGATGAGTTAGTGTCTGAAGAGGAAGGTGAGGAGAGCAAAGAAAAGGAAGAAAAAGAAGTCGCAGTAGAGGATCAAAAAGAAGAATAAATATTATTACATAAATTAATATATTACTATATGTTAAACCCAATAAAAACTACTGATTTTAACGCCATTCGTTTGAAATTAGCTAGCCCAGACGAGATAAAAGACTGGAGTAATGGCGAGGTGTTAAGGCCAGAGACTATTAATTACCGTACCCAGAAGCCGGAAAGAGACGGATTGTTTTGTGAAAAGATTTTTGGTCCAACTAAAGATTGGGAATGTGCTTGTGGTAAATATAAGAAGATTCGCTACAAGGGAATAATTTGTGACAAATGCGGTGTCGAAGTAACTCGTAGTATAGTTAGACGGGAACGTTTTGGTCACATTAAACTACAAGTACCAGCAACTCATATCTGGTTTCTGCGAGGCCTTTCTTCTAAGATTGGTTTACTTTTGAATTTAGGTATTCAGTCTTTAGAAAAGGTAATTTATTATGCCAGCTTTATTGTTATTGATGTTAATGAAGACCTCAAAGCTCAAGCTTTAGCTCAAATTAAAGACGAATATAAGGCTAAACTAAAAAGATACGAGAGTGAGTATAATGCTAAAGTCAAGGAGATTAAAAAAGATAAGGAAGGTAAGGTAGCTCTTAAGGAAGCGCTCAAGCACAAAGAAGAACGAGTTGCTCGCTTAGAGGAGAGTTTTAGTCAAACCCAAAAAGACCTAAAAGACCTCAAGCCACTTCAGATCTTATCCGAACAAGATTATCAGGATTTAAGCTTGAAATTTGGTCATATTTTTGAAGCCTCTATTGGTGCTGAAGCAATTAGAACGCTTTTAGCAAAGGTAGATTTAAATAAAAGCATAGAAAAGTTAGAAAAGAAACTAGAGGAAGTAGTTGAATCTAAAAAAGAGAAACTGATTAAGCGCCTGAAGTTGCTCAAGAGTTTCCGCAATAATGATTTGCGCCCAGAGTGGATGATATTAAACACTATCCCAGTTATTCCGCCAGACTTACGTCCCATGGTGCCACTTGACGGTGGTCGCTTTGCTGCTTCTGATTTAAATGACTTATATCGACGAGTAATTAACCGTAATAATCGTTTGAAGCAATTAATTGAGCTCAATGCTCCTGAGGTAATTTGCCGTAATGAAAAGCGAATGCTACAAGAAGCGGTCGATGCTTTAATTGATAATTCAGCTAGACATACTAAGACTGTAACGGCATCAACTGGTCAAAAGAGACAGTTGAAATCACTAGCGGACACACTCAAAGGTAAGCAAGGTCGTTTCCGTCAGAATTTATTGGGTAAGCGAGTTGATTATTCAGGTAGAAGTGTTATCGTCGTTAACCCTAAGCTACGCTTAGACCAATGTGGGCTACCAAAAATAATGGCACTTGAGCTTTTCAAGCCTTTTATCATTTCTCAGTTAATTAAAAGAGAAATAGTTCATAATGTGAGATCAGCTTCTCGTTATATTGAGGCTGGTCATGATGAAGTTTGGGATATTTTAGATGAGATAGTCGATGGCTCCTTAGTATTGCTTAACCGTGCTCCCACCCTACATCGTCTTGGTGTTCAAGCTTTCCGTCCAGTCTTGATTGAAGGTAAGGCAATTCAGATTCATCCACTAGTATGTACTGCTTTCAATGCTGACTTTGATGGTGATCAAATGGCTGTTCATGTTCCTTTAACTAAAGAAGCCAGAGCTGAAGCTGAGAATTTAATGCTATCAACCCATAATTTACTTAAGCCAGCAACAGGTGATCCAATTATAGTACCATCTCAAGACATTGTTTGGGGAACCTATTATCTTACTCTAGTAGCTGATGATTTCGCTCAAGCAGAAAAGGAAAAGTGTCATCACTTTAGTTCTGATGATGAGGCTCTACTTGCCTACAATAATAATTACATCAAGATTCACCAGCCAATCTATGTCAGACGAGAAAAAGGTATCATTAAAACTACTGCTGGTCGCTTGATTTTCAATAATATCTTGCCTGATAAGCTTAGCTTCATCAATGAGGTAGTTAATAAGGGCACCCTAAAAGACTTAATTAGAGAATGTTTACGTCTATATGGCGAAGAAGAGACAGTTAAATTCATTGATGATCTAAAAGACCGCAGTTTTGCCTTTATCACTAAGTCAGGTTTATCTTGGGGGATAGATGATTTACCTTCTTTACCCGAGAAAGATGTTTTGATTGAAGAGGCGACAAAAAAGGTTGATGTTATTCAAGAACAATTTGAAGAAGGTTTACTCACAGAGAGTGAGCGCTATGCTAAAGTTATTGAGGAGTGGACTGCAACTAAAGATAAAATTGCTATTTTATGTAAGCAAGGCTTAGTTGATAGCTTGCCGGTTTACTCAATGATTGATTCTGGTGCTCGTGGTTCTTGGGCCCAGCCAGTTCAGATTCTAGGCATGAAAGGTCCAGTGACAGCTCCTTCTGGTGCTATTATTGAGCTCCCAGTTAAAGGAAACTTCAAAAAGGGTGTTGGTGTATTGGAATACTTTATTGCTACTCATGGTGTCCGTAAAGGTTTATCTGATATCGCTCTTAGAACAGCTAATGCTGGTTATTTAACTAGGCGTTTAGTTGATGTTTCTCAAGATGTGATTGTCACTGATGAAGACTGTGGTGACAAGAAAGGGGTTGAAGTAATTAGAGCCGAACTGGAATCACGTGGTGAGAGCTTTAGTAAGAGTATTATTGGTCGCCACCTAGCTAAAGGTGTAGTTGACAAGAAAGGGAAGACGATAATTAAAGCTGGGGCTATAGTTGATGAAGAAGCAGTGGCTCTAATTGAAAAGAATAATGTTGAATCAGTTTCCATCCGTTCAATTCTAAGTTGTCATCTCAATAAAGGTGTTTGTGCGAAATGCTATGGTTGGGATTTAGCCTATAACAAGCCAGTCAAAATTGGTACTACTGTTGGTATCATCGCTGCTCAATCTATTGGTGAGCCAGGCACTCAGTTAACGATGAGAACTTTCCACACTGGTGGTGTAGCTGGTCAAGATGATATTACGCAAGGTTTACCTCGAGTTGAAGAGATTTTTGAAGCCCGTAGCCCTAAGAAGAAAGCTCTAATGGCTGATGTGGCTGGTAAGGTAAAGATTGAGTATGCCCAGAAAATAATTAAGAGTAGGACTGGAAAAGAGATTTTAGTTGATAATCCGCAGTCTAAGGTGTTAAGTATCCATTATCGTGGACAAGATACAGATAAGTACTACTTTTCTGAGAAAGTGAATGAAGTGAAGCTGTCTCTTGGTGCGACTAAGGCTGATAAAAAGAAATTAGAAGTTAAAGTCTTAGTTAAAGACGGTGATGTGGTTGCCAAAAATACTGACCTTTTCAAAGTTGGATCTGAGCTAGTCAAAGCTAGAGATGCTGGGGTAGCTAAAGTTACCACCAAATTTGTTGGCATTGAAAGAGAGGTTGATAAAGTCAAAGAGTTGCCGATTTTGAAAGGAACGATGTTAATGGTAAAAGACGGTGAAGAGGTTGAAATTGGGCGACAACTAACTGAGGGTAGCCTTGATTTACGTGAATTATATAAGTTAAGGGGTAGACTAGAAACACAAAAATATATCATCAAAGAAATTCAGTATGTTTACTCTTCTCAAGGGCAACCACTAAATGATAAACATGTTGAGATTATTGCTCGACAAATGTTCTCTCGTTATTTCATTACTGATGGTGGTGATACTACTTTATTGCCAGGTGAGACAGTAGAAGAAGAGGTCTATGCTGAGGCTAATTTAGAAAATAAAAAACAAGCTAAAGGTGATCGCCTACTCTTAGGTATTACCAAAGCCTCCCTTACCACTGACAGCTTTCTTTCCGCAGCCTCCTTCCAAGAGACTTCCCGCGTCTTAATTGATGCCGCTGTTAATGGCAAGATTGATTATTTGGAAGGACTAAAGGAAAATGTTATTATTGGTTGCCTTATCCCTGCCGGAACAGGCTACAAAGAGAAAAAGAAACGGTTTAATTACTCACAGAAATAAGTAAAAGAGCGCAACAAATAGCCTAGGAATCAGCCTAGGCTATTTTGTTTAGTAAGCTAAGACTTAGTTTGTTATTTTGCTTGATTTCAAGTAAAATAGAGACAGCTATGAAGAAAATACTATTTACAAAAGACCTATATTTACTCAAGATTAGGCTACTCTGGGTCTTTTTGATTTTCTTCATTGTCGCTTTATTCTTATTTTTTAGGGTAGTTCCAGGTGGGCAGGTAGTTTATCAGAAAAAATACCCAGGACTACTCCGGTCTGGTCAGGGGTTTATCTATAGCTTAGGGCCAGTAGAGCGAATTGCCCAGGAAAAATTGCTTAATTCAAGAATCGTGGCTGAGCCAGTTTATTTCTCTGTTTTTAGTCCGCGTACTTTTAATCAGGTAAAATTGACAATTGATTATAGCCGTCACCTGAATATAAAAAGCCCAATTATTGAAGCTGGAGTTTTAGTTGATGGTATCACTAAAGGCTATAATTTAGTACCAATTGAGAACAGATTAATTGATAGCTTAAGTGACTCTTGGCAAAGGCTAGGTTTAGACCCCTTAGTTCTCCAAGCTGATAATTACTACGATAGTAGTGAAGCCTTTTTTACCGCTTTAAATACCGGCAAGCTAAAGGCTTGCCCAGAAGGCCTAGCTCAGTGTTTAGCAGTATATAATTATGAGCCAGATTATAGGTTAGAGCCAAATTTTAATCAGGCAGAGAAAGCTTTAGAAATAAATATGCCTTTGCGCGGGACTCATAGCCTTTACCTTCATACTGATAGTGACCACTTAGAGTTAGAGCTTGGGTTTAGATTTCTTAATTTAGACAAAAGCTTAGATGATATCATCTTGATACTTTCCCAGGCAAATGAAATAATTAAAACCGAAAACTATCGGCAGAGGGATCAAGACGAAGAAGAGAAGGTGCTAAACCTGCTTGCGACTGACCTTAGTCCTGGTGTCTATAAGCTAGAAATTAAAATTAAAGATGATGTTGTTATTAAGCATATGAAAAGCTCAACTAATCGACTAGTTTTCATTTCTCGGCTGTGGCCAGTTTCCTATAATCAAGAGATAAAAGTCTATACTGATAAGAATTATTTATTCTTACGTACTTTAGAGCCGGCTAGTTTGCAACAATTTATTATTGCCGGACAAAGTTATGAGCTCAAAGAGCCCTATAGCAAAGAAGAGTTTAGATTTGATAATGATGATGGCAAAAGTGAAATTATTTTAGGTAAAGATGATGTGATTTTAGAAAATAGTGGAGTTTTTGCCCTTGATCCTAGTATTATTTTTAATCCTCAGTATAACCGGATTGACCAATATTTTACTCCCAGCGCAACTGTTAAATATATTATTGCTAACTACCAACCTCCAGAGCAAATTAAGGCAGGGCTTTATCGACAAAGTATTGATCTAGATCTCAAACACTCTTATCGAGAAAATAAACAGTATAATTTTATTATTTCCATACCGAATTTGAGTCTTGATAGTGAGGGTTATGTTGATATCAAAAAGATAAAGCTTGAGCTGAGCGGTCGAAGTTTGTGGCAGAAATTATTTAATAAGGAATAATTTATGTTTAGGGCTTTAAGGAAAGAAAAAAAGAAAATACTAAAGCAAGAGTTATTTTATTTTTTAAGCACTCTATTATTAGTGTTGATAATTCTTGAACTAATTTTTCCACGGATAGTGTTAGCGTATTTTAATCTTAATTACCTCTTTATCCTGGTTATTATTAGTGCCATTAATTTATTTGTTAATGTAAAAAGATAATTTATTTAATATTTTTTATGAGTTTATCTAATTTTTTCAAAGCTACCAGCATTGCAGTTATCGGTGCCTCAGCTAATCCCAAAAAAATCGGTCATCAAATTGTTCGTAACATCTTATTAGCAAAATATCCCGGCAAGTTATACCCGATTAATTTAACTGAAAAAAGAATTGCTAACTTGAAAGCTTACTCTAGCTTAGACTTAGTCCCAGAAAAGAATAAAGATAAATTATTAGTTATTTTAGCTATTCCGGCTGTCTTTGTTAACCAAGAGTTGATAAAGATAGCTAAATTAGGAGTCAAGAATGTAGTTGTTATTAGCGCCGGCTTCAAGGAAGCAGGTAGGGAAGGGGTAGAGCGGGAACAAGGGTTAGTGGCTATTGCTAAACAATATAAATTAAATCTCCTTGGGCCTAATTGTCTTGGCTTTATCAATAATATCAATAAATTCAATGCTAGTTTTAGTGCTAATGAGCTCACCCCTAGTGGTCTCGCTCTATTATCGCAATCAGGGGCAATTGGCTCTGCTATTTTAGATTATTTGAAAGAAAAGCATTTAGGCCTAAGTTACTTTCTGAGCTTAGGCAATAAAGCGGTTTTAGATGAAACTAGTTTCATCAAGTATCTCCAAACCGATGCCAAAATTAGTACGGTGGTATTGTATTTAGAAGACATTAGCAAAGGTAAAGAGTTTGTTAAAGAAGCTTCTAAGTTGGCCAAGACCAAAAACATTTTCGTATTGCTAGCCGGTCAAAGTCAATCAGGAGAAACTTTAGCTAAAACTCATACTGGTGCTTTGGCTAAAGATGTTGATGTTGTAAAAGCCTCCCTAAAAAGAGCTGGGGTGACAGTGGTAGCAGATCTGCGAGAATTATTTTCTATACTAAAACTATTTAGGCCAGTTTTTGAAAATAGTCAGCTGAGCAATCGCATAAGTATTATTACTAACGCTGGTGGAGTGGCAGTTTTGGCAGCTGATGCTCTAGATCGGCATGGCTTTAAATTAGCTAGTAGCCAAGACCTACTCGGTGATGCTTGTCCCAAAGATTATGTTAGGGCAATGAAAAAAGAAATAAGTAAAGGACAAGATAGCACTCTCTTTATACTACTAACTGCCCAGAGTTTAACTAAAGCTACAGAAGTAGCCCAAGAGATAGTGGCGCTTAGTAGGTCATACCCAAAGCAAAAAATAGTCACTTGCTTTGTTGGTGCTGAAGCAGTTTCTGAAGCCAAAAAATATCTTTGTGAGAATGGAATTGCGGTTTTCAATTATCCTGAGTCTGCTCTAGAAGCCTTGGCTTTACTTAGGTCTCACCAACAACTCAAGCTAGGCTTAACTGAGTTTAGGCCTAAAGCTAGTCAGCAGGAGCCTAAAGTTGAGGCACTTGAGCAATTAGATTATCTTCAATCTTTCAAGCTGTTAGAAAAGTATGGCTTACCAGTTGCTAAAGGTAAAAAATATCAGGCCAAACTCAAGGGTCTTAAGTATCCGCTGGTTTTAAAGGCTAGTGGCCCTGATTTTAATCACAAAAGTGATCAAGGCGGAGTAGTGTTAAACCTCACTAATCCAAAAGAGCTAAAGCAAGCAGTAGGGAAAATTGAGAAGCTTAAGCAAAAAAGTTTCCTTAACCCGAAAAACTATCTATTTGTCCAAGAGCAGACAGATCCTGGTTTAGAGTTAATTCTAGGCTTGAAAAGAGACAAAAACTTCGGCCTTACTCTGATGCTAGGCTTGGGCGGGATTTATACCGAGGTATTTAAAGAAAGAGGCATTTTCTTAGCTGAAGCAAACTCTAAGTATATCAGGAAATTTGTTCAATCTTTAAGTTTTTATCCGATTTTAGCCGGAGCTCGTAAACAGGAATATTGTTTGGATTGTTTATACCGTATTATTAATGGCTTAATCAAATTAGGGCAAGAAAATGAGGAAATCGTTGAGTTAGATATTAACCCCCTAATATTGCATGCGAAATCAGCTCAAGTAGTTGATGTTAGAATTTTTATTTAGTTTATGTATCAAGATAAAAAAATAGTAGTAGTATTGCCAGCCTATAATGCCCAAGAAACCCTACGGCAGACGGTAGCTGATATCCCCAGTTTAGTTGATGAGATTATTTTAGTGGATGATAAAAGTAGTGATGAAACTATAGCAATTGCTAAAGAGCTGGGGCTACGTGTCTTTGCTCATAACAAGAACCAAGGCTATGGTGCCAACCAAAAAACTTGCTATCGCTTAGCCCTAGAGCAAGGGGCTGATATTGTTGTGATGGTACACCCCGATTATCAGTATGATCCTAAGCTAATCAAGTACTTTGTTGAGTTTATGGTAGCTGATTATTTTGATGTGATGCTTGGTACTAGAATTAGAAGTCGTCGGGAAGCTTTAGCTGGGGGCATGCCCAGGTATAAATACATTTCTAATCGCGCTCTTACCCTTTATCAGAATCTAATTACGGGACAAAACTTATCAGAGTGGCACACTGGCATGCGTGCCTATAAGCGGGAAGTCTTAGAGCAGATAGATTGGCGAAGTAATTCTGATGATTTTGTTTTTGATAGTCAGATGTTGTTTAAGGTTGTTGCTCACCGCTATCGAATTGGGGAAATTCCTGTGCCCGTACGCTATTTCAAAGAAGCATCTTCGATTAACTTTTGGCGTAGTCTAAAATACGGACTTTTGACAGTAGCAGTAGGCCTTGCCTACATATTTAGGAGTAAACATTATTATGAAAAATAAATATATTAATCTTTTTCTTATTTTTGTATTGGCCGGGCTCATCTATGTCTGGACTCTACCTTTTGAGATAAATTATTTTGATGATTTCTTTTTACTAATAGATAATAAAGAAAAGATCGATAATCTTAGTCAGATTGGTGAGATTTTTTCTGAGGATGTATTTTTTTCAGCTGATAATTTCTACTATCGGCCTTTACTCAATGTCTCTTTCTTACTTGATACCTTAATTGGTGGAGGACTAATTTGGGTTTATCGCATCAGTAATATTTTACTCCATGCCTTAGCTACTTACTTAGTGTTACTGGTTTTAATGAAGCTAGGAGCTTCCTTAACCAGGGCTCGCTTCCTTAGCCTTATCTACCTCGCTCATCCGGCTTTAGTTTCTATTTCAGCTTGGATACCAGGTCGCAATGACAGTTTGCTTACCGTATTTACATTAGCTAGCTTTCTCTTTTTCCTTAAATTCCTCCAAGAGCGCAATAATAATAATATATTGTTGATGGCCTTGTTTTTTCTATTAGCACTGTTGAGTAAAGAAACCGCTATTTTTATTCCTTTCCTCTTTATCCTTTATTTACTATTAATCAATAAGGAGAAATTAAATCGCTATGAGTCATTTAGCTTTATTGGCTCCTTTATTCTGCCAATTGTTATCTGGGCACTACTGCGCACTATTGCGATTGATGCTTCCGTGGGCACACTTGGTTTCCTCGCTCAAGGAGTGATATTCTTTTCACCTTTCTTGCTTATTTCTTTAGGTAAATTCTTTTTGCCTTTTAATTTACACTCCTTCTCTTTACTGGCAGGTAATACGATTATTTACGGGCTAATAGCAATGGCGTTTCTAGGGGTAGCGGTTTATTTGAAAAAAATTAAAAAGAATTATTTAGCTTTTGGGCTGTCTTGGTTTATCTTATTTTTGATACCGGCTACTTTTGGTATTAGTCCACATTTAACAAGGCAGTTATTGTTGTTAGAGCACCGACTCTATCTGCCCTTTATTGGCCTTTTGATAATTTTAGCTAGTTGGCAAGGAGTTTTTACCAAAAATAAGCAGTTAAGGTTGGGGCTAGGAGTTGGTTTGATTGCCACTCTATCCATCTATAGTTTTATGCGCCTTAGCCCCTACCAGAATAAAATTACTTATTGGCAAGATGCCTATAACTCAGCTCGGGGCTCTTCTTTGGTGACTAAGAATTTAGCTTCAATGTATTTAATTGATGGCTTTAATGAAGAAGCAGAAACCTATTATCAAGAGGCACTTGAGCTTAACCCTTATGAGCTTCTAGTGCATTATAATTTAGGTTTAATTAGAATTAGCAATCAAGAGTATGATTTAGCCGAGACTGAGTTTAGGCAAGAGTTAATGGTAAACCCGCTTTATTCCCAAGCTCGAGAGGGTTTGAATCAGTTGCTAATTATGAAAAAAGGGATAAGATAGGAGATATGTTTAAGCGGATTTTTCAGCGATCAATTCATAATATTACCAGCGCAGCAATCTTAGTGGCTATTTTTTCTTTAGCTTCACGGGTTTTAGGTTTATTGCGTGATCGTATTTTGGCTGGTAAATTTGGTGCTGGCTCAGCTTTAGATACCTATTATGCTGCTTTTCGTATTCCTGACTTGATTTTTAATTTGGTGGTATTAGGGGCCCTATCAGCTGGCTTTATCCCCATATTTTCTCAACTGATTAGAAAAAGTAAAGTTTTTTCTGGTGATAGGGAAAAAGAGGCTTGGGATTTTGTTAGTAATGTAGTAAATAGTCTTTTAGTGTTGTTGTTAGCCCTGTCTTTAGTCGGTATTATTTTTGCTCCAATCTTAACTAATCTAATTGCGCCTGGCTTTGATTTGAGCCAGAAGCTTGAAACTACTAAATTAACTCGGATAATGTTTCTATCGCCAGTCTTTTTGGGCTTATCTGGTATTTTGGGTGGAGTTTTGCAATCTTTCAAAAAGTTTTTAGTCTATTCTCTTGCCCCCATTTTCTATAACCTCGGTATTATTATTGGTGCTCTTTATTTTGTTAATTGGTGGGGCATAGTTGGACTAGCTTGGGGTGTAGTTTTGGGGGCAGTTCTTCATTTCCTTTGTCAGCTACCTAGCGTTTGGCAGTTGGGCTTTAGGTATAAGTTGTTACTATCATGGACTGATAAGAGTTTGCGTAAATTAGCCAGGATGATGGTACCGCGAACCATGAGTTTAGCGATTGCACAGATTAATTTAGTGGTAATTACAGTTGTAGCATCCCAGTTAAGCGAAGGCTCCTTGTCTGCCTTTAACTTTGCTAACAATTTACAGGCATTTCCAGTCGGTATCTTTGGAATTTCATTTGCCATCGCTGCCTTTCCCGCTTTGTCAGAGCAAGCCGACAATTACAAGGAGTTAAGCAAGTCCTTTTCTCACACCATTAGACAAATACTATTTTTTGTATTCTTTTTCACTGTTATTTTGTTTGCCTTAAGAGCGCAGATAGTCCGAGTTATTTATGGTACTGGTAGCTTTGATTGGCGCTCAACAGTAATGACGATGGATACTCTGGGTTATTTTTCTCTTAGCTTAATTGCTCAAGCCTGTATCCCTTTGCTTACCAGGGTGTTTTATGCGCGTGGGAATTCTAAAACACCATTTTATTATGGCTTTATCACTATTATTATCAATATATTTCTCTCCTTGCTCTTAGGTAAATTAATGGGTGTAGCTGGTTTAGCCCTGGCTTTTTCCATTGCTAATATAGTTAATTTAGTCTTGCTTTGGGCTCATCTTTATGTTAAGGTAGGAGCTCTTGATTTAGTAAATATTTTACGTTCAAGTGCAAAATTTACTTTAGCTGCCTTAGCTACTGGCCTAAGCATCCAAATCGCTAAATCTCTGATTTGGCCTTTTATTAACATGATGAAGTTTAGCGGGGTCTTTATCCAGCTCCTGGTCGCCTCTTTAACTGGCTTAGGTATCTACAGTTTATTTTGTTATTTACTTGATTCTTCGGAATATTTGGCCTTTGTTCACTCTTTCAAAATGAAATTATCTCCCAAAAAGATAGTGACTGAAGACCAGGGCCAAGCTCGATTATAATTTATGTCCAAGTTAGATAAAATTAGAAATTTTTCCATCATTGCTCACATTGACCATGGTAAATCTACCTTGGCTGATAGGATGATAGAAATTACCAACACTGTTCAAGCACGGAAGATGAAAGATCAGATTTTAGATGGGATGGATATTGAACGTGAGCGGGGAATAACGATAAAGCTTAAGCCGGTGAGTATGGAGTATAAGGGCTATAACCTTAACCTGATTGATACTCCTGGTCATGTTGACTTCTCCTATGAAGTATCTCGTTCATTAGCTGCGGTTGAAACTGCCCTATTGTTAGTTGATGCTACTCAGGGTATTCAAGCCCAGACTTTAGCTAACCTTTATTTAGCACTAGAGCAAGACCTGCAAATTATTCCAGTCATTAACAAGATAGATCTTCCCGCAGCTAATCCCACTAAAGTTAAAGCCGAGATTGTTAAGCTATTAGGTTGCGATCAATCAGAGATTCATTTAGCATCGGGTAAGACTGGGGCAGGAGTTGAGGAGATTTTAGAGGCAGTGATAGAGAAGGGTCCTAGTCCCAAAGAGCCAAAGCTTGATAGTAATGATATTTCCTCACGCTCACTTATATTTGATTCTATTTATGATAACTATCAAGGCGTTCTTGCCTACATTAGAGTTGTCAATGGCAAGCTGGAAAAGGGTGACAAAATAAAGCTAGCTTCAGCTAGTGAAGATAGTGAGGTGCTAGATTGTGGTATCTTTAGTCCCGAGCATGTTTCTACTGGTAAACTTGAAGCTGGTCAAATTGGCTATGTGGTTACCGGTTTTAAAGATGTCTCTGACTGTCAGGTGGGTGATACTATTTTTTCTACTCAAACTAATATAGCGACAGCTGATTTACCTCGCTTACCTGGCTACAAGGAAGTTAAGCCGATGGTATTTGCTGGCATTTTCCCTAAAGAAGGCGGAGATTTCAAAGATTTACGCGAAGCAATGGAAAAGCTCAAACTAAATGATGCCGCTCTTTCATTTGAGCCAGAGCGGTCTGATGCTTTAGGGTTTGGCTTCCGTTGTGGTTTCCTAGGACTACTTCATTTAGAGGTTTTCCAAGAACGCTTACGTCGAGAATATAACCTTGATTTAATCATTACTATTCCTAGTGTTGCCTATCGAGTCTATAATAATAATGGTGAAAGTGAAATAATTAGAACACCCCAGAGATTCCCTGATCAAAATGTAATTAAGCACAAGGAAGAGCCTTGGGTAAACCTAGATATCATTGTTCCGAAAGAATATATGGGCAATGTGATGAATCTAGCTCAAGAGAAAAGAGGGATTTACAAAAATACTGAGTATATTAGTGGGGAAGATGATAGCGCTAGAGCTGTTTTGCATTATGAAATGCCTTTAGCTTCTATTTTGACTGATTTCTATGATAAGATAAAAAGTGTTTCTTCTGGTTTCGCTTCAATTAATTATGAGTACCTAGATTATCGGGAAGCAGATGTAGTCAAACTCGATATTTTGGTAGCTGAAGAAGCAATAGAAGCCTTAGCGACTATAGTTTATCGTGATGATGCTTTTAGACAAGGTAAAGCAATAGTAAAAATACTGAAAGAGAGTTTACCGCGTCAATTATTTGCCGTCAAAATTCAGGCAGCGATTGGAGCTAAAATAATCGCAGCGGAGAAGTTACCAGCCTTGCGTAAAGACGTGACTGCTAAACTCTATGGGGGTGATGTTAGTCGTAAAAGAAAGCTACTTGAGAAGCAAAAGCGAGGTAAAAAGAAGATGATGCAGGCTGGTAAAGGGTCAGTTGATATTCCTGCGGATGCTTTTGTCAAAATATTAAAGCGCTAATAAAGTATTTCTAAATAGTATGAAAAAAAAGAAAGTAATGAAAATATTCTGGATAGTGGTATCGCTGTTAGTTGGTGTTTCTATGGTTTTATTACCAATCTTTTTAGCCTTCTAAGTCAAACAGTATGAATGATTGGCACGTTGTAGCTAAAAAACAAAAAATTAGTGGATCTTTAGCCAAACTCCAATGGCAAGATATTATCATTCAGCTCCTTAGTCAACGAGGCTTTGATAGTGAAGAGCTAATTAATAGCTTTCTTGATATTAATCTAGACCCTAAACTAACCCAAACATTTACCGATAACAAGGAAGGTGCTTTCTATGACCCTTTTTTATTTAGGGACATGGCTTCAGCAGTAGAGCTAATTATTAATCACATCAAGGCCCAGAATAAGATTATGATTTTTGGTGACTATGATGTTGATGGTGTAACTGCCACTACTGTTTTGTATCAAGGTCTAGCCATACTCCAGGCCCAAGTTAGTGCTTATTTACCTGACCGGGTTAGTGAAGGTTATGGCCTAAATAAAGAGGCCTTAGCTGAGTTTAAGCGACAAGGGGTAAAGCTCATAATTACAGTTGACAGTGGTATTAGAAATAAAGCTGAAGTTGCCTATGCCAAAGAGTTAGGCCTTGATATTATAATCAGCGATCATCATGTTTTACCAGATGATAGAGCAGAGCTACCTGATTGTCTAATAATTAACCCAATTGACAAAGAAGATAATTACCCTTTTCCTTACCTAGCTGGGGTAGGGGTAGCTTTCAAATTGCTTAGCGCTGTTTTATTACGCTCTAATTTAGAGGATAAAGTAAAAGAGCAAATTGCTTTTAACACTCTTGATTTAGTGGCTCTAGGTACAGTGGCTGATATGGTTAGCCTCAAAGACGAAAATAGATTATTAGTTGTCAAAGGTTTAGAGGTTCTAAATCAAAAAAAGAGACTAGGTTTAAATGAGCTTTTTTTGTTAAGCAAGATTAAGGTTGACCAAGAAATAAAAGCATGGAATTTGTCGTGGCAATTAGCTCCACGATTGAATGCAGCTAGCCGTTTAGGGCATGCCAACACTGCTTTTGCCCTCTTGCAAAGCAAAGATAGAACTGAAGCAAGGAATTTAGCCCAAGAGCTCAACCAACGTAATCTCAAGCGTCAAGAAATAACGGAAGAGATTACCAATCAAATTGAGGCTAGTATAGATCAAACCAAAGTGCCAGATATTATTATTGGGGTTGCCAGTAAAGACCAAGACTGGAATGAGGGTGTGATTGGCTTAGTCGCTGGCAGATTAGCTGATAAGTATTATCGACCTACTCTAGTCATTAGTCGACTCAAAGATGGTAGTTATAAAGGCTCAGGTCGCTCCATCCCTGAATTTAACCTAATTGAAAATATCAGTTTAACTAATAGTTACTTAGCTAAATATGGTGGCCATGCTGCTGCTTGTGGCTTTTCTATTGCTGATACCACTAATTTAGCTAGGTTTCAAGAAGCGATAAAAGAAAGGGCCCAAGTGGAATTAGCGGATAAAGAATTAAAGCCTCAACTAGTAATTGATCTTGAGATCGGACTAAGTGATATTAACTTAGAGTTAGTCGAACAACTATCTCTACTCCAACCATTTGGACAAGACAACCCTGAACCAGTTTTTGTTTCTTTCGCTGTACCTGTTATTGATATTGTTACTATGGGTCAAGAGAGCCAGCATATTAAGTTTAGGGTAGGAGACTTTTGGGCCCTAGCTTTTGATGGTGTAAAAAAATACCCCGAAGTTAAATTAGGTGATAAGATTGATTTAGTTTATACTTTAGATATAAATAAGTTTAATGGCTTAACTGAGCCCCAACTGAGAATAAAAGATCTAAAACTAAGTAAGTAAATTTATGACTTCTTATTATCAAATGTATAGTGATGGCGGTGCCCGTGGTAATCCTGGCCCAGCTGGTATTGGTGTTTTAATAAAAGATGAGACTGGTCAAGTAATTGCAAAAATAGCTAAGTATTTAGGTGAGCTAACTAATAATCAAGCAGAGTATAAAGCTTTAATTGCTGGACTCACTAAAGCAAAGGAGCTAGGGATAAAGCACCTTAAATGCTACCTTGATAGTGAGTTAGTGGTAAAGCAATTAAAGAGAGAATATAAAATCAAGAATAAAGACTTAGCGCCTTTATTTCTTGAAGCCTATAACCTAAGCTTGAGTTTTACCAGCTTGGAGTTCATTCATGTTATGCGGGAAAACAATAGCGAAGCAGATGCTTTAGTTAATCAGGCGCTAGATAAGGCTTTAGGCCTTAGTTAGATGATTGTTAAATAAAACAGAGCCTAATTTCAGGCTCTGTTTTTTTATATTAACTACTTCACTTATTTATTGAGACGGTATTTTTTGAGATTGTAATTAGCAATCGCTTGTATTGCTTTAATCTCTTCTTTGCCAAGATGATTAAAACGAGATTGAAGCTTGAGATAAGCCTCTACTTTATCAGCCTTGAAACTGGAGTGAATGTTGGAGTTTGTTAAAACACCATCACTGTATTCAAGTAAAGGATAAAGACCAGTACTAGCAGCTAGCTTTCCCAGTTGGGCACTAGCACCAACTTGGGCGCCCCAGCCAAGAACACAGGGGCTCAAAATTTGTAAGTAACTTGGCCCAGGGCTAGCAAGTGCTTTTTTCACCTTAACGGTAATATCATCAGGATGGCCAGCAGTTGATTGGGCCACATATTTTAGTTTGTGGGCAAGAGCGATTGCTATCATATCTTTTTTATTTTGGTCTGCGCCAATAGACCGGAGTCCTTTAGGGGTGGTGGTAGTATGGGCGCCATAGGGAGTAGCACCGGATGCTTGTACTCCAGTATTGGAATAAGATTCGGTGTCATAGCAAATGTAGAGAATATCTTCATTCCTTTCCCAGAGGCCACTGATAAAGCCAAGGCCAATATCAAAGGTAGCACCATCACCAGCTTGGACGATAACTTTAGTGTTCTTATTACCTCGATATTTTAGGGAAGCAAAGATACCAGAAGCAACAGCAGCTGAATTTTCAAATAGAGAATGAATCCAGGGCACATTCCAAGAGCTATGAGGGTGGGCAGTGGTAGTTACTTCCAGGCAACCAGTGGCATTGGCAATAATAATGTTTTCATTTAATCCACGCATAACTGCTTGGACAGCTGAGAGTTGCCCACAACCAGCACAAGCGTTGTGGCCGGGTAGAATTAATGGTTTTTTATTTTTTTTGCTTACTGTAGTCATTTTTTTAATTTTTTGGACATTTAGATGAGCTAATATGAAGATGGTTACCTTCATCAAGGAAGTAGGCCCCAGGATCACAAACTCTTACGGCTGCTTGGTATTCATCTCGATGCTCTGTATCACCAATATCAACGGCATAGGATTTATTGGTACCCATGCCTCCGCCGTAATGACAGGAGCCACAAGCATGGACACAGGCAGTGCTACTACTTTTATCACAATTAGGCTTATCGCACTCACTGAGATTGCCGACATAGTTTTTGTCACTAATTGAGGTAATGATGCCTTTGAAGCCAACTTTGGAAGCAATGCAGTTTAACAACTGACCTAGCTCAGGGCTGACATCGCCGACTTGCTTACTAATATCACCGTCATTGGTGGTAAAAGTCCAATTTGACTGATCAAAGATGTTGGTAAAATCAGAGGCAGTAGGAAGTATACAAACAGGACCAAGCTCTTTTACTGGAGTGTCACAAACTCGGCCATAGGATAGGTTTGCTACAGCAGTGGCAGGTAAGTCTTTTCTAGTTACTCGTTTATCATTGTTGCAGAGGTAATTACAAGCCTCTTGAGACATAGTAGGACCGTCGCTACAAGTTTTTTCCTCTCCAATATTTCCTGGGAAAGTAAATTCACAAATACAACAACCACCAGTACCCGATTGCAAACTACCATCTTGGACGATATTAGGCACTGTGATTGGTTTCATTTTAGTAAGCTCTGGATTAATGAAGTTTAATATCAGATAAGAAGAGAAAAGAAGGACTAAGCCAATTAAAGAATTGGTAATAATGTCTTTAGCTTTTTTCACTCGGTCAGGGCTACCTGATGATACTAACCACAAAACTCCACCACCCATTAAAACTACCGCAGCGATAATACCAGCAATTGCCAAAATATAATCATAGACTGAAGTAATGTATTTAGCTAACAGAGTGCTTTGAAAAGAGCTACCGACTACTTGGCCTATGGTGTGATCATTTAATCCTGGAATATCAACATTGGGAACAAAATTATCATTCCGCGCTAAACTAGGTAGAGCGGAAGCGATAAAGTATAGGAGTAGGCCAGGGATTATGGTAAATATTTGTTTTATTCGTTTTTTATACATAGGCTAAACTAAACTTTTTTTAAAGAAAGATGGCCTTAGTTGATTTAAGGTCAGCTTGTCTAATAATCTTTTTTAAGTCTTTTTCTTTAATATCACAACCACCTAGACCAGCAATATAATTTTTTATATTCTTATTTGTGTTAAAAAGAGCTGATCTTACCTCTGTAGCTAGGGGTCCGTAGTTGCCACTTGAAATTGAACGATCAATTACGATGATATTTTTTGCTGATTTAGATAACTTTTCTATATCTTGAGCTGGAAAAGGGCGGAAGCAAGTAATCTTGATTAAGCCTGAATTCTTCTGGTCTTTAAGTACTTGTCTAATAGTCCCAGTTACAGAACCAAGCGCTATAATTACAGTTTTAGCATTCTTTTTACCAAAATACTCACAAAGTCCATTACCTTTATTTTGGTAACTAAAATGTTTACTTAAGACCTGCCATTCCTTTTTTATCACTGCTTGTGAATTTTGGATATCAGTAAAAAGCTGTTCTCGGGTAAGGGCATAGTCTTTAGGTTGGAAGAAGCCTCCAATAGTGATGGGGTTTTTCGGGTCAAGAATAGTCCCTTTCTTTGCCTTGTATTTTGGTAGGTATTGGGAGATTAATGTTTTTGAAGGGACCGAGACTTCTTCATAGAGATGAGTAAGAGTATAACCGTCTATGTTAGGCATTACCGGGAGGAGTAATTGCTCAGCTAGCTTGTAGGCAAGGATGTGTTGATAAATAGCTTCTTGATTATTTTCTGCGAACAGTTGGATGAAGCCACTATCGCGTACTGCCATAGCATCGGAGTGATCATTCCAGATATTTATTGGCGCAGAAATTGCACGATTGGCACAAGTAATAACCACCGGTAGCCTTAGGCCGGCGATATTGTATAAAACCTCGGTCATGAGCAAGAGTCCTTGTGAGCTAGTAGCGCTATAAGTACGCAAGCCAGTAGCGCTGGCCCCCAAAACTATAGAAGCAGCAGCAAATTCACTTTCAGCTCGGACATACTCATATTTAGCTTTCCCATCAGCTTTGAGTTTAGCAAGATATTCGACTATATGGGTTTGTGGAGTAATGGGATAGGCCGAAACGACAGCCGGAGCAAGGTTGTTAACAGTCAGCGCTAGGGCAGTAGAGCCTTCAATAATTTGTTTTTTTTGTTTGCTTATTTTTTGAGACATAGTGACTTTTTCTTTATCTACTAATTTACTCACATCGTACTGGGCTGTTGTTACTAAAATTATTCTTTTTTACACAAGTGCCAGTTTCGTTTTTAAATTGTAATGACTTTACACCCCAGAAAAGATTAGTCGGACTAGTCTGGTTTAGAGTTTTTTTCGCTTCTTGGCATAATTCTCTACAGGAGTCTAAGGTAAATTCCTTTTCACTAGATACACAGACGTAGTTATTGGGCCCTAGCACTCCTAATAGGCTTGACTCTAGTACACAGGAGCAACAGTTTTTGAGCTTAGATGATTCTGTCTCCACTCTTTCAATGTTAGGTACTGTGATCGGCTTCATTTTGGTAAGCTCAGGATTAATGAAGTTTAATATCAGGTAAGAAGAGAAGAGAAGAACTAAGCCGATTAAGGAATTAGTAATAATGCCTTTAGCTTTTTTAACTCGGTCAGGGCTACCTGATGATACTAACCACAAAACTCCACCACCCATTAAAACTACTGACGCGATAATACCAGCAATCGCTAAAATATAATCATAGACTGAAGTAATGTAGTTAGCTAACAGAGTACTTTGAAAAGAGCTACCGACCATTTGACCAATGGTGCGGTTATTTAATCCTGGAATATCAACATTAGGTGTAAAGACGTCATTTTGGGCTAGACTAGGGATGACAGTGATAAGGAATAAGAAAAAAGAGCTTAGGAAAATGATTAGGGATTGTTTTGCTCTTTTTGGCATACATGGGTTAATTAATTGGCTTCTTTTTCATTGCGATAGCCTTAACAGGACACTCATTAGCACACAGGGAACAACCTTTACAGAAGTTTAGATCAGTTACTGGTTTAAGGCCTGCTTTTGTTGGTGTCATCTTGATGCAAGCCTCTGGGCATAGCTTTGAGCAAAGCGTACATCCAATACATTTACTGTAGTCTGTTAGTGGATATGAATCTCCCCAGCCAGCAGTCTTGTTGTTTATACTAGACCCAGCTTTGCTGTGAAGAGTTGTGGTTTTAGTCTTTCCCATAAGATTAAACACTAGCTCGCTCAATAGCTTCTATATTTTTATTAATAAGCTCTTTACCTTTTTCTCTAAACTTCTCTTTAATTGCAAATTTAATCGCCTCTAAGCTCACAACTTGACTATACTTTACTAAGGCGCCAAGCATAACAGTATTAGTGATGTTTTTACCAAACACTTCTTGAGCAATAGTAGAGGCAGGGCTAAAGTAAATTTTTTTAGTGACTAGCTTCTGCTTGAATTGGTAGTCTAGGGGAGCATTAACTATTACTATGGTGTCTTTGTGAATTCCTGAGTAGATATCACTGTGACCACTTAGGAGAGTAAAATCTAAAATCAATAAAATATCTGGATTATAAATCCTTTCTTTACTAATAATTGGCTCAGTATCAAGGCGAACAAAGGAGCTAATTGGTGCGCCTCGACGTTCAACACCAAAGAAGGGAAAAGCTTGGGCCTGGAGTCCTTGTTGGTAGCCGGCAATTGCGATTAATTCAGCTGCCGTTACCACTCCTTGGCCACCGCGTCCATGGATTCTAATTTGAGTCATAGTCATCTATAGTTGTTAGAAATTGAAATTTGTAATCAGTTCTTCAATTTCAGGCTCAGTTAATTCTCCTATCATGTAAACACCATTGAAGAGCCAAGTTGGAGTGCCTTCGAGTTTAAGGAACTCAGCATCATTAGCGTCTTGTTCAACTTGGTTGAAGTACTTTTCTTTATCAAGACAATCAACAAAGCTAGTCTCATTCATACCCAATGCAGTGGCAATATCCGGCATACCTAATCTCAGCTCAGCTAATGATTTATCAAAGGCAGTTTGGTTTTGATAAAATAGGCTATAGATGTCCCAGAACTTATCTTCACCTTGTTCACGGGCACAGCGAGCAGCAATAGCTAAGAATACAGAGTTATCGTGTAAAGGGAGATCACGGATGACCAGCTTTACTTTATCGAGATGATTATCTTTGATGTACTTAACGCCTTGATGAGAGTTGGCACAATAGGGACAGGCATAATCAGCAAACTGGACTATGGTGAGGGGGGCATCAACTGCACCAAAAGTGAGGTAGGTGGGACGGTTAATTCGATTAGCTGCTTCCTGTAGATATTCTTCTTGAGTATTTGGGGGTTGCTTCATATCTTGGAGATAGCTAATGGTAGTTATAGCGTATATGGAAAAGGGAATTAGGAATAAAATACCTAAGAATATTAAGATGACACCACTTGGTTTTTTATACCAAGGTAGCAGTGCTTTCCTATGTCTAGCTTTCATGCTAGCATATTTGACTCTTTCTTCTAAACTCATATGATTATAATTGAAAAAAACTTATAATTACTTTATGATATATATTATAGCATAATTTATTATTTATGAAATTAATATCCTGGAACATAAATGGCCTAAGAGCAGTCCTAAGAAAAGGACTACTGGAGTTTGTTGAAAAAGAAAAACCTGATGTCTTGTGTTTGCAAGAGATTAAGATAGGCAAGGAGCCTTTAGCTCAACTAAAACCAAGCTTCCCTGGCTATAGTGCCTTTTGGCATTCAGCCCAAAGGCCAGGTTATAGTGGTACAGCGGTTCTACTAAAAGATGAAACTAAAGATCAGTTTGGTTTCAAGGGGGAAGTTAAAGATTTAGGGGAAGAAGTCTTTGACTCAGAAGGCAGAGTACAGATATTGGAGTTTAAGGACTTCTTTTTATTTAATTGCTATTATCCCAACTCTAACCCCGAGCTATCGCGACTTGATTACAAGCTTGCTTTCAATCAGGCTATTTTAGCTAAAGCTAAAAAACTAGAAAAAAAGAAACCAGTGGTAGTAACTGGGGACTTCAACGTTGCTCATCAGGAAATAGATCTAGCTCGGCCTAAAGAAAATACGACTAGCCCAGGCTTCACTCCTGAGGAAAGGGAATCAATGACTAAATTTTTGGGGGCGGGGTTTATTGACTCTTTTCGCTATTTACATAAAGATAAGGTAAAGTATTCTTGGTGGAGCTATCGCTCAGCAGCTAGAGCCAGAAATATCGGCTGGCGGATTGATTACTTTTGTCTATCAGCAAAACTTAAACCCAAAATTGCCCAAGCTGATATATTAGATAAAGTTTTGGGGTCAGATCATGCCCCAGTCTACTTAGAGTTAAAAAAGAAAAAATAAGGTGATTATATATGTATAAACCACAAGAAATTGAGAAGAAATGGCGTGAGATTTGGCAAAGAGATAATCTCTATAAAACTAGGGAAGATACGGCGAGGCCAAAGTATTATATTTTAGATATGTTCCCCTATCCATCTGGAGCTGGACTCCATGTTGGCCATCCCAAAGGTTATATTGCCACTGATATTTTTGCTCGCCATAAAATGATGACTGGCTATAATGTTCTTCACCCTATGGGTTTTGATGCTTTTGGCTTACCAGCCGAGAATTATGCTATCAAAAATAAAGTTAATCCTAGGACTGCGACCGCAAAAAGCGTTGAACTTTTCAAAAAGCAATTAGAGATTTTAGGGTTTTCCTATGACTGGGAAAGAGAAATAAATACCACTGACCCCAAGTACTATAAGTGGACGCAGTGGATTTTTTTGCAGATCTACAAAGCTGGTTTAGCCTATGAGTCTAATGAACCAATTAATTGGTGTCCATCTTGTAAGACAGGCTTGGCTAATGAAGATTTAGAAGGTGGCCGTTGTGAACGTTGTGGTAGTGAAATTGAGAAAAGGCCAATGCGTCAATGGGTGCTTCGCATTCGTGATTATGCTGATAGACTATTAGCTGATTTAGATAAACTTGAGCATTGGGATGAGTCAACTAAAGAAATGCAAAGGCATTGGATCGGGCGCAGCGAAGGAGCAGAAATTGACTTTTCTGTCCCGGTAATAGATAAAAGTATTTCTGCTTTCACTACTCGTTTAGACACCATTTATGGCTGTACTTATTTAGTCCTGGCTCCAGAGCATGAATTAATCGAACTTCATAAAGAAACTATTGAAAATTACTCTGAACTGGAAGATTACAAAAACTCACTCAAAGCTATTAGTGAAGAAGAGAGAACTAGTCTTAATCGGGAAAAAACAGGAGTAAAAATCAAAGGCTGGCAAGCAATCAATCCCTTTACAAATGAAAAAATTGATATCTATATTGCTGATTATGTCTTAGCTAGTTATGGTACCGGCGCAGTGATGGCAGTACCAGCCCATGACCAGCGAGACTATGACTTTGCTAAAAAATATGGACTCCGCATCAAAACAGTCATCACTGATTTCTCTGGTAATAGCCCCTATGAAGGCAAGCAGGCCTACGAAGATGATGGTCAACTGATTAATTCTGATAAATACGATAATTTGCCTTCAGTTTTAGCACGAGAAGAGATGCTTCATTTCCTTGAAGCTAACAAGTTAGGTCAAAAGAAAGTTAATTACCGCTTACAGAATTGGGTATTTTCTCGTCAGCGCTATTGGGGTGAGCCAATTCCTCTAGTCCATTGTGAAAAATGTGGAGTAGTACCAGTCCCAGAAGCTGAGTTGCCCCTAGAACTACCTGATGTCGAAAATTACCAGCCAACTGGGACCGGAGAATCGCCTTTGGCAGCAATTGCTGAGTGGGTTAACACTGCTTGCCCGCAGTGCTCTGGTCCTGCTAAAAGAGAAACTAATACTATGCCTCAATGGGCAGGGTCTTGTTGGTATTATTTACGCTATATTGACCCAGATAATGACAAGGCCTTAGTTGATAGCAAGAAAGAAAAATATTGGTCACCAGTTGATTTCTATGTTGGTGGCGCTGAGCATGCGACGAGACATTTAATTTATGCTCGTTTTTGGCATAAGTTCTTATTTGATATCGGGGTAGTTAGCAATGATGAGCCATTTGTCAGACTCAAGCACGTTGGCTTAATCATGGGAGAAGACTCTCGTAAAATGAGTAAACGCTGGGGCAATGTTGTTGACCCCACTGATATAGTAAATAAATACGGAGCTGACTCCTTACGACTGTACGAGATGTTTATGGGCCCATTTGAACAAGCTAGTGCTTGGAATACTAAAGGCCTAAGTGGAGTCTATAAATTCCTAGAAAAAACACAACGCGCCATTAATCCGACTTTAGTTGGAAAAGAGGATCAAAAGCTAAAATCATTACTGCACAAGACTATTAAAAAAGTTGGTGCTGATATTGAGGAGTTTAGGTTTAACACTGCTATTTCTAGCTTAATGATTTTAGTCAATGAAATCACTAATCAGCAAAGACTAACTAATAAAAACCCCTTAACAGCTAGCGACCAAGCTAAATTAATCCAACTCCTTGCTCCTTTTGCTCCGCATTTAAGTGAAGAGCTCTGGTTAACTTTGGGGAATAAGGAGAGTGTTTTTCGTTCCCAGTGGCCTCAATATGATGAAGTTTTAATTAAGGATGATGAAGTAAATGTAGCCATTCAAGTCAATGGCAAGCTCAGGGGGACTTTAATGGTAGCTAGCGATATAAGTGAAGCTGAAATAATGGCTCTAGTATTGGCTGATGAAAAAATTAGTCAGTGGATTAGAGATAAGGAGATAGTCAAGAAAATATTTGTGCCTGGCAAGATATTTAATTTAGTAGTTAAGTAAATTAATGCCTACTTTAGCACAGCAAGCCAAAGAAATTTGCCGACTTTTTGAAATTAATCCCAGTCGCTCTAAGGGGCAGAATTTTTTAATTAATGAAAAGATCTATCAAGATATCATTAAAACTGCTCAAATTAAAAGTGAAACTGAGGTACTTGAAGTCGGGCCTGGCCTAGGGTTTCTGACCGTAGAGTTAGCTAAAGTAGCAAAACGGGTAGTGGCAGTTGAGCTTGATGAAAAACTATACGACTACCTACAACTAGGGCTACAGGCGGTTGATAATGAAAATGTTGAATTAGTCAATTTAGACATTTTGCGCTTTAACCCAAGGGACTACTTTACTAAGTCCTATCAAATTGTAGCTAATTTGCCTTACAATATTAGCTCTATATTTCTGAGGACCTTTTTGTCTTTACGTGACTTTGCTCCTGATAGCATGGTTTTAATGCTCCAGAAGGAAGTTGCCTTAAGGATTAAAGCCGAGACTGAAGGGCAGAGCTTGTTATCATTATCCGTTGCTCATTATGCCAAGTTTAGCTACATCAGAGAAGTAAAAGCAGGGAATTTCTGGCCTGAACCAGAGGTCGATAGCGCTATTATTCGACTAGATCTTCTCCCTAAAAAATATCAACCAACTGATGATAAGTTGTTTTTCCGTCTCCTCAAAGCTGGCTTTAGTGCTAAGCGCAAACTCCTGAAAAATAACCTCAGTGGTGGCCTTCAATTAGAGTCAGATTTGGTTTCTGAAGCAATGGAAAAAAACCAGCTTGATAGGCAAGCCCGAGCCGAGGATTTGAGTTTGACTGATTGGTATAATTTATTTGCGAGTCTTAAGCAATTTATGTTATAATAAAAACGGATTAAATTTAATAATTTTCCGTTTTTAGTTATGAAGAGTCGTCGAGAATTAAAAGCTAAACCAAGTGATTATGGTGCTTTTTCCCTATTTAAAACCAAGAAATCAAAACAGCTCGGTTTCGTTGTTTTGATTTTTTTATTAGCTGGTTTATCTTTTTGGAAAATTGGCTCACAAGTTAGGCGTCCTTTTCTACCACCAGAAGGCTATGAAAGCACAGAGATCACTGCTTATGAAAATATCTTAGATCAGACTATTGATACTGATGGTGATGGTTTAAGTGATTATGATGAAATCTATCTCTATGGCACTTCACCTTATTTAGCAGATACTGATGGTGATGGCATCTCTGACTATGATGAGATCATGGCTGGCACAGATCCGCTTTGCCCAGCTGGGCAAGACTGTTTGTTGGATAATTATTATAATGACTTTATTTTTGAAGAAGAGCTTAGTGGTTTAGAAGATTTCAATCCTGATTTAACAATACCAGAAGATTTTTCAGAAGATGACCTTCAATCTATTTTAGCTGGCATGATGACGCCAGATAATCTCAGAGATCTATTAATCAATAGTGGCATGGAGGCAGAAGTGGTTAATCAAATGAGTGATGAAGATTTAATGGCCAGCTATGAAGAAGCATTAAATAGCAGTGAATAATATATGCAATCAAATAAAAAAGAAAAAAATAATTCAATTAGTCTCGGTCGGAAAGCGACAGTGACTTTTCTTCTCTTTAGTATTATTGGCTTCGGCTTAATTACCCCGACAAAGCCAGCTCAAGCTGCTGGCCTACCAGTAGTCGATATTGTTAACAAGATTGGTAAGGTCATTAAAGAAGCCTGGGAAAAAGGAGGCTCTTTAGCTTTCCAAGTTGCTCTGAGGTCAATGTTGAATAAGATTGCCTATGAAACTGCAAATTATGTTGGCTCCGGTGGGAGAGGACAAAAGCCATTGTTTGTTACCGAAGGCTGGGGTGCGTATATAACACAATCTTTTGATGAAGCAGCTGGGACTTACTTAGAAAGTTTCCTGAAAAACTTATCTGAGTCTGGAAGCAAGAATTTATCTGGCTATACGATGAATTTCTGTCAGCCTAGTAGTATCCAAGCTAAACTAAAGATTAGCTTAGGTTTAACTGAGCAAATGAAACCTAAAGCTCCGGCTTGTACTGCCTCTAAAATGGTAGAAAACTGGGGAGATGCTGCAAAGAGATACCGAGATTTTACTTCACCAGATTTTTTGAGTAAATTAACTAATATTTTTGATCCAGTTTCGAGTGACTTAGGTATTTATTGGGAAGCAAGCATGGATATGCTTGAAAAGGGAGAAGATGGGCAGAGGGAGGCCCAAAACAAGTTACTTGCTAAAGGTGGCTGGCTTGACCCAATGACTATAGATGGCAAGCCGATCTCTTTGCCAAATCAAGCCCAGCTACAAACTGAGGCTGATTATGCTAAATATACTGCTAATTTTGCTAAATATACTGGTCAAGCTGGTATAGACGCTCTAAATGTATTCTTGAATCAATTAGCTTTAAGCTCTTTTAATCGTTTAATGCAAACGATCGCTAAAAAAACTGGTAGTCAACCATCTGATTACTCAGCTGACCCTTATGCTTCCAGTGGCGAAGGTAGTCTCAAGAGCTCAACTGTTCAATTAATCCAGGCTAAATACAATATCAAAAGTGACTATAATGTCTTAGCGGAGCTTGCTATTTGTCTTGACCCTCGTAATCCCGGGCCAAATGACTGTGTAATTGATAATAACTTTATGCAGGCAGTTTTAGAGGAGCTAACTGTTGCTGAAGCGATTGAGGCTGGCTATCTAAATGGCTCTTGGAATTTTGAAATCTATAGCACTCCAGGCTCATATCAAAATGCCTATACTTGGCGCAATGTTTCAATTCTTCGTAAATATAGAATAGTACCAGCCAGCTGGGAAATGGTTTTTGAGAAAATGAAATTATATAATGATGCGATTGAAACAAATGACTCTAACCTACCAGAAGGTGCTAGCTACAAGCAGGCTACTTTACGTGACTTAATTTCATGTTTTAGCCCCTATGATGGCTACAATCAATTCTCTGAAGGTTTTGATGCCCTTGACCAGGCTTGGTGTACTGGCTTAGTTGATCCTAATTGGGTTCTGAAAGCCCCCCTTAACTTCTGTCGTAAAGAAGGTATTGGTCCCCATATATTAAATAAAACTATTATTCCATCTTATCCAGCATCTAACGATAATCCTTATGAACCTAGTACCCTAGATATTACCCGAGCAGAGAATTACTGCGCTGACCAGCAAACTTGTATTAAAGAAGATGATGATGGCAAATGTCTGGCCTATGGCTATTGTACTGAAGAAAAGAGGACTTGGAATTTTGAAGGTAGTTCTTGTGAGGCAATTGATAATACTTGTCAGTCATTTATTTCTCCTGATAATAGTGCCCGAGTTTCTTATCTCAAAAATACTCTAGATTATGAGGGCTGTAGTGCTGAAAATAGTGGGTGTAAGCAATATTCTACTTTTGGGACCTATAATCCAGATAATGACAGAATTAATTGGAGTAGTAATAGCACCATTTATCTAAATGATAAAACAGAGAGCTGTTCTAATCAAAGTGAGGGTTGCAGTGAAATTATTAGAATTAAACCAGCTTGGGGAGATAACTTAGTGATGAATGCTGATTTTGAAAATGACACTGAAGGTGATCAAAAAGATGGCTCCTATCTCAATGATTGGCCGGTTGTTGCTAGCCAAGCGGAAATAGTAGAGTCCTTTACTGAGCCAGGGGATAATTTTGGTAAGGCAATTAAACTAAGTGGCAGTAATACCGCTTCAGTCTTTTCCAATGTAGCCAATTCTCTTATTCCAGCTGGCTATAGTCTAGTGTTGGGGCAAGCCTATACTTTGAGTGCAGATGTTTATATTAGTCAAGGTGATAGCGCTACTGTAAGCTTAGGGACTGGGGCATCAAGCTCTAATTATCAAACCCAGAGTAAAGGAGTTTGGCGCCATATTAGTGTAACTAAAGTAGCTGGTGATAATTTCACTAACCCAAGCTTTTCAATCAATTTCCAAGGAAGTAATATCTTAGCTTATGTAAAAAATATTAAGTTTGAAATGAGTAGCTGGGATACTGGCTTTACCCCTTATGGCAGTCGCTTAAGTTATCAAAAGATTCTACCTGAGTATTTAGAAAATGCTTGCTATCAAAGCACCGGGGCAGGAGCTAACAGTTATCAACTCAGACCCGATGCGCCTGCTCAGTGCTACAATTACGCCCGTCTCTGTAGTCAAAATGATGTTGGTTGTGAGCTCTACACTAATGTTGAGAATGCCCGTTATCAGGTTCCGGGCAAGGTGTCTAGTTCAGATTATTGTCGCACTGAATGTGTTGGCTATGATATGTACTTTGCTCGAGAGACTAATTTCTTCTCAACTCAAGTTGATAATTTGATTCCACGAACTGCTACTAGCTGTACAGCTGAAGCAGTTGGTTGTACTGAATTTACCAATTTAGATGATGTGGCAATTGGTGGAGAAAATAAAGAATATTATTCTGCCCTCAAATACTGTGTTAAACCAGGCCAAGCTGAGTGTGCTGATTTCTATGCCTGGGAAAGAACAAGCAGTGGCTCACAATTGAAGCTCTTTACTCTCAAAGCAGGTAGCGGTGGCGCTCCAGCTACTATCACTAATGATTTCTCTGCTTGTAATGCTGAGGTATTTAACGCCGGCATTAACAGCCCTCTCTATAATCCAGATTGTCAGGAGTTCTACAGCACTTCTGGACAAATTTTCTACCGCCTAAACTCTCAAGTGATTAGTTGCTCTGATGATTGCCGTGCCTATCGTATGACTGAGAAGAATTATGACTACTCGTTAACAAGAGCAGAGTGCAGTGGTGCTGATAAGAATTGGGATGGCCAAGAAGGTGCCTGTGTCGCTTGTATGAGTGGTGGCACTTGGAGTGATGAACACCAGTCCTGTATTTACCAAGGCATTCCTAACGAAGGTAAGACTTGTGAAGCTAGTGCTAACTCTTGTCGTGAGTATAATGGTAGTGCTGGTAATAATATCAAGCTAATCGCCTCCTACGACTTTGAAGGTTCAAGTGCTGACTGGTCTTCTAATTGTAGTAATGGTATTAGTCTAGCTGATGTTTCTAGTGATCGTGATGGGCAATCATTACTCTATAATAATAGTGCTAGCTCTTGTGCTGATATTGGTGAGAACCGTCAGAATTTAGCTTCCAAACCTTCTCTTATCAAACAATTATTTGCTAACGATAATGTTGCCGCTCAATTAACCCTTGGTAGAGAGCTAACTCAAGGTAAGGCCTATAATATCAAGTTCTGGGCTAAGACCAGCACGGGTGGAGAGCTAAAGGCCTACTTATATAACCCTGACACTAAAGAAAGGGTAGACTTTAATCAGGGTAGGTCTTTGCGCTTGAAGCAAGGCGATACCTGGCAGATCTATAATCTCAGCTTAGAGGCTCTAGACCATAGTCCGAGTACAAATGAGATGTTGGTGATAACAGCGGACAATAGTTTCTATCTTGATAATGTTATCGTAACTGAGATAACCGATCGCTATTACTTAATTAAGTCATCTAGCCAGGTACCAAACTCATGTTACTATGACATCTTTGATAACTATCAAGGCGATAACTACAATTTAGGTTGTGATGCCTACCAAGATAGAGCTAAGACTTTACATAACTTACGCAGTTTCTCTGAGATTTGTGCTCAATCAGCAGTTGGTTGTGAGCAGGTAATTAGTACTGAGAATTACTATGACTATGATTCAGGTATTTGGGGTGATCTAAATGGTAATGGCGTATGTGATAGTGATGAAGTTGATTGTGTCACCGTTGATGCTGATAATACTAAGTACCTAGTCTTTGATGCAACTAAGCAGTGTAATCCAAGTGATATTGGTTGTATGCGCATGGGTGAGTCAAGTTCGCTATCAGCCTCTGCTCCTTGGATTGATGTTTATAAAAAGAATCAGCCTAACCGTTATGAAGAAATCTTGTGTGAGCAGTTAGGTGTTGGCTGTCAGGCCTGGCAGTTAGAAAACGGTGGCTTTAGCTACTTCCGCAATCCCGGTCAAAATGTTTGTGAGTATCGAACTGGAGCTTTGAGCCCAGCCGGTCAAAAGGCTTGGTATCGGGTTGTAGATGAAGATACCCCTGAGTCACTGTGCCCAATTAGCTATGTCAAAACTATTGGTTATGCTGGTGAGATGGTGCCAGTGCCAAGTCAAGACGCTGGTCTTTGTCGCCCTGAGGCTTCAAGTTGTAGCGAATATCTAGATCCAGTTAGTAGCTTCAATCCAAACTTATTTGCAGTTAGTTCTACTGCTAACATCCCCCTAAAGAGAAATAGTCTCTACGTCCTCACCACCAGTAATACTAGTACAGTTGAGTTAAGTTTCATTAATTCAGGCAATGCCACTACCAGGGTAGCACCTCTTTTGTCCGACAACACCTTTGCTGAGGCACAAGCTAGTGCCCGTGTCAAAGACAGGGAAGCAGTAGTCTTTAATTCACTTGAGGCTGTTTGGGCTCGATTAGAATCGGGTGATCGCGCTGATGTTTCCCTACGTGAAGTAGCGATTAGCTATCAAATCTCTTCTCAGCTTGATAAGTCTAGTTGTAATGGTCGTTTAGATTTCAATCAAGGCTGTGTCTTGTTTAACGAAAGATCATTTACTGG
>CAYQEI010000005.1:0-12246 GCA_964416495.1 uncultured Gammaproteobacteria bacterium
ACACCGCCAAAATATTTCTAAGAACGGATCATTTTTTTAATAAATTTTGACTCTTTTTCACAGAACAGTATTTTTTAGTGAAGCAGTGGAAGTGAGTATTTCCTGCTTTTACAACTACAGCTGAATAGAGCCTATCAAAATAAGTTATTGAGATCACTCTAGGATATTAGATTTATTCGCTTGTTTAAATTAAAATACTATGAAAACACTCCAGAAATTAAAGCGAGGGGATAAAGTGGCAGTGTTGTCACCATCGTTTGCAGCCCCTGCTATCTTTCCCAAGGTTTTTGAATTAGGAATTCAGAGAATTAAAGATCAGTTCGGCTTAGTACCAGTTGAATATCCAAGCACAAGACAACTAAACGCTAGCACCAAAGAGCGTGCCCGCGATATTATTGAAGCATTTTCTGACCCCGAGATAAAAGCTGTAATTGCAAGCATTGGTGGGGATGATCAGGTCACCTATGTTTACAAGATGGATCCGACTGTATTTAAAAAAAATCCTAAACTGTTTTTAGGATATAGTGATAACTCACATCTTTGTAACTTTTTGTTTCAGCAGGGGATTCCTTCCTACTACGGAGCTAGTGTAATGACGCAATTTGCTATGCAGGGAGGAATGGATAGATATACGGCTGAATATATTCGTCATGCTTTGTTTGATACAGGGGAATACGAGATCAGCCCTTCAAAAGAGTATAATGAAATTGGCTTGAATTGGAAAGATGAGACGCTACTTACAACAAGGCGGACCTATGAAAAAAATACAGGGTGGATATGGGATGCACCAATGGATAGTGAGGGCATTTTATGGGGAGGGTGCTTAGAGTCAGTTGATGAGATGTTGCGCAACAATGCTCCAATCCCAAGTCTTGAAGAATTTGGAAATATTATCCTTATGCTTGAAACATCGGAAGAGATGCCTGCGCACGGATATGTACAAAGAGTGATACGGGCATTGGGTGAGAGAGGGATATTACAGGAGGTTCAGGGAGTTTTTGTGGGACGAGCTAAAGCGTGGGAGTTTGATAAGCAACTCACTAAAGAAGAGCGAACAGCCTACGCTACTGAGCAACAAAAAACCATTCTTAAAGCTATACGAACATACAACAAAAATATTCCTGTGGTACAAAACATGAATTTTGGTCATACAGATCCGCAGATACCAATGCCGTATGGAGGAAAAGCAAGAGTTGATTCAACTAAAAAGAAAATCTTTGTCGTGTTTTAGGGAAAGACTGGAGAATTTTATATCCCCTAACCTCTGCAACAATAGGCAAAGCCTTTTTTAGTCTATTCCAGGGATTGATAAATTATACTTGTATACTATTATTAAAGAACAATCAGTATCTAATGATAATTGAAGCAATCCCTTTATTTTACTAAAATCACCCACCCTGTCTCCAAAAGGGGACAGGTGGGTTTTTTTATCACATGAATAATAGAGAGAAAATACTGGTTGTTACCTATCTCGCCACTCTTTTAGAGGACTTTTTGGTAGTCTAGTACACATATAGCTTTACATTGGTGGGAAGATCGTCGTATACCTGTACACATTACCTATACCTCTTGACAAATTCATTGATTTGTTATATAATGGATGTATTAGTAAATTAAAAAAAATACGGCCAAGGAGGGCCGGTAAAATGATGAAAACAAAATTAACTTTAGTTCTGATAATAGTCGGCTTATTGCTGGCTATTAGCATCGTAGATGCCCAGAATTTGAATGAGGTTAAAATCTCATTTTTAGCAATAGCAGGCATTGCTGGCTTTATAGTCATGCTTTGGCCTGGGGCTAAAAAAGAGATTGAAAGGGAAAAGGACGAAGACATCGATTTGCCAATAGATGACTGAGTCCAACTCCCCCTAGCATTGTCTAAGACAATGCTTTTTTTTATTCTAAATGGGTTAAGCTTTCCCAATTGGCTAGCTTTTTTTTGATGCCAGGTTGGGTTTTTAAGTTAGGGTCTTTTTCCAAGAGTGCTTGTATTTCTTGTTCTGATTGTTTGATGAAACTAAGGGGGAAGAGAGTAGCTAAATCAATTTCACTAAAGCCACTTTGCGCTTTACCAAAGAGGTCACCAGCACCACGCAGTTTTAGGTCAATTTTAGCTAGTTCTTGTCCCTGGTGATGGTTTTCCAGAGCTTTTAATCTTTCTTTACTTTTTTCACTACTAAGCTCTTCTTCACTGAGGAATAGGAAGCAATAGGATTGATATTGGCTACGTCCCACTCGGCCTCTAAATTGGTGCAGTTGAGCTAAGCCGAAGCGCTCAGCCCCCTCAATTATGATGACACTAGCATTACTAACATCAAGTCCTAATTCAATAATGGAAGTGGTAACTAAGACGTCTATTTTTTTAGTCACTAAATCAGCCATTATTTTTTCTTTGGCTGGCCCCTTAAGTTGACCGTGGAGAAGACCGAGCTTGAGTTCAGGGAAGACTTTCTTGGCTAAGCGATCATATTCAGCTTTAGCAGACTTTACCTCCAATTTATCACTTTCATTTACTAAAGGGCAGATGATAAAAGCTTGTCGGCCGGATTTAACTTGGTCTCTTACAAATTGATAAACTTCCTTGCGTTCTTTTTCACTTGCTAACTTAGTCTCAACTGTCAAACGGTGTGGGGGTAGAGTTTTGATTAAAGAGAGGTCTAAGTCACCATAGATAGCTAAAGATAAAGTTCTTGGAATTGGAGTAGCAGTCATCGAGAGGAAATGAGGAATGAGACCATTAGCTTGATTGAAGCTAGCAATGCTTTGCCTTTGTCTGACGCCAAAGCGATGTTGCTCATCAACTATTGCTAGAGCTACTTGAGGAAGTTTTATTTTTTGATAGATTAGAGCTTGGGTGCCAATATAAATATCAGCTTCAGGGTCAATCTTAGCTTTATTGTTTTTAGTGATGAGGCTGAGTTTGGTTTTTTCTTGGGCAAATAATTTAGTTAGTGTTTGATAGTGCTGTTGGGCCAGGATTTCGGTTGGGGCCATTAAAACAGCCTTTTTTTTATTAAGGACACAGTTGTAGAGAGCAAGAGCTGCTACTATTGTTTTGCCACTACCAACATCGCCTTGAAGAAGACGACTCATTGCCTGAGGCTTAGCTAAATCTTGAAGTATTTCCCAAGCAGTCTTTTTTTGATCATCAGTTAAAGTGAAGGGAAGAGCTTTAACTAGCCTTTTAGTTTCCGTTTCCCTAAACTCTATCACTGGAGCCTGTAGTTTAGCTAAATCTCGCTTAATCAGTTGCGACTTTAATTGCTTGAAGAATAGATCACTATAGACTTGTCTGGTTTTGGCAGTTTGAAGTAGAGCTAGACTCTGAGGTTGATGAAGGTTGATGATAGAGCTACTTAGGTCAGCTAGTTTGAGCTTCTTCCTTAACTCTAGTGGCAACCAGTCTGGTACCTGCCGGGCAAGTGGTAGGATTAAATTAACATAAAAGCGTAATTGCTTTTGGCTTATTTTATTAGTTAAAGGGTAATTAGAGATGATGCCAGTAGTTTGGATGAGGGGATGGCTAGTAATTTTTTCATAAGTGGGTGAAGCTAGCATAATTTGTCCTTGATAACTACTAACTTTACCAGTCAAAGAAACCTTGTCCCCCATTTTGAGCGAGCGGGTGATAAAGGGTTGATTAAACCAAACAACTTTGACAGTACCACTCTCATCTTTTACCAAAGCTTCAGTTAGGCTTAACCGACGACTATAGCTACGGCGGGCTTGGATTAAGATTATCTCACCTTGGACATTAACGAGCTCACCTAGGGTTAATGAAGCAATAGAACTCTTTTTACTCAAATCTTGATAACGATTGGGAAAATAAAAAAGTAGATCTAGCACAGTGTTTAGATCTAATTTTTGTAAATATGAGGCTGTAGTTTTACCTATTTTTGGTAAGACTGTTAGAGAGTCTGAGAGCTTAATAGGCATGAGGCTAGTTTAGGCAATAAATGTGCTTCCACCAGGAGTCGAACCTGGATTTCAAGATCCGCAATCTTGCGTCCTATCCATTGAACGATGGAAGCTTAGCTTAGCTAAAGCTAAGTTTTACTATATTATAGTTTGAGCCACTTCGTCAACTGTTCTGATAGGGGTGGGTCAGTTCGTTCTAAATCTTCATCTAAATAACGGACTAAATAGTTTCGCACCATTAATGGGTCTAAGCTACGTAAAGGAATAGATAGACGGGGAATGACAGGATTTTTGAATTCGATGTAGAGATTTTTGAGACTTTGTTTTGGTTTGTAGATGACTGAGAAGTGGCGCAGACGATCATAGTCGTAGAAGCGAGTATTGATGTTAATACCTTCAGGCTCTAATTTGATGTCTATCATCTGAGGCTCTCGCTTTTCATTAGTAATCATAATTGCTCCGGCAATGACAATAATAACTGCAAAAAGGAAGTTGGCATCATAGCCTAACCAGACTAAGCGCCAGTTTCTGATGGTAAAGAAACAGGTCAGTAAGAGTAAAATAGCAATAGCTAAAGTGGCTATATACCAAGTATTGGAACGCTGAGGAATGCGATATTCTGGCACTTGCCATTTAATGTAATTTTTGCTTTTTGTTGGCATAAATTTGATTGACAATAAATAGTATCTTTTATATAGTTATTATAACATAAAATAAGAAAAAGGAATAAAAAAGGAGAGGTGGCTGAGTGGCTGAAAGCGGCAGGTTGCTAACCTGTTATACGTTATTTTAGCGTATCGAGGGTTCGAATCCCTCTCTCTCCGCATTTTGTAGAGGTACAGAAAGGGATAAAATAATCAGGTTTAGTAAGAAAAGTAATTCGTCTCCCTTATGTTAAAAAAGCTTAGTACAAGTATAAAAAACTACTTACCATTTTTAGGCATAACTAGCCTTTATTTCTTCTTCATCGCAATAGCAGTTATCATTTTCCATTACTTTGCCAATGCCGAGATTTTATTTTTGAACCGAGTAAATCCTTTCCATCTTTTAATGCGCTGGGATAGTTGGCACTATATCACTATTATTCAAAATGGCTACAGTGATCTCTTTGTCTTCTTCCCACTCTACCCCTTGTTAGTCAAACTAGTCTCTTATTTTGTTTCAATCCCTAGTGCTGGGTATTTGGTAAGCTTTATTAGCCTTAGCATTGCTCTTACTTATCTCTATAAACTACTGCGTCTAGATGAAGATAAATTAATTGCTAATAGGACTATTCTATTTCTCTTAATCTTCCCAACCGCCCTATTCTTTTCTCTCATCTATACTGAGTCTTTATTTTTGGCCTTAACTGTTGCTTTTTTCTATCAGTTAAGGAAAAAACATTGGCTTACAGCAACTATTTTAGGGTTTTTTGCTACTCTGACGCGTAATGTTGGTGTATTCTTGTGGCCAGTGTATTTAATTGCTCTATTTACCCTAGATAATCCCAGTCTTTTTAGGGACTTTTGGACAAGGCTAAAGTCTTTAGTAAAAACAAAACAATTCTATTATTCCTTCCTTATCCCTGCTGGCTTATTACTATTTTGTTTATACAGCTACTATCTTAGTGGTGACTTCCTTGCCTTTATCACTGGTCAACAAAATTGGTCAGCACAGAGAACTTTCATGTGGCCGGGAGCAACCGCATTTCATTTCCTTAAATTCATCTTTATTGAAAAGACTCAGCTAAGCACTTACTTTAATTTCTATCGTATTGTTATAGTCGAGCTGGGCAGTTTTCTATTACTACTTTCTACTACTATTTATTGGTTTGTAAAAAGGCACTGGCCTTTTGCTTTCTACACTGCCTTAAATGCGCTTCTTTTTGCTTGTACTTTTCCAATGAATTCAGTTGATCGTTATGTGGTAGTAATTTTCCCTATCTTTTTATTCCTAGCTAAAGTAACTAGGAAGAGGGAATGGTTATTCTATACCATTTTTGCTTTTTCATTAATGCTACTGGTAAATAGTGTCAGGCTTATTTCCGCTGGAGCTTGGGTAGGTTAAAAGAGTAGGCAACTACAATTGACTTAAGCCAATGTTAGCGCTATAGTAAATAGTTAATTTTGTACTTTAAAATTTATAATTATGAAATATTCAATTATTGCTTTGCAAGTTTTGATTGTACTTCTTACTTTCTTTTATCTCTATTTTGACTATCGTACCAAAAAGATTAGTGCCAAGGAGATAAGAAAATACCAAGTAAAGAAGGGAGAGCTGGATTTAGAGTATATTGAAAGGAAGCTGATTAAGCGACGCTGTCGTATCAGCAATTCTCTTTTAATTGCCAGTGGCCTGATTATGATATTTTTAGGGGCCTTACTCTATAGTAAATTTCGCTATTTCTCTACTTTGAACTTCAGTATAGCTGGCATCGGAGGTATAGTTTTGATTCTAGTAGGAACCTTCAAACACCTTGGTACAGCTTTAGCAACTAGCTTATTATTTATCGCTGCTTTTCTTGTTAGTATTAATTATGAGCGGTTGTTGAGTGACTATCCCGGAGTCTTCTATAGTATGATTGCCTTCCTAATTCTATTAGGAGGAATTTGCTTTGTAATTGAAGATAAGGGACAAAACTAAATAAAGGGAGTTAGCACTTCCTTTTTTGTTTTATTCTGTTAATCAATAGTTAACCCAAGATTATCAATCCTTTGACTTTTATCTGTATATTTATTATATTATGAGCATCAAATCAAAGATAAGTTTAGGAGAGGTGCCAGAGTGGTTGAATGGAACAGTCTTGAAAACTGTCGTCGGTGCAAGCCGGCCGTGGGTTCGAATCCCACCCTCTCCGCCAATTTTATTAGTCTTGTAAGAGTAAATACTCTTTGTAGAAATATAAAAGCAGACCCTTGGTAGTCTGCTTTTATATTTACTTTAATGCATTTTTCATATTAGAGAGAGGATGTGTTATACTGAGCAGTGATAACAGTATTTATTAAATTAATTTATGCTTATGGAAAACACAACAAATTTAGAGGCAACCCCGAGTATGCCTCGAATTGGTGATAAAGCACCAGCTTTTACCGCAGTCACTACCCAAGGGGAGATTAACTTTCCTCAAGACTATAAAGGATCATGGGTAATACTCTTTAGCCATCCGGCTGACTTTACTCCAGTTTGTACTTCTGAATTTATGACTTTTGCTAACATGGAGAAAAAGTTCAATCAAGCTAATTGCAAGCTAGTAGGATTATCAGTTGATGGCCTCTATAGCCACATTGCTTGGCTAAGAACTATTAAAGAAAAGATTGAGTATAAAGGGATGAAAGACATTGAGGTGACTTTCCCTTTAATTGAAGATATTTCTATGGAAGTATCAAACAAGTATGGCATGGTTCAGCCTGGGGAGAGCAGTACTCAAGCAGTTAGGGCAGTATTCTTTATTGACCCTGAAGGAACAGTGCGGGCAATAATTTATTACCCACTGAGCCTAGGTAGGAATTTCCCAGAATTATATCGGGCCTTAATTGCTATGCAAACAGCTGATAAGTTCTCAGTGGCAACCCCAGCCGATTGGCAACCAGGTGATGAAGTAATTGTACCAACAGCTGGTTCTTGTGGTGTTGCTCAAGCCCGCATGGAAGATGGTGAAATAAATTGCTATGATTGGTTCTTCTGTACTAAAAATATTGCTAAAGAGGAAATCGAGAAGGAGCTAGGGTTAAGTGAGTCTTAGAGAGAAAGAAATAAAATTAGAGTTGATAAAAAGAGGTTAATACCTCTTTTTATTAAGTTTAGAATAATTTAATACACTACAGGCTATAATCTAAATAGGTCTTTTTAATCTAGATTTAATACAATATTTTGTATCTACTTGTCTTTTTAGTTGAATAGTGCTAGCATATAAATATAATAATTTATATTTATATGATTAGAAAAGTAAAATTCAGTAATTTCTATTCTTTTTATAAAGAACAAGAAATAGACTTCTTAGCTACTAAGAAGAAGACGTATGATTATTACTCTTCAAAAAGTGGGCAACAGATTACTAAGATTGCAGGCTTTATTGGAGGGAATGCCTCAGGAAAGACAAATATAATGAGACTATTTAGTTTTATCAGTTATTTTGTTTGTCGAAAAATTGATGAGGAGGAAGCTTTGATTAAAGATATTGCCTATAAAACCTTTTTTAATAATAAAGAAAAGTCAGATTTTTACATTGAATTTGAGAAAGACAATTTCATATTTTATTATGATTTTTCTGTAAAAATGAATTTTGTTTTATCTGAATCATTGTCAATTAAAGAAATTAAAAAGGGATCAAGAAAAACTCAGGTGTTTACTTGTCAGGGGGGAAAGATAAAAATGTTAAATAAGAATTTCTTTATTAACTTGCCAATTAAAGCCTTGCCAAAAATTCGAGAAGATATCTCTTTTATAACCTTTATTAAGCAATCGGCCTACCGTGTTGATATAGTAGATAGCATTTATAATTATTTTCTTAATCTTAAAACAAATATTAATGAAGTAGGGAAACTTAACACTTTAGCCCAACAAATTAAAACACTAAATATGCATGATAAAGATAAGGCCCTAAAAAAAGAGATGGAGGAATTTGTATCTTATTTTGACATCGGCCTTACTGGCTTTGAGATTGAGAAAAAGAATATAGATAAAGGGATTTTTATTGAAGTACGAGGCATCCATTCAAGTAAGTTAAAAAATAATAAATTGGATTTTATCTATGAGTCTAGAGGCACTCAATCACTATTTTTTATGATGGCAAACCTTTTGAGTGCTTTGAAAAATAATAGCGTTGTTATTATTGATGAAATGGAGACTGGTCTTCATCCTGAGGCTCTTAACAAGATAATTGGCTACTTTATAGATGAAAATAAAGACAAGACTGCGCAATTAATTTTTTCTTCACATTCTCTTGGCTTTATGAATAAGCTTGATATGCATCAAATTTATTTAACAGAGAAAAATGAGCTGAGTGAAAGCTCTCTGATCAGATTAAATAAAGTGGAGGGCATAAGACCAGATGAAAACTTATTAGCCAAGTATATGTCTGGCGTATATGGTGGATTCCCCGAAATTAGAGTCTAAATGTATGAAATATTCTTGCCTAATTTTTGGAGAAGGGAGGAGAGATGTGAATTTTGTAAAGGCATTAGTGAGTTTAGACAAGTTCCAGTATCATACTAAAAATTGGATATATCATACTGATAACGCTTTTGGTTCTAGCCCTCTAGTTATCCTTGACCAATGTAAACGGGCTGTATCGGGAGTAGATCGTAGCCTAGTCCTTTGTTTTATTGATATTGATAAATTAAAAACAGATTTTCCTAAAATTGGCAGAAGAAGAAAAGCGAATTAGAAAAAAATTATCATCCTTTCAAAATTGTTTGGCAGTTTAACAATGCTGAAGATGAGTATAGAAGGGTTTTGGGCGATTTAGATTACGGAAAGCACAAATTAAACAAAGTTGCCAAAGAAAGAGTATCTGAGTTCATTAATTCAGATTTTTGGAAACGGATTTTGAAACTAATAAAAGAAAGGGAAATAGTTAATAGTCAAAATAAAGAGAGAAAAATAAAAAATAGTTAAGGGTTGGTGATTATAGATGATAGAGGAAAATAAAATTAGAGTTGATAAAAAGAGGTTTATACCTCTTTTTATTAAGTTTGGCTAGCTTGGTTTATCACTAGTAAGGGATAGCATAGCTAGGCCTCTATACTCAATGTTTAGCCTTTACTCTTTATGAGTATTCTGCTAAAATTAGTCCTACCTTTAATAAACTAAGTATTTTACATATGAAAAATAAAAGTAAAAATACAGTCTGGCAAATCATTGGCTTTTTAGTCATAGTAGGAGCTATGGTTCTAATTGCCTTGCCAAAGAAAGCAGAGACAAGCGAATTAGCAGACTTTGCTCAATGCCTGAGTGATAATGGCGCTAAATTCTATGGCGCTCACTGGTGTCCTCATTGCAAAAACCAAAAAGAGGCTTTTGGCCCAGCCGCTAAATACCTTCCCTATATTGAATGCGCTACTCCTTCTGGGCAAGGTCAACAAAAGGTTTGCGTTGATAATAATATCACCAGCTATCCGACTTGGGTTTTTGCTGATGGTAGTCGTGAATCAGGTAATTTATCCCTATCTACCCTAGCCACTAAAACTAATTGTACTCTACCGAGTTAATGAGAATAAAACACTGTTAGTGAGAAATTAACACTAACAGTGTTTTTTTATTGAAAAAAAACAAGCTTTAGGTTATGCTAAAGGAGTAAATATATAATTAAATCTTGATTTATGCTACGTACTCATCATTGCGGAGAAGTTAACAAAAAGCTAGTAAATAAGACTATTACTTTATCAGCCTGGGTAAATAGCCAACGTGACTTAGGGGGCATTATTTTTATTGACTTAAGAGATCGCTATGGCTTAGTTCAGGCTCAATTTGATCCCAACGCTAACGATAATGTAGAGCTCTATAAGCTACTGCAGTCAATTCGGACTGAATGGGTCTTGCAAGTTACCGGTAAAGTGGTAAAAAGGCCAGCTAAAATGAGGAATAAGAGTTTAGCTAGTGGGGAAGTAGAATTAATTATCTCTCAAGTAAGAGTCCTAAACACTAGTAAAACTTTACCTTTTGAATTAAATGAAGATAAGGCACAAGTTGCTAATGAGGCCTTGCGCCTAAAATATCGCTTTCTTGATCTCAGACGCCCTAAACTACAAGAGATGTTAGCCCTGAAGTCTGATTTTATTCGTTATTGTCGTCAATATATGGATGGGCTTGGCTTTATTGAAGTCCAAACTCCAATTTTGGCCAATTCATCACCCGAAGGAGCTAGAGATTTCCTTATCCCCTCCCGCCTTAAACCAGGCTCTTTCTATGCCTTACCCCAAGCACCGCAACAGTTCAAGCAGTTATTGATGGTGGGTGGCTTAGATAAGTATTATCAGATTGCTCCTTGTTTTCGTGATGAAGATCCTAGGCATGATAGGCACTATGGTGAGTTCTATCAGCTTGATATGGAGATGTCCTTTGTTGAGCAAGCCGATATCTTTGCTGTTATGGAGCCATTGATGCGAGATTTAACAACCAAGTTTAGCCACAAGAAATTATATAAATTAAATGATGATAAAAGTTTCAGACAAATCTCTTGGCATGATGCGATTGATAAATATGGTACTGATAAGCCAGACTTACGCTATCACTTAGATTTAGTTGATCTTAGTCACTTATTTGCTCAAGCAACTGGTTTTAGGGCAATAGATGAGGCAATTGCTAGCAAAGGAGTAGTCAAGGCGATTAAGGCACCTAGTGGCGCTAAGTTTAGTCGTCAAGAAATTGATGAGACTATTGCTTTAGCTCAAAAACGAGGAGTACCAGGCTTATTCTATCTTAGCTTAGAGTCAGGCGAATATAAATCTAGTTTAGTGAAGTTTTTAGGGGAAGAGAAAGTAGCTGAGATTGGCCAGGCACTAGAGATGGAAGAGGGAGACTTAGCTTTTCTCTTAGCTGGACCTTGGCGTCTGAGCAGTGAAGCCTTAGGGGCGGTAAGAGTACACTTAGCTACTAAACTAGGCTTACGTGATAATAATTTAGCCGCCTTTGCTTGGATAGTAGATTTTCCAATGTATGAGTACTCTGAGATAGAGCCAGATAAGATAGATTTTGCTCATAATCCTTTTTCTATGCCTCAAGGAGGGCTAGAGGCGCTACAAACTAAAGCGCCGCTTGAGATACTAGCTCAGCAATTTGATTTAGTTTTGAATGGCTATGAGGTATCTAGCGGTGCTATCCGTAATCATAGCCCTGAGATTATGTACTCTGCCTTTGCCTTAGCAGGGTATAGTAAAGCTGAGGTTGATAAGAATTTCTCAGCTATGATAAATGCCTTTTCCTATGGCGCTCCACCTCATGGTGGCAATGCCCCTGGTATTGATCGTATCGTCATGGCCCTAAATGATTGGGACTCAATTAGAGATGTTTATGCTTTCCCCAAAGACAATCAAGGACAAGACTTAATGACTGGCGCTCCAGCTCCAGTAGAGCAAAAACAATTAGACGATTTATCAATTAAGCTAATTAAAGTTAAAGATTAACTTCTACTATGGATAATAAAGTTAACCCTAAAGTAACAGTCCTAATGACTGTTTATAATGGTGAAAGATGGTTACGGGAAGCAATGGATAGTATCTTAACCCAAACTTTTACTGACTTTGAGTTCCTCATCATCAACGATGGCTCAACTGACAACTCAGAAGCCATCATCAATAGCTACCAAGACCACCGGATCAAACTAGTTAACCAGGAGAATCAGGGGATAGC
>CAYQEI010000005.1:12346-30507 GCA_964416495.1 uncultured Gammaproteobacteria bacterium
GCGGAGTTGGAGGTATTTTATAATATTACTGATAGCGAACATCAAGTCGATCAGGAGTATTTAGAGAGTTTGGTAGGCTTGTTTGCCAAGATTAGAGATTACAATAAAGAAAAGAAGATTTACGATAAAAAGTCGTTAGACTATGCTATTGCTACTAAATATCTGTTAGTAGCTGGGCGGATGAAAAAACGAGACTTAATTAAAAATAAATTCTTTATTAAATACTCCTTTATCTATTTCTTTAGATTAAGACTGAGTAATCAGTTGTATTTACTAAAAAAGTTAATTCGAAAAAAGAGAGTTTGAGTGCTATGAAAATATTGCTGGTAATAACAAAAGGAGAATTAGGTGGGGCCCAGACTTCGGTTTTGACTTTAGCCAGGGCTTGCCAATCAAGGGGAATAGAGGTAGCGGTTGCTAGCGGTGAAGGAGATTATTTAGCGACTGAACTAAAAAAGACTAACATTCCTTATCATCGTTTAAATCAGCTCAAGCGTAGCTTTAATCCTATTACCGCCTTTGCCTATAGTAGAGAGTTAAAGCAGATTTTGGTGGAAGAAAATATTGATGTTGTTCATTTCAATAGCACTAATACACTTGTCGCTTCCAAGTTAACGAAAAGGTTAGGGGTAAGATCTATTTTTACCGTTCATGGCTTATCTATGCTGAGTCCAGGCTATAGGGCTAATTTTTTACTAAAGTTTTTTTATCGTATTTTCTTTAGACATCACCTTGGCTATATAGATGAAGTGGTATTTGTCAGTAATTTTGATAAGGAGGAGGCGATTAGACAAAGAATAGTAAAGAAGGGAGTAGTAATTTACAATGGCCTGGATATTGGTCCTGATTATTTTCTTAATAGAGAAAAGTCTAGAGAAGAGCTAGCTAAGTTGAGCCACAGAGACTTAAGTAATACCTTCATTATTGGCTCTATTGGTCGTTTAGCTAAACCAAAAAATTATCAATTTCTAATCAGTAATTGGCCAAAGATTAAAGAGATCAAACCAGATGCTAAACTGCTCATTATTGGAGATGGCCCAGAAAGAGGTTATTACGAGAGGCTAATAAAAGATTTAGGGATAGAGGCAGATGTTATTTTACTAGGACCATACAATAATGCTTCTAAGTTATTAAAAGGTTTTGATTTATTTATTTTACCTTCTATTTATGAAGGCTTATCGATATCTTTAATTGAGGTTTTATTTGCTCAGATTCCAGTGATAGCAAGTGATATACCCGGTAATGTTGAAGTGGTAGGGGTAGATAACTGCTATTTAGAAAATAATATAAGTAGCTTGTTAGAGAAATTAAATAATAACAATCTATCTAAAATAAGTTCAGCTAATTTTACCGTTGATAGATTAGCTGAGCAATATATCAAGTCTTATGCCGGGAAATAATGGTGGGAAGAAAAAAATAATGTTCCTCATGACTGCCTCAGATGTTGGTGGAGCTGAAATTATTGTAAAAAACATTGCTTTTAATTTGGATAAAAATAAGTATGATCTTATTTTGGTATCGATAAGGCCAATTGGCTTAATTGGACAAGAAATAGCTAAGAAGATTAGAGTTGAAAGCTTAAATCAAAAATACAAGTTTAATCCTCTTGTCATCTATCGTTTATATAAAATATTAAAGAAAGAAAAGCCAGATATATTGAATTCTCATTTAATTCATTCCAATCTGCTAGCTCGGGTAGTTGGTAACTGGGCAAGGGTACCAAGGATTATATCGTCAACTCATAGTGAGAACTTTGGTGGCAAGTTAAGGTATTTATTATTTCGTCTTAGCGATAAGTTAAGCGATTTAAATTTAGTGGTCTCTTGGCGCATCAAAAATCAATTAATAGAGAAGAAACTAAGCACGGCTGAGAAAATTAAGGTAATTCACAATGGCATCAAGCCAGCACGACAAGTTTCTCAGGAAGAGCTAACAGTCAAGAAAGAAGAGCTAGGACTAGAAAAAAATCAACCAATTCTATTATTCCTTAGTCGCCTAACAACAGTTAAAGGCTGTATTTATTTAATTAGAGCGGTTAATAAATTAAGAGATAAGTATCCGCAAATTAAATTATTAATAGTGGGAAATGGCCCAGAAAGGGGCAACTTGGAGGCTGAAGTAGAAAAGTTAAATCTAGCTAAGCATGTTTTGTTTTTAGGGGAGCAAAGAGATGTAGATTTATATTACCAATTAGCAGATCTTTTTATTCTACCGTCTTTCCACGAGGGCTTGGGTGGTGTGGTAATAGAATCTTTCGCTAACAAAACTTTAGCTTTAGCTACAAAAACAGGACCCATGCCTGAGATTATTGAGCATGGGGTCAATGGATTTATGGTAGATGAGCTAGGTGATGATGAAGCGTTGGCTTTAGGGATAGAGAATGCTTTGAATATAAGTTTAGAAAAGAGACAAATGATGACAGAGAAGGCTTATACTGATTATTTAGCTAAATTTACTATAGAGAGAATGGTGAATGAATACGATGAAGTCTATCAGTCTTTATTAAGGGATGCAGACTAAAGTTGAGTAATAATAGTCTTTATCTCCTGGTGTATAGCTTCAATGCTTTTAGCTCCATCAACTAGATGGAGTTTGTTTTTTGTTTGGTAGAATTTTTTAAGCACTTTACTTTCTTTATTGTAGATAGCTAGGCGATTATTGATAGCAGTTTCGTCAACATCATCTAAGCGAGAGGAGTTAGTAAGTTTAGCTCTGCTAGCAATCCTTGCGATTGCTTCAGCATCGGAGAGATCAAGAAGTATAAAGGCATCTAAGTCAAGATTAATTTTGGTTAATATCCGCTCCAACATTTCAGCTTGGGATAGTATTCTAGGGAAGCCATCAAAAATAATACCAGCTGGGTTAGACATTCGCTCAGCTTCAATAATGATTTGTTCCATGTATTCATCGGGGATAAGGGTGCCTTGATCTAAGTAAGGGGCCATTAGTTTTCCTAACTGAGAATTGCTATTTACTTCTTGGCGCAATCTCTCGCCCATGCCAAAAAGAGAGAAGCCATACTCTTTTACCAATAATTCAGCTTGAGTGGTTTTACCTGATCCTGGGCCACCATAGAGGCAAATGATTTTTTTCATAGAAAATAGTGCTAATAAATATTTTTGTTAGTACTGCTGTAATTTATCATTGCTAGCTTAATAAAGCAATAGTTTCTTTGCTTTATTAAACTACATTTTATATACTAATACTATATAATTATTATCTAAATCATGCTTGAAAAACTGTTTAATCGACTAGAAAGGTTGAGCCCAGAAAGACATCGCTGGGTTTTTAGTCATGAGGGGGTTAGGCGCTATTTTGGCAATACCGGTTGGATGTTATTTGGGCAAGTAATTTATTTGTTATTGTCTTTCTTTATTGGCGCTTGGATAGCTCGTTATCTAGGCCCAGAAGACTATGGGACAGTTTCATATGTAGTTGCTTTTGTTGGCTTGTTTAGTTTTTTGAGTTCGTTGGGTATAAATAGTGTTTTGAAGAGAGAATTGGTGAGCAATGCCTCCCAACATAAATCACTGCTCGGGACTGGTATTAGAATAAAGATATTTGGCGCAGTTTTAGCTTGTCTGGCAGCCATTACTACTTCATTTTTTGTGATTGAGCGGGGAAGTTTAATTCAGATCTTGGTGATCCTGTTTTCTTTTAGCTTCTTTATTCAAACTGGTTTTATCATCTCTAATTATTTCTATGCCTCAGTTCAAGCTAAGAAAGCAATTCAGTCGCAGTTAGGGGCTGTACTAATTTCTTCAGCCTTGAAAGTAGGATTAATTTTGGCTGGGAAGGGAATTATTTATCTAATCATCATCTATTTACTAGATTCTCTCTGGCAAGTCTTATTCTTAGTTTATTATTATCAAAAAGATGGCTACAAAATAAGGGAGTGGCAGTTCGATTGGTCTATAGCTAGAAGTCTCTGGCGAGACTCTTGGCCTTTAATGCTATCTTCCGCTGCCGCCTACATCTACTTACGAGTAGATCAGGTAATGCTTGGACAAATGCTTAATCAGACAGCAGTTGGTATTTATGCAGCCGGAGTAAAGGTAACTGAAGTATTATACTTTATCCCCAGCGTTATTACTGGGTCTTTATTTACCGCTATTGTTAATGCCAGGAAATCAAGTCTCAGGACTTATTATGATAGGCTAAAGAAGTTATATTTATTATTACTAGCTTTAGCTTTACTAGTGGCTGTACCAGTATCTTTGCTAGCTAAGACAGTGATTACTGTAGTCTTTGGTACTAAATATCTAGCCTCTATTCCAGTACTTCAATTCTATGTTTGGTCTAGTTTAGGGCATTTTGTTGGCAGTGGAGTTAGCAGTCAACTTTTAGCAGAAAATAGAACAAAAGCTATTTTTTGGTTAAACTTTACTGCAATGTTTATTAATGTTGCCCTAAACTTCTACCTTATTCCTAAGATTGGTTTAGTGGGAGCTGCCTTAGCTACCTTTGTTTCTTATCTAGTTGCTCCTTTATGGTTACTCCTAATTGGTTGGCGACGTGGTAAAAGGACAGCATTAGCTTTGAAGTAGTTGCTTATATTTGCTAGGCTAATAATAGTAATTAACTATAATTAATCTCTATGAAAAATATCTGGTCTTTAGTTTGTACTAAAGCGATTATTGATCAAATGACTAATTCTTTAACTTTACTTGATGTCGTTGATGAAGTAACAGTTACTTTCACTAAATCAGAAGATTTAGAGAAGAAAGAAAAGAATGTCAGTGTTAATTTGGCAGTAGTTAATCTTTGGTATGATGGCAATACCGAGACTGAAAGACAACTATCTTACCTAGTTGAAGTATTTGATCCCAGTGTAGTCAAGGTAGCTCAATTTGATGTAAAAGCTAAGTTTGAGCAAGGTAAGAAAAGACTTCGAACAATAGTGAATATTGGTGGCCTTAAACTCAATCAAGAAGGGGTCTATAATTTCCAAGTTAGTTATCGAGATGAAAATGACAAACAAGTATCGGTAGCGCAAATACCGATAGATTTCAAATTTGTTCTTAATTTAACAACTAAACCCAATAATTAGTATGGAAAAGATACCAAGTAGTGAAATAAAGTTTCATAAATTATCTAGAGGCTACGACAACACTGGTCGAGTTTTTTGGTGGCAAGGAAGGCTATTTAGGGGAATAACAAGAGAAAGGGAGCAAGATGTAAGGGACATGTTTAGCTCAGGCATGATCTCAGAGTTAACTAAAAAGAGGCTAATACCCCAAACTGAAATTACCAACTACTACACCAATGACTACCAACTAGTCCTAGAGCATGAAATGATTCCTATAACTACTTATACTCATGAATGGAGCTTTACAATACTAAAGGACAGCTTGCTTTTAGCTGAAGAATTAAATCAGTTGCTATTAAAATTTGGGTTTGCCTTTGATGATGTTGGTGGCAATAATATTTTTTTTCATAAAGGCAAACCAGTTTTTGTGGACATAGGCTCTTTTCGAAAAAGGAATATAGTTGAGCATGCCCATTTGTCAACTAGGCAAAAATTCCTTATTTTGAAATTATGGCGCTCTAATTATAACTTAGCTAGACTTGTTCTAATTGGAGGCTGGATGCCTTTAACTAAGAATAGTCAATTTACCTTGCAAGAGTATTTATCCTTAAAGAGTCCTATTTATAGATTTTTTTTGAAGTTTAAATTATTTAAACAATTTACCTATTTCTTAGATAAGTACCCTGCTGTTTTTTATAATACTGATGAAAGAATAATACAGGAGACTCCTAGGGGTTTAGGTAAGTACTTAGTAAGGCTGAAGAAGTACCGGCTATTACCCGGGAGGAGGAGATTTAGCTTTGAGCGATTAATAAAGAAGATTGAGAAATTATCTTTACCAACAACTAAAACTAAATGGGGGGGGTATTACGAGTGGTTTGCCCCTAATAAAAGCCAGGTTTCTGGGCCTGGGAGATTTGATTTAGCCCTTGAAATTATAAAAAAATATACTGACATAAAAACTATAGTTGAGATTGCTAGCAATGCTGGAGTGCTAGCTAAAATGATTTGTGATGACACTACTGTTGAGAGAATAATTTGTACTGATTACGATGAGCAAGCGATTGATAAGCTGTATAGTTCGATTAAAGGGACAGGGTATGCTGATAAAATTCTGCCTTTAGTTATAAATTTCTCTTTTCCTTTTAATACTATTAACGAGGAAAGGCCTTCTGAAAGATTTAGGAGTGATGCTGTAATGGCATTTGCATTAACTCACCATTTAATTTTATCACAACATAAATCAATAGACTTCATTGCTGAGAACCTAGCTGCCTATACTAGTAAATATCTCTTTATTGAATTTATGCCTTTAGGACTGGATCATAGCGGCAAGATTAAACCACCAGATTGGTATACAGAAGAGTATTTTGTTACTGGTTTAGAGAAGTATTTTGAGATACTGGAGAGAGTGGAGTTAGGTAATAATAGGATTTTATTCGTTGGTATAAAAAAATAATAAATAAAAATATGAATAAAGAGCAACTACACGTAGTATTCTCAGCTGATGATAGCTATAGCCAGCATTTAGGGGTAGCAATTTGTTCTTTGTTGGCTAATTTTAATTATGATGAGTATAGGCTTGTTATTAATATTTTAGATGGTGGCATTAGTGATCTAAATAAGAACCGATTAAGATCTTTGTTGGTGGGGAAAGAGGCTGAGATCCTGTTTCATTTGGTTGACAGGAGTTTGTTTGTTGATTTTCCTGAAGTAAGCCATTTAAAGTTACCCACTTATTATCGTTTAACTATATCTAAGATAATACCAGAGTCAGTAAAACGAGTTTTATATTTAGATAGTGATATTGTAGTGTCAGGGGATCTTAGTCAATTAGCAGACATAGATATTTTAGGGAAAACTGTTGCTGTCGTTGAAGAGAATAATAAATCCCTGAGTAAATTCTATTTAGAACATTGGGGTCTTAAGTCTTATTTTAATGCTGGAGTGTTATTAATAGATTTATCTAAATGGAAAGAGTCAAATGTTGAAGGTAGGGCTAGAGAATTTATTGTTAACAATAAAGAAAAGATTAGATCAGCTGACCAAGATGCCCTCAATGTTGTTTTAGAGAGCGATTATTACCAGCTAGAAAATAAGTACAATTTACCAGCCTATTCTTTCTCTCGCATTAATAGAAAGGTAAAGCCAGTAATAGTTCATTATATTGGCGCCCGTAAACCTTGGCATTATGAGTATGCTAGTGCTTATAAAAAGTATTATTGGCACTATCTCAAACTCACTCCTTGGCAAAATTATAATTATCCTAATCGAAGTTATCTCAAGAAAATAAGAGAGGAGATAAAACTTTTATTATCTCCTCTCACTTTTCTTTATTATTTCTATCTAAGCGTAAAAAAATTATATCAGCGCCTTAGGGGCAAAGCTAGTGTTATTTAGCATAGGCTAGGAGCATCAATTCACAGTTAAGAGAAAAGGGATTGGCTTTTCTAATGATGAAATTATAGTTAGGGAAATTAGTTTCTAGCCAAGGCTTAATTTCAAAAAAATCTTCAGGTTTATGATAAATAGAGATTGCTAAAATAGGCAGGTCTCTTTCAATAGTTGCTTTAGCACCGAGCAGGGCATTAGCTTCCTCGCCTTCAATATCCATCTTGATTAGCCCAACTTTTTTAATCTTATTAGAGTTAACAAAGTCGTCTATAGTTGTTAATTCTATTTCCTCCCCCTCTTTATTGGTGTTAATTTCTGACATACTGCCTTTATTAGAGATATGAGTCTTTTTAGCTTGATTAGAGACACCTTTTTTAATGGGGGCGATAGCATCACTATCACTAAGAGCGATAGTTTTTTCTAGTTTTTTGTAATTATATTTTTCTGGTTCAAAAGAGTAGATTTTGTCAGGCTGGAAGCGCAAGAAAGACACAGCTGAGTCACCAATGTAAGCACCAACATCTAAAATAGCAGTTCCTTTAATTGTATTTGTGATCTCACTATTTAAATAACGTAAGCCGTTCAAGGCTAGTAGAGATTCTGGCAAGTTGTGGAAGTTATATTTTTTTAGTTTTCTTTTTAACAATCTATCTTCTTTAGAAAAAACGTCTTGCTCAGTCTTTTCCTCTGGGCTAAATTCCTTTTCAAGATTAATTAAGTTATGAGTATAGATTAGATCTTGACGCTTAAGAAAGCGAAAGACCTGTTCTTGACTTTCCTTATCTAGATTATTGAGAAGCAATTTTTCTTTTTCAGCCATGTTGTTGTCAAATGAATAAAAGACGAACTCTTTAGCGCGATAACGGTCGAATTTGCCGGGGACTAAAGTATTTTGAAAAAGAGAGAAGACTTTTCGTCGATTTAGAAAGTTAAGGATTTTGACCCTTGTTTTAAGAGAAAGAGTCATTTTGGCTAATTTTGTAAGTTGTTTAGTCAAAATCTTCTTTATTTTTTTCATATAATTATTATTAGTCTGTTATGATGACTTATCTACCATAGCCTTTAAAGACTGTGGCAATGGTTTTGAGGAAGATGAGGGCATCGAGGTAGAAAGAACGGTTTTTGATGTAGTAGAGATCGTGTTGGAGTTTCTTGAGAGTGTCAGCTTTGCTAGCGGAGTGATATTCACCTGAGACTTGGTCTAGACCAGTTAATCCTGGTTTGACGGTGAGACGGACATTGTAGAAGGGAATGGCTTCTTCAAGTTCAAGAGAGAGCTCGGGACGTTCAGGTCTAGGGCCAATGAAGCTCATTTCTCCTTTAATAATGTTAATCGTTTGAGGGAGCTCATCTAATCTAGTTTTGCGTAAGAAATAGCCGACTTTAGTAATTCGCTTGTCATTGACTTTAGTAATAGTATGGTCATTATTTTCAATAGTCATCGTCCTAAACTTTATTATCGCAAACTTCTTGCCCCGATGACCTAGTCTTGTTTGGGTAAAGAAAGGCGGGCCTTTGCTTTCTAGTTTAATTGCCAGGATAATAAAGGGCCAGAGACAAGCTGAGATGAGGAGAATAAAGCTAGCTAAGACGATATCAACTACTCGTTTGCTAAGCTGGAATAATTGCTTGTTACCTTCTTTGAGATTATCTAGGAACCAATCAGTATTGAGTGCTTCTACCGGTATTTTGTGGACTAAACTCTCATAGAAGTCAGGGTAGCTATAGACGCTAATTTGTTGAGGCAGTAGGGAAAGGAGGAAGGGCCCTGTTGCTTTTGGATCAATTTCATCAGCTAAGACGACAGTTTTGATATTATTGTTGGTAATTTGGCGGGCTAACTCAGAGAAGTCTTTTCTATCTCTGATGATTAGTTTTAGTTGGTAGTTAGCGCCAGGGTTTTTCTCTATTTCTTGCTCTAAAGTCCTAGTCTTTTCATTATCACCGACTATAGCTAAGCCAATTTCTGTTTTGAGGGTATTGAAGGCAGAGAAGACATGATGCCAGAGATAGCTCAGGAATAGAAAAATGCTAATAAATAGGGCTAAGTTAGTTTTGGGAGAGATTTGGGGGGAAATGCTAAGATAGAAATAGGCAATTGAGATTAATGAGCTAACAATTGTAGTATTGATTAGACGTTTGAAGAACAACTTAGAATCTACTTTGAGGTTTAGGTCATAGTATTGGTTAATGTAGGAGGAGATGATAAAGATGAAGAAAATAAAGATAAAGTGGGGCCAGTGCTGATAGAATTGAGAGTTTACTTGATCTAGGCCATAGCGAATTAAAAGACTAAGATAGAGAGCAAGCTGGAGCATTAGCAAGTCGCCTAATAAAAGTAGGGTTTTTTTCTGTCTAGTAGTCATAGGGTAAATATACCAATAAAATAGGGATAAAGCAATGAAAATCAAGCTAAGCAAGTTGTTTTAGCTAACAAAACCTAGCTTCTATGATATAATACAGTTATGGAGATAAATTGGCCTAAAATCGGCAATGACAAGATTACTAAGTATTTAGAAACACTACTTAGTAAAAACAATGTTACTGGTACCTATATTTTTTTAGGGCCAGATGATTTAGGTAAATCAACCATTGCTTTGGCTTTTGCTCGCCATTTACTGGGTCTAAGTAAAGATGATGATAGCCAGCTCAAAATTGATCTACAAATTATTGAGCCAGAACCAAATAAGAAGATAATTGGGATTGATCAGGTCAGGGAAATGATAAGTCAATTGAGCTTGAGCTCATTTCTAGATAAGTATAAAGTTGCCATCATCAAGCAAGCTGAGCTACTCAATCAAGAAGCGCAAAACGCACTTCTCAAAATACTAGAAGAACCAGAAGACAAAGTAGTGATTATTTTGCTCTCTAATGATGAAAATAAATTATTACCAACTATTCTCTCCCGGGGACAAAAATTATATTTCCAACCAGTTGCTACTGAGCTTATTTATGATTATTTACTCCAAGAGTATGGCGCCAAACGAAAGCAAGCCCTTGATTTAGCTAAACTCAGCTTAGGGCGACCACTGCGGGCAGTTGATTTCCTTGAAGATGGTGAGGCCTACAAAAACTATGAGTTAAGGGCTAGGGTGCTACTGCAAACTATTAGTCAGGACCTTAACCAAAGACTGGCTAGCTTAGAGGAAATCTTTGCTGATAAAAGCTATAGTGCTCAAGCCCAGCACTTAGCTTTGGAGTTAATTGGCATCTATGAGGGTTTGTGGCGAGATTTGTTGTTACTGAGCTATAATCTCAATGAAAGAGTACAACATAGTTTCCTTCAAGCTGAGCTTGAGCAAACTCTAGTTTGGCTCAAAAAAAATAAGCCAGCTAGTGAGCTCATCCCTACTTTATTGTCTTATTTCAAGTTAGGGGCTCTGGCGCGGGATTATTTAGCTAATAATGTAAAACCTTTTACTGTGCTTGAACAATTGTTAATTAATCTATAAAATTAGACTGAGACTATTTAATAATAATCTATGAACAATTTCAAACTAAATAAAATTATCATCTTAGCCCTCTTCCTTTTCTTGACTCTGTCAGCTTGTTCAATTAGTACCTCTTCCTCTAATCGTAATAAAGGGGTCGATAGTAGCTTATTTTATTCTCGTGATGGCGGTACTAGTTGGCAAGAGGCTGTTGCTCTTCAAGGTGAGACAGCTAGTAATATTCGTAATGTTAATGTTATTTCTTTGACAATGGATCCGCAAGATAACTTAGCGGTTTATTTAGCTAGCCGTGAGAATGGTTTATTTTATACCTATAACATTGCTCGCTATGGTTGGATTAAAGTTGACTCAATCCCTAATGGCAGGGTTTTAGATGTAGAGATTGATCCAGCTAATAAATGTACAATTTATACGGCCATTGCTAACCGAGTCTATAAATCAACTGATTGTAATCGCAGTTATGAGTCAATTTACTATGATAATAATGTTGAGGTAACTGTAAATGATATTGCGATTGATCACTATAATCCCAATAACATCTATATTGGTACTTCCCGGGGAGAAATCATCAAGAGTGTTGATGCTGGCTTATCATGGCAAACGATTAGACGTTTAGATGATGGTATCTCACAACTAATTCTTTCTCCAGCTGATAGTCGTCTAGTCTTTGTCAGTAGTACGAGAAATAAAATCTATAGCTTTAGTGTTAACTCAACTCCGTATTACGCTTCTGCCGAAGAGAAGGAAGCTAGTTTTGAGGTCTATGATTGGCAGGATTTAAATGCAGTGCTCAAGGACTATAATTTAGGGCGCACTTTCAGAGCCTTTGTTGTTGGTGGTGATGGCGCGATGTTTATCGCTACCAATCAAGCTATACTACGCTCAGTTGACCGGGGCATTACTTGGGAAAAGCTCAATATTATTCAACCAGAAAAAGATGCTATTATTAATTCTCTCACAGTTGATAAGCAGAGCTCTCTCAACCTTTACTATGTCACTAACACTACTTTCTTTAAGTCAATTGATGGTGGTGAGACTTGGTCAATGAAGAAGCTACCGAGTAATCGGGTTGGCAGTGCTATCTTAGTTGATCATAATAACCCTAATGTGCTTTACTTAGGGACAGCTACTTTGAAGTAATTTATTTTATTATATTTATATGAATGAATTTTTAGGGGAAAAACAAACTGATTTTGAATTAGCCATTGAGTATTACCAAAGCGATATTAACTCTCTACGGACTGGTCGAGCTAATCCACAAATTCTTGATCAAATCAGAGTTGAGGCCTATGAGATTGAAAATCCCATCAACACTGTTGCTAGCATAACTGTTGCTGATAGTCGCAGTATTTTAGTGACTCCATTTGATAAACAAATTATTAAGCAAGTGGAGAAGGCAATTGCTGAAGCTAACTTAGGTTTAGGGATCATCAATGATGGTGATAAGCTGAGATTGACTGTACCGCCATTAACAGAAGAGAATAGAAGGGATTTAGTCAAGAATTTAGATGCTAAGCTAGAAAAGGCCAGAATTCAACTGCGACAGATAAGAGAGCAAGTCAAAGATGCAATTGAGTCAGCCTTAGCTGATAAGGAAATATCAGAAGATGAACGCTTTCGTTCTATCAAAGAGCTAGATGAATATGTTGCCAAGAAAAATGAAGAAATAAAAAAAATGCGTGATGATAAGGAAACTGACATCATGACTATTTAAACTCCACTTTATAACACTTAACTTATGTTTACAGTTCTAATCTTTATTATTGTCCTCTCAGTCTTAGTCTTTGTCCACGAACTTGGTCATTTTCAGGTTGCTCGCTGGGCCAAAGTAAAAGTATCTGAATTTGGTTTTGGTTTCCCACCCCGTTTAATTGGTTTCTATAAAACCAGGCAAGGGAAGTGGACTAAAGTAGTAGGTCGTACTAGCTATGAAGAGCTCCGAGCGCAAGTAGATAAAGCGCCAGCCGATTCGGCGACAATTTACTCGATCAATGCTGTTCCTTTAGGTGGCTTTGTTAATATTAAAGGTGAAAATGGTGAGCAAGTCCTTGCCCCTGATAGTTTTGGCTCTAAATCAGTTGGCAAACGAGCACTGATATTGAGTGCTGGGGTAATTATGAATGTTTTCCTAGCTTGGCTTCTATTCTCAATCGGTTATTTAATTGGCTTACCTCAGAGTACGACTGATCTAGCTAGAGGAGCTAGGGTAAAGGATGCTCGGGTAGCAATTTTGGAAGTAGCCCCGGAGATGCCAGCATCTGAAGCTGGTCTTGAGGCCGATGATTTTATTTTGCGGGTTAATGGCCAGGAAGTCGCCTTAGAAACTGATGTTCAGTTTTTGGTTGGTCAAGCTGTTGGCACTGAAGTTAATTTACTTATTTCTCGTGCTGGCGAAGAGCAAGAAGTAGTGGTAACACCAGTAGAAAATGAAGTTGGTCAGGGGGTGATAGGGATTGGCATCACTGCCGCTGGCACTGTCCGCTATCCTTTATTTAGGGCTATTATTGAAGGAGCTAGATTAACCATTTGGATGTTGGGGCAAATCTTCTTAGCTTTTGGAGCTTTAATTGGCAGTCTCTTTACCGGTGCTAAAGTTGGCGCTGCTTTTGCTGGACCAATTGGCATAGCTACCATCACTGGTCAGGCTGCTCGACTTGGTTTTGCTTATTTACTTCAATTTACCGCTTTATTATCCCTTAACTTAGCCGTGATTAATATCTTACCTTTTCCTGCTCTTGATGGAGGCCGAATACTCTTCCTCTTATTAGAAAAGATTAAAGGTAAACCAGTTAGAGCAGAGCTTGAAGCAACTTTTCATAATATTGGTTTTATTCTTCTCCTTGCCCTAGTCATCTTTATCACCTACAAAGACATTATCAGGCTATTTTGATTTCGTTTTATTTGAAGTAATTTCTATCCCAGATTGTTATTCGGTAGTCTTTTTCTAATTTTTTGAAGTATTCTTTTCCGAATACTTCAGTTAAAGTATCAGCTTCACCTATAATTGGTTTGACTAGACCTGATTCGAAATCTAAAATTAATATTTTTTGGTGTTCTTTTAGCTCGCAGTTGCTATTCTTCTCAAAATCTTCAAATTTTTGGACAACAAATTCTATATTGCATCTTATTTTCTTTTTTAAAGGTGTAAGGATATTTATTTTATTAAATTCTATCTTTTTTTTAAATATTTTATATTTTCTCAAAGCCTCATCTTTTTCCCAAGGTCCCTTTATTTGTTTAATTTCAAAATACGAAAAATTATTATTTTTCTTGGCAGATAAATCGGGGGTTTTGAATCTATTTTCGTCAATAAATTTAATATCGTCGTATCCTAGTTCGTAGAGTTCTCGTGCAGCCCTTATTTCAGCGAAAAGCGAAAAAGTTTGCCTTTCTTTTTCGTTTTGTTTTTTACCGCCTGTACCAAGACTTTTATTTCTTGGTCCAATCTTCTCTTTGCATAAATTTCCAGCTTTTTTTAGAAGGATTTTTTGTTAATAGCTGTTTTTTCAAGTTCTGAACAAAAAAAATCTAATTCCTCAGCAAGGTCTTTGGCACGAGATTTTATTAGGAAGACGTTTTGTACCCACCAAATACAATCATTTAATTTTTTGAAGGTCTCTGATTTTAAATTATATTTATCAATTTCACTATCCATAACTAGTAAGATTAATAATTTTATTTATGTCTAATTGCAATAATAGTTTGTATATTCTTATCTGGGCTATAGGCATCATGGATCACTCCGGTAGCCTCCTGGTAGAAGAATTTTAGATCCCCTTTCTGGTTGATTGGAGCAAAGTGCTTTTCAGTGATATTAAAGTGGACATGGTGAGGGTTTCGGCCTGGGTCTTCGTTATAGGGGCAACTAACGATGAGTAATTTTTTAGCCAAATAATCAAGTTTTTCAAGTACTAAGTCTAAGTCAGCATTAATGTGCTCTATAGTCTCAAAAGAAACAACTACATCAAACTGCTCGTTAACATCAAAAAAGCTTTGGACTTTAAAATCATTATTGTCGACTTTATATTCTTTTCTGGCATATTCTATTGCGTTAGCAAAGACATCAATACCTAAGACAAATGTTGCCTTGCTAGCTAAAAGTTTTGTACCATAGCCAGTCCCGCAAGCTAGGTCTAAAACTCTATCGTCTGATTTGACATTTGATAGGGCAAGGTTATAGCGTTCTAGGTGATCATTGATTATACCAATCCTGTATTTTTTTAGGATTTTAGGATCCATCCCCTCACCTTTGTTAAGGGTTTTACTTTCAAATAATTTCAATAATTTTAACTTAAAGTAAAGCCCAATCATTTCAGGGTGCTTTATTCCTTTTTTGATTTTTTTAAGAGTAATCATAAATTAAGTTTTAGTATGTTATTGTGTTTATTATACAACTATTGGCCTTAATAGTAAATTTTTAAAATTAATAAAAGTAGTCTATACTATAGGTATAACTCACTAAAATGTTTTCTATGCAAATAAACATAAAAGCGACTAATTTAGAATATACCCAGGCCATTAAAGACTACATTCAGACTAAGATGGAGATGTTAGAGCGCTATACTGGCACCAAAGTAAAGGTAATTAACTTTGATTTTGAGATTGAAAAGACCATTGGTAATCAAAACAAAGGCGAGATCTTTCGCGCTGAAGCTAACATCCAGGTACCAGGTACTATTTTGCGGGTTGAAAAGACTGAGAAAGATTTATATAAAGCAATTGATAAAGTCAAAGACCATTTAGAGGATGTTATCAAGAAATATAAAGAAAAGAAGCTTGATCGACGTTTAGGTAAAATTAAGTAAAAGGGAAGAAAAAAAGCCATTAATTGAATAAATGGCTTTTTATTTGATCTTATCAACACACTTTATTATATCTGTCAATATTTATTTAATTGACAATTAGTATTATACTGATAATACTAGTTAGTAAGTAAAAAGGGAGCTTAATTCCTTATTTTTTGAATGTGGAGATATGAAATTACTAAAAAAATTATTTCCAGATGGCAATCTCAAAGCCTTGAAAGCCTTTGAGCCACTGGTAAAGCAAATTAATGACCTTGAGGCTAAGTATCAGACTTTAGTAGATTCAGACTTGAAAGCGAAGACAGCTGATTTCAAAGAACAACTTCAGGCAGGGAAAAGTCTTGATGATATCTTGCCTGATGCTTTTGCTTTGGTAAGGGAAGCTTCAAGACGAATTTTGGGACAAAGGCATTATGATGTTCAGTTAATCGGTGGCATTGTTTTACACCAAGGTAGAATAGCGGAAATGAAAACTGGTGAAGGTAAGACTTTAGTGGCTACCCTACCGCTTTATCTCAATGCTCTTGAAGGTAAAGGGGCTCATTTAATTACCGTTAACGATTATCTAGCCCGGGTTGGTGCTGGCTGGATGGCACCAATTTATCATGCCCTTGGCCTCTCAACTGGAGTGATAGTACATGATCTTGCCTATATCTATGATGCTGATTATATTGACGAGGAGCAATTTGACCCCCGCTTACAAAATTTCCGTAAGGTAGCGCGTAAAGAAGCCTATAATTGTGATATCACCTATGGCACTAACAATGAGTTTGGCTTTGATTATTTGCGCGATAACATGATTTACTCGCTTGATCAGGCCGTACAGAGACCATTTCATTATGCAATTGTTGATGAAATTGACTCGATTTTAATTGATGAGGCTAGAACCCCCCTTATCATCTCCGCTCCAGCTGAAGAATCAGGTGATCGTTATGCTAAGTTCGCTAGTTTAGTTGCTCAGCTCAATGAAGAGACTGATTACAATATTGATGAAAAGATGCGAGCAGCTACATTAACTGATGCTGGTATTGCCAAAATGGAGAAATTGCTGGGTATTGATAACATTTATGTTGAAGGCGGGGTAAGGGAAGTATTGCATTTAGAGCAAGCTTTGAAAGCCCGAGTTTTATTTGCCCGGGATAGAGATTATGTAGTCAAAGATGGGGAAGTGATAATTGTAGACGAATTTACTGGCAGACTAATGCCTGGTAGGCGCTATAGTGAAGGCCTTCATCAGGCAGTGGAAGCTAAAGAAGGGGTAAAGGTGCAAAAGGAGTCTCAAACCATGGCCACAATTACTTTCCAGAATTTATTTAGGATGTATCAAAAGCTTTCTGGTATGACAGGAACGGCAGAGACAGAAGCAGAAGAATTCTACAAAATCTATAATCTAGAAACTATTATCATCCCCACCCATCGTCCTAATGCCCGTAAAGATCTCAATGACTTAATCTATCGTAGTGAAGATGATAAGTTTAGGGCAGTGATAAGAGACGTCAAAGCTAGGCATGCTCTGGGACAACCAGTCTTAATTGGTACTATTTCAATTGAAAAGAACGAACGACTAACTGAGTTAATGGCATTAGAAGGTCTACGCCCAGAGATGTTAAATGCCAAAAACCACCTCAAAGAAGCTCAGATTATTGCTCAAGCTGGTAAAAAGGGAGCCATTACTTTAGCTACTAATATGGCTGGTCGTGGTGTTGATATTATTTTAGGGGGGAGTCCATCGAGCAAAGAAGAGCAAGCTGAAGTCAAAGCCTTAGGTGGGCTTCATGTGATTGGTACAGAAAGACATGAGTCAAGACGAATTGATAACCAGTTACGTGGTCGGGCTGGACGTCAAGGTGATCCCGGCTCTTCTCAATTCTATATTTCTACTGAAGATGACTTAATGCGTATTTTTGGTGGTGATAGGATGAAGGGTTTGATGCAGACTCTCAATGTTCCCGCTGATGTACCCATTGAGAATAAAATAATTTCACGCTCAATTGAGGGTGCCCAGAAGAAAGTTGAAGGCAATAATTTTGATATGCGAAAACACTTAGTTGAATACGATGATGTTATCAACAAGCAAAGGACTGCTATCTATAATCGTCGTAATGAAATTATTGCCATTAGTGCTGGCCTAGCGGAAGATAAAGAAAGAACACTAAGCCAGATTGTTTTGGAGTTATTAGCTGAGGAAGTTAATGTTGTAGTTGGTTTTCATACTGCTAGTGAGAATCGCCAAGATTGGAATTTACAAGAAATCTATGAAACTATCAGAACTATCTATCGGGTGGAAGCTGATTACTTAGCTAAACTTGAAGCGATTAGGGATAAGGGCAATAAAAATGAACAAATTCAAGCTGAGATTATTAGCTTTATCAATGACGGTATCAAGCAGTCCTACCAAGCTCTTCAAGATTCATTTAGCGCAGTTGAGCTTGACTTTACTGAAGTTGAGAAGGGAGTTTTGATTCGCTCAATTGATCAGCT
>CAYQEI010000006.1:0-29831 GCA_964416495.1 uncultured Gammaproteobacteria bacterium
CTTTTTGGGATAAGAATCTTTTTTGAGCTCTACTACTATTCTCACTCCTTCCTTGTCTGACTCATCGCGCAAATCCCTAATACCATCAATCTTTTTATCCTTAACTAAATTAGCTATTTTTTCAACTAAGTCCGCTTTGTTCACTTGATAGGGAATCTCTGAGATGATAATAGAAAAACTGTTACCTTTAGCTTCTACAATTTCAGCTTTACCTCGTAAAACTATACCCCCTTTACCGGTTGAATAAGCGGAAAGAATATCTTTTTTATTGTAAATAACTCCGCCAGTAGGGAAATCAGGTCCTTTAACAAATTGGAGTAGGTCTTCAGTGTTAGCTTCAGGGTTGTCAATTAAATGTTCAATCGCAGACGCTAGCTCACCGAGGTTATGTGGGGGGATATTAGTAGCCATACCAACAGCTATGCCCATGGTGCCATTTAGTAGTAAATTCGGTAACTTAGCTGGCAAGATGGTTGGCTCTTTGAAGCTACCATCAAAATTAGGATTGAAATCAACCGTATCTTTATCAATATCAAATAGCATCTCCTCAGCTAAAGCAGTCAGCTTAGCTTCGGTATAACGCATCGCAGCGGCGCCATCACCATCCATTGAGCCAAAGTTTCCTTGGCCACGAACTAAAGGATAGCGCATAGCAAAATCCTGAGCCATTCTCACCATTGAATCATAGACAGCGGTATCACCATGGGGATGGTATTTACCTAACACCTCACCAACAACAGTAGCTGATTTACGAAACTTTCCTCCCGCCCTTAACCCGATACTCCACATCGCATAAAGAATACGACGATGAACTGGCTTCAAACCATCTCTGACATCAGGTAAAGCCCGAGAAACGATTACACTCATAGCATAATCCAGATAAGATTTACTCATCTCTTCCACTAGAGGCTGGTCTTCAATCATTCCATAGTCAAGCTTATGCCGACCATTAACTTTATCTAAATCAAAATCAGCTGGCATTAGCTCGTCTTCTGCTTTGTTCTTTTCTGTTTTTTTACTCATATAATTTTCACTAATAGACTTTCTCAGTTATACCTTCACAGCCAAGAGGAATCTCACAATCAACTGACTCACCTACTCGTGGCATGCAGTTAATCCACGCAGGACAATCTAATTCCTGCTCTTCCTCTCTTGGCTCAGTTTTTTTATTAACTTGTTCTTTTAAATTTTCAATCAAAGAATTAGCATCTGATTGTAATTGCTCGTCAATCGGATTGTCCTCTTTTATTTCAGGTTCATTCCCAAGTTCAAAGAAATCAAATTCAGGCATCGGCTCAGAAAATACATCCTTAATTTGCACTAAAATATCATCATCGTCAGGCACTCTATTTAACCAAGATTGGCGGGTAAAATAGAGCCAACTAAAGAAAATAATAACGCTAAGGAGAGTAACTACTACAACCGGAAGCCATTCTTTTGGCTGAGATGACTTTCTCTTTTCTTGCTTATCCAAAGAGGCCATACTTATTTATTATTCTCTAATCCCGTCTAAATTTACATCGTAGAGCATTCGTTCATTAATCAAAGAATACTTCAGTATCTCCTCCTCCTTAAACCAAACTTTTATTTCTCTCTCCGCTTCTTCAACTTTATCCGAACAATGAATCAGATTTCTCACTGCCCTATCATCTAAATTAGCTAAATCAAAAGAGTCAATTGTATAATCACCTCGAATAGTGCCACCATCAGATGAGAGTGGCTCAGTTGAGCCAACTATTTTCTTGACTATCCCCACTGCCTTATTACCTGAAAAAACCATCGGGATAATAGGGCCACAAGTCATAAACTTAGCTAGAGCAGTAATTATATCTTTACCATACTCAAGGGCATCCTTTTCAACAGCTACACCAGCATCTTGCTTATTCTTGATGATAATAGCTCCCTTTTCCTTAAACCAAGCTTCATCCTTATTATAATGGGTAAAGCATGTTTCCTCATCAGTAATAATCATTTTCATAGCAACTAGTTTGAGGCCGGTATTTTCTATTCTTTTAATAATCTCACCAATTAAAGTACGCTGAACAGCGTCAGGCTTGAGAATAACTAATGTTCTTTCTTTTTTTGGATTTATCATATATTTAAAAACTTAGGATTACTAATTCAGTGTCTTCTTGAGGAAGATCTCGTCTAGTAATTTTTAATTTATCTTCATATCTAGGCTCTAAACCTAATTCACGAATAAATTTATCAACTGGCTCAACATCAATTTTCAAGCCCTCTACCTTATAATGCATCGGGATGACTATCCTGGGCTCAATTTGAGCTATTACTTCAACCGCTTGCTTGGCATCAATCGTATATTTGCCTCCTACTGGGATTAACAAAACATCAGTACCAGAAAGTTTTTCCAGCTGAGCCTCATTTAGGGTAGTTCCTAAGTCACCTAAATGAACTATTGAAATATCATCTATTTCTATCCTAAAAATTATATTTTCACCCCGTAGCGCCCCTTCTTTATCATCATGGAAAGAGTCTATTCCTTCTAAATAAACCCCTTTAATATCATATTCTCCAGCACTGTCAATTAGCAAAGGCTTACCCCGCAAGGCACCAACATTATTGTGGTCTTGATGAGCATGAGAAACTGTCACAATGTCAGCCTCACAATTTGGTACTTTCAGCCCAGTCTCCTTATCAAAAGGATCACAAACTACGCTAACTCCATCAGGGCCGATTTTGTCTTGCAAACGAAAACAAGAGTGTCCTAACCAAGAAATAGTCATAAATTTAATAAAATAAAACAATAAAATGGGCTAATTAACCCATTTTTAGTATAACAAAGCCTACCTGCTTGGTCAATAAAAAAAGCCTTAGCTTCAGCGTAAACTGCTTGAGCTAAGGCGAATTAATATCTTTAGCGTCAATATCTGATGATACTGACCTTGTTCAGGCTTGGGCCCTCAACTTGCCCCTCCTGTATTACCAGGGGCCTAGGGCTTTCAGAGACCATGATGATCAGGTCTCCTTGTGAGGGATTCCCTCCCGACAGAAATTGAACCGGAATTATGTTCCAGCCTAGATAGAGCTTGATCACCTGCGCTCTACCCTTCTCAATTACTGTCCCCAAACTAGCACCCTCAGCTATTTGCACCGGTGTGTCTAAAGAAGATATTATCTTCTTTTTTATCACCCGTCCGCTATTTGCCTGAGAGATGCTCTTATCGCTAATGGCAACTACTGAATCGGTCTCAGTAATGATGCCATTAAATATCCCCCAACTGGTAGAGATTCCAGTGGCGGATTTTTGCGGATCAGTAATCATCTTAATCGGAAAGCTCACTGGACCAGTCGGCAGGGTACCCTTCCGGCTTGACCTGGTTCCAGGGGCTAAAGCCAAGCCCCTGAAAGGCCCTAGGGGAATAAATATCGAATATTCATCCGATATGTTCTTAGCTCCTAGGCTCACAGTTGTGGCCCAGGATCCGGCACCCCCTAAAGACGCAGTGGGAGAAGCAGTTGGTCCGCTAGCTGACGCTGAGACCTTCCTTCTCCTAAAATCCTCTGCCAAGCCCTTGGAATCTTTCAGATCCCTTACTATGACCCGGCCCCGATCTATCTTGCGATAAATCTGAGCTTTTTTGGCCTCAAGTCCCTCATAATAAGAGACCTCAAGCTGGGCCACATCCCCATTAGTGCTCACACTAACGGGTAAGGCTTGACGGTGAGGAATACTCACCGTATTGACTACTAATAAGGCCCCAGTAGCATTAACTACTTCTACCTGGGCCTTTTCCTGGCTCAACCCAAAAAGGGGAACCAATAATAACAGCATAATTAACCTTTTCATCTTGCTCTATTTTTATTTGTTAACGTTCAAATCTAAGCCTAAACACACTTTAGACAATACATAAACTTATCATACTTGAAATTATTTGTCAATAGCAATTCCTATAAAATAACCCCCCCCTTGCTACCGAGAAAAGCTGATAGTGCCTTGTTTATCCGTCCTAAAAATTGATAAATTTAATTCCTTAGCTAATCTTAGTAAATTTAAATCAGGGTGACCAAAGCGATTATTGGCTCCAACTGAAATTACTAGAGCTTGTGGCTGAAGTAACTCTAATAATTCTTTACTATTAGAGGTTTTTGAGCCATGGTGAGAGGCTAAAAATATATCTACTTTTGTAATTAAAGCCTGCTTTACAAACTCGACTTCAACTTTTCCTTCATTGTCACCTAAATTAAGGAAAGTAAGGCCATGGCAATTTAAATAGGAAATTAAAGAGTCATTATCATTATCAGTCACAAATAAATGAGGATGCAGTAGAGTTAGACGGCAATTCTTTTCTAAATCTAAAGTCAGGCTGGCCTTTAGTCTAACTATCTCTACTCCCTTTTCCTGCGCTAATTCAATTAATATATCGCCTGGCGGAAATACTTCTAATCCATCAGCATAAACTAGATATTTAACTTGATAGCGTTTAATAATTTCAATTAAGCCTAAAATGTGATCATCATGGAAATGACTAATGATGATAAAATCTATTCCTCTTTTATAAAAAGGGAGCTCCTCTCCCAATTTGCGCAAGATAGAATTATCAGGACCACCATCAATTAAAATTATTTTCCTATTTCCCAAATTAATCAGACTTGCTTCACCTTGTCCAACATCTAGAACTGAAAGACACAGAGAAAAATTTGCTAGCGAATAGTTTTTTAAAAAAACAAGCAGTAAGGCTAGCACGAAAACTAAGGAAATAATTTTTATAATTTTTCTCATAAAACTTTTCCTCAAGTTTAACTTTTTCTCGCTGAAGTTTTCCTAAACAAAAATCATTCTACCTAAAGAATGATTCTTGTTAATTTTCAAATTAATAAAATTTAAAAAAATTTCTTAATTTATAGAGTAACTACTTTTTTCGTGCCACCTTTTTAACAGTTTTCTTAGCTGCTGGTTTTTTAGCTACCTTTTTTGCAGCGGTCTTCTTGGCTACTGGTTTCTTAGCAACCTTCTTAGCTGGCTTCTTGGCTACTTTTTTTGCAACAGCCTTCTTGGCTACTTTCTTAACTGGCTTCTTAGCAACTTTTTTAGGTGCTGCTTTTTTAGCCACTGGTTTCTTAGCAACCTTCTTGACCACCTTCTTAGCTACTGGTTTCTTTGCAACTTTTTTAGCTGGTTTTTTAGTAGTTTTCTTTGCAGTTTTTTTCATATTGTCACCCCCTCTCTGAAAATGAATTATTTAATTTTTATTTTTTTAAAAAAATATTTATTACTACTTAATTATACAACTTTAAAAAAATAGTAGCAATAGTTTTTGCAAAAAAATTCTCCCACCTGATTCCGTAGGTGAGAGAATTTAGTTTTTTCTATCTGCGTCAAATTATTTTTTACTAAATTTTAAATTCTTAGTAAAAAAATCATCCAGTTCATCAACCTTCAATTTAACCTGCTCCATTGTATCACGAAAGCGAACTGTCACCAAATCTTTTTCTAAAGAATCAAAGTCAACCGTTAAACAATAGGGTGTCCCGATCTCATCCTGACGACGATAACGCTTGCCAATGTTGCCATTATCATCAAATTCGCAACGCCACTTTAATTTTAACTGATCATAGATTCCTTCTGCTTTAGCCACTAGTTCAGGCTTATTTTTCAGGAGTGGAAAGACAGCAATTTTAATTGGTGCTAATTGATTAGACAATTTCAAGACCACTCTTTCTTCATTATCAATTGTCTCTTCATGGTAGGCATCACAAAGGAAAGCTAAAAAGGCGCGAGCAACTCCAGCTGAAGTTTCAACCACTTCTGGTAGATACTTTTCTTTACTAGCCGGATCAAAGTAAGATAAGTCTTCGCCAGAGAATTTACTGTGTTGACTAAGGTCGTAATCACCACGGGCATGGACACCTTCTATTTCTTTAAAACCAAAAGGGAATTTGTACTCAATGTCAGCTGCAGCTTGAGCATAGAAAACTAAATTCTTATGTGCTTGCCAACGTAAATTTTCTGGCTTGATACCAAGGTCTAAATAAAATTGATAACGCTTCTCTTGCCAATACCGATAATAATCTTCATCTGAATTTGGTTTAACAAAATATTGCATCTCCATTTGTTCAAACTCTCGCGTTCGAAAAATAAATTGCCGGGCAGTAATTTCATTGCGGAAAGCTTTACCAATTTGCGCTACTCCAAAAGGAATCTTGACTCGATTAGAGTTAATAATATTTTTGAAATTAACAAAAATACCCTGACAAGTTTCACCTCGTAAGTAGACTGGGTCTTGAGACCAGTCATTGGTGAAGTTACCTAAGTTAGATTGCACTAATAAATTAAATTGTTTCGCTGGAGCAAAATCTTTCGCGCCACAACTAGGACAAACTATTTTATCTTTATTCTTGCGTAACAGCTTATTAATTTCATCAAGCTCCATTTTTTCATCGGCACTGATGCCAGCATCTTCTAACAAAGTATCGAGGCGAAAGCGATTATGACATTGCCGACATTCTGTTAAGGGATCAGAAAAACCTGCTACATGTCCTGATGCCTCCCAAACTTTTGGACTCATAAAGATAGCTGAGTCTAAACCAACTATATCAGAGCGGAATTGAGTCATCTCTTTCCACCAAGCTTCTTTGATATTGTTGATAAGGTAAGTTCCGTAGGGACCATAGTCATAGACAGCTGATAGGCCATCATAAATTTCAGAAGATGGATAAACAAAACCCCTCCTTTTTGCTAAAGAAATAATTTTTTCTAAGCTAGCATCATTTTTTTTCTGTTCTTTTTTATTCATAAGTTCTAATTACATTTCTTCTAAGACTGGTAGGCCAAGAAGCTCGAGAGCATTCTTCATAGTTTGAGTAATCACTCTAATAAGGACCAATCTCGCTTTCTTAGTATTCTTTTCTGCCTTTAAAATATTGATTGCTTGGTAATAATCATTGGATAGTTGCGCTAACTCAAATAAGTACTTAGCAATTTCACTAGGATTCATTTTCTCAGTTGCTAGCTCAACTACTTCAGGATACTTGGCGACCTGAAGGAGTAATTTCTTTTCTCGTTCTTCTCGCAATAAACTTAGGTCAGTACGTCCACGGAAATAAGTTGGTCCTTGTTTTCTAATAATACTTTTGAGTCGAGCATAACTATACTCTAGGTAACAAGCGGTAAAGCCCTCAAAGCGGGCAGACTTCTTAATGTCAAAAATAATTTCTTTGTCACTACTTATTTTGAGAAGCTCAAACTTAATAACCGCTGTCGTTAGTTTGCTAGCAATATCTTCCACTTGCTCTTGTGACCAAGACTCTCGACGCTTCTTAGTTTCTCTAAGTAGCTCATGATAGATTTTATCTTTGAGTTCACGATAAGTGATAACATTGCCACTTCGTGAAGACATCATTCCTCCTGGTAGTTTAACAAAATCATAGGATAGATGCTTCAGTTTTTGTTGATAACCTAATAATTCTAGTATCTTAAAAAGTTGCTTGAAATAAAGACCTTGCCTGACATCAACAACATAGAGAGACTCGGTTAAGTTGTATAGACTAAACTTATTAATCGCTAATGCTAAGTCAGCGACAGGATAAAGCGCTGTCTTATCTGCCCTAACAATTGGTAAGACACCAAGATCATATTTGCTTAGGTCTGCAATAATCGCCCCTTCGCTTTCAATTAGTATTCCCTTTGCTAATAATTTTTTTACTATTTCTAAACCCTCATCAATTAAATTACTTTCATAAAAGGTCTTCTCAAACTTAACTGCTAAATCCCTGTAGATCTCAGCAAAGTAATCTATACTCCACTGGCGACTCTCTTTCCAAGTTTTATAGTCATCTCCTTGCCTAGCTTCAATGTTTTGCATTATCTTAGCCACCTCCACTTTGTACTCTGGCCTTGACTCTATTTTTTCATTAGCCTCACTATAGCATTTCCCTAGAAGATAACCTTTGGGTTCCGGCCTATTTTGATACTCTGGGTTATTGCGCCAATTCCAAACTGCTTTAGCAACGTGGACACCAAAGTCATTAATATAGGAAACTCTTACCCCTTTAGCGCCACTAAGCTCCAATAAATTAGAGACGGCATCACCATAGCTAATATTCCTTAAGTGGCCAACATGGTATTCCTTATGAGTATTAGCATTGGAGTACTCAACCATAATTACTTCTTGGGCTAAATTGCTATTAGCGCCATATTTCTCAGTCCCCTCCTTAACCTCTTCAACAATTTTTCTACTAACCACTTCTTTATTCAAATAAAAGTTTAGGTAGCCGTTGACTATCTTAATTGCCTGGAAATATTGAGACAAAGTCTTGTTTTTTTCTATTTTATCTAACCATTGTTGGGCTAACTCAGGAGCGCTAAGCCCAAGCTCTTTAGCTACTACAAAACAAGCTAAGCTTAGGTCGCCAAACTCAACTTGAGGTGGGTAAGAAAAGATTAAATCTTCTCTACCTATAGTATCTTTTATTAATTGTTTTAATTCTGACCAAAAATACATAAAGCATTAATAGCTATAAATTAAACCTTGGGCTATAATCAATAATATGTTATAATACTATCAGACTTCATTAAGTTTTTCAATTAAATAAAACTAAACAAATAAATATGTTTTCTTATCGAAAAATTCTCAAAAAATCTTGGACTGTTACTTGGCAACACAAATATCTTTGGTTGTTGGGTCTTTTTGCAGCCATTGTTACCACTAGTGGCGTCTTAGAATACCACTGGCTAACCAGTAGCTTCAAGCTCACCGCTATTGATAATCCCTACTATTACCTCAACACCATTCTTTTAATCCTTGAGTACATCGGTCTTTTCCTACTTGGCTTTGTAAATTTGTTCTCTTTTGACATCCTGACGATACTAAGCGGCTTAACTAGCATCATCATAGTGGGAACATTAGCAGTTAGTTTCATTTGGTTGTCAATTTCTTCTCAAGGTGGTTTAGTGCTAGCTTCAAAAAAACTTAATGCTAAAACAGCTAGTAAAAAAGAGCCTGCTACCTTGAGCTTTCGTGACCTTCTCAGTCATGGTAGTAAACACTTCTGGCCTATCCTTGGTTTCAATTTTTTAGCAATAGTAGCGATTATTTTTATACTAGCTTTAATTAGTCTTCCTTTAGTTTTCCTCTCCCTCCAATACTCTTTCCTCTTAACTTTCTTCTATGTGATTGGATTTATCATCTTCATTCCGGCTGTTATTTCTATCACTTTGATTATTAAATATGCTATTGCCTACAATGTTTTAGATAATGAGGATTTCTCTACTTCAATTAAGAAGGCAAGATTATTATTTGCTGATAACTGGCTGGTAAGTCTTGAGATGGGAGTCTTGCTCTTCTTAATTAACTTCCTCATTGCCCTTGTCTTGCTTTTATTCGCTGCTATCTTCATTTACCCTTATACCGTCTTTGCCTTCCTTTATGGCCTCCAAGGTCTCTTCGTTCTTCTTGCCCTAGTATTCATTTTCCTAGTAATGGTGGTGGGTTCTTGGCTTAGCTTTTTCCAAATTAGTTCCTGGACTAGTCTCTTTCTAGAGCTCAAGCGAGCTAAACCTAAAGCTAAGTTAGAAAGAATAGCAACTAAGAAAAAATAATCCTGATAGTAAATAAGTTCCTATGGGAGAAAATGGTTCAATTGAAAGCTTGCTTAACCCTACTGGCGACGAGAAATCTGTCGCCGGTGTTTTTGCTAAGAAGCAAAAGGAGATAAAGATCAAAGAAGAAGAAAAAGAAACCCAAAGGGCAGCTCAAGCTCTAGGTTTAAGCTACATTAATTTAATTGGCTTCCCTATTAGTCCTGAAGCCCTCGGCTTAATCTCAGAGTCAGAGGCAACAAAGCTTGATGCGATCTGCTTTTACTATGATGGTAAAAATATTAGACTTGCCTGCCTTGAACCAAGTGCTTCAGTTCGAACTAAGCTTGGAGAGTTGGGCAAAAAATACCACTCTAAAACCGGCCTCTACCTAGTTTCAAGAAATAGCTTCAATTACGCCCTTGATGCCTACAAAACTGTTCCCCGCGTAGTTAAATATGAAGCTGGTGTTGATATTAAAGCCTCAGATTTTGAACGCTTCCAAGCTGATTTAGCAAACTACAAAAGCTTAAACGAAAAAATTAACCAAGTTAATACCAGTGATATCATTACCCTTATCCTCGCTGCCGCTGTTAAAGCAGAGGCTAGTGACATCCATATTGAAGCTGAGAATAAAGGTATTGTTATCCGTCTTCGCCTTGATGGGGTCTTGCAAGAAGCAGCAGTTTTGATGACTGATAAATGGGATAAAATTATTTCCCGACTCAAAATTCTTTCTGGAGTAAAAATCAATATTGAAAATAAGCCCCAAGATGGTCGCTTTACCGTCTTTTTAGAGGATCATAATATCGATGTTCGCTGTTCTTTTCTACCCACTGCCTTTGGTGAAAGCGTTGTTATTCGTATTCTCGATTCCCGTATCAGCACTTTAAGTATCGAAGAGCTTGGCTTTAGGGCGCAGATGTTAGAAGCCCTCAAACAAGAAATTAGTAAGCCCAATGGCTTAGTTTTGGCGACTGGCCCAACTGGGAGTGGAAAAACTACAACACTTTACTCTATCATTAATCATCTCAATAAACCCGGCATTAAAATTATCACTTTAGAAAACCCAATTGAATATCAATTGCCCGGCATTAATCAGAGTCAAGTTGATGATAAATATGGCTTTAGTTTTGCCGAAGGTATCCGCTCAGTGTTAAGGCAAGACCCTAACGTAGTTATGGTTGGAGAAATTAGAGATAAAGAAACAGCCGAAATTTCTGTCCAGGCATCCCTTACCGGCCACGTTGTTCTCTCCACAGTTCATACTAATGACGCTGCTGGTGTTATTCCTCGTTTAATTGATCTTGGTGTTAAGCCTTATTTCCTCGCTCCGGCGATAAATGCGATCATTGCTCAACGTTTGGTAAGGAAATTGTGCCCCGAGTGCCGAGTAGCTCATACCCTAGACTCAAAAGAAGAGGAATTAATCCATAAAATTTTAGCGGTTGTCTCCCCGAAAGCCAAACTGGAAATTCCAACTTCGCTACCCCCTGTCTACCAAGCTGGCCCAGGTTGCAAGCATTGTAATTTCACTGGCTATAAGGGTAGAACTGGTATTTTTGAAATCTTTACCGTCAACGATGAGTTACGCCAACTCATTACTGATCAAGCTCCTTCTTTTAAAATCCTGCAACAAGCCATTGAAAATGGCATGATAACAATGCTTCAAGATGGCATCTTACGTGTCCTTGACCAAGTCACTAGCCTTGAAGAAGTCTATCGTGTTGTTGGTGATTTTGATTATGTCGATGAGCTCTATGATATAGTAATCTCTCAAACTATTGGCCGAGGCCTACGCATAGAAGCTGATATCAACCAGCAAGCTAAAGTTCTTAGCAAAGATTTGGGGTTAATTGAGCCTGAACTCAAACAACTAAGTTCAACTCGCCTCATCAAAACTATTATGGCTCTAGGAGCTAATATTGACGCTGGTGATGTTCACATTGAGCCAACTGAAAATAATATTTTAATTAGATTTAGGATTGATGGCCTAATGCATGATATTGCTCGTCTACCCAAAACTACCTATCTACCCCTACTCTCTGAAATTAAAATCTTAGCTGGTACCCCTACTAATATTAAACGAGCTACTTTTGATGGACGCTTTAGTGTCTATCTCCCAGATAGAGACAAGGTTGACTGTCGTCTCTCTATTATCTCCGGTGGTTATGGTGAATCAATTGTTATTAGAATACTCGCTACTGATTCAACTCAGCTAAGTATGGATAAGTTAGGCATTAGGTCGGTGGCACTTAAATCTATCAACAATGCGCTCAAGCAAAACAAAGGTATTATTATTACTACTGGTCCAACTGGAAGCGGAAAGACCACTACTCTCTATAGCCTCCTTAAAGAACTAAATAAGCCAGATATAAAAATCATTACCATCGAAGAGCCAATTGAATATAATTTACCCGGAATTATGCAGACTCAAGTTGATCCTGACAGTGGCTATACTTTTGTCTCCGCCATGCGCTCACTGCTTCGACAAAACCCTAATATCATAATGATAGGTGAAATTAGAGATGGCGAGACCGCTAAAGTCTCAATTGAGGCAGCTATGACAGGACACCTTGTTCTCTCCACTATCCACGCTAACAGCGCCGCTGGCGCTATCTCTCGTCTTAGTGGCCTTGGCATTGATAGACAAGCTTTAGCTAGCTCACTTAACTACTCAATTGGTCAAAGATTAGTCCGCAGAATTTGTGAGCATTGTAAAGAAGAGATGGAAGTCTCAGAGCAAGACTTAGTTCGAGCTCAAGAAATACTAGCTAGTATAAAAAATAAAACAGTCGAGATTCCGCAAGAGCTAAAATTCTACCATGGTAAAGGTTGTTCACAATGTAATAACTTAGGCTACAAGAAAAGAGTAGGTCTATATGAAGTTATTGAAATAAATCCTGAGATAGCTCAATTATTACAGAGTCCGACTGTGACTGACCTAGAAATTGAGCAAGCCGCCATTGAAAATGGCATGATTAGTATTAGTCAAGATGGAGTCTTGAAAGCCTTAGCTGGCGAGACTACCCTAGAAGAAGTCTTTAGAGTAATTTAACCTATGATAGAAGCTAAATTTTTTAAACAAATTAGTTCGCAATACAAAGCCAATGAGAAAGAAAGGCGAGAAATCATCAAGTTAGCTAATGACTTAATTTTTCAAGCCAAAAAGATTATTTTCAAGCTTCAACGAGGCGATTATCAAGAAGCCAATAAAGAGCTGGCGCTAATTGAAAATAAATTTGGCCAACTCGAGAAAAAGTATGGTTTCAATCGCCTTAATCAAGAGGGCTCGTTTCGAGCAGCCGCTGAAGAATATCTTGAAGCCAAAACTTTCTCACTAACCATCAAGCAAAAGAAGATTAGTGAAAACAAAAAACTTAATTTCTCGGCTGATCTCTACATCGCTGGGATCTGTGATTTAATTGGCGAGTTGGTCCGCTATGCTACCAACCAAGCCGCCTTAGGGAACTTTGACCAAGTAGCTATAACCAAAGCTAAGGCCGATGATATCATGTCTCAGCTCGCTAATTTAGATTTAACTGGTTACTTGCGTACTAAATATGACCAGGCACGAGGACATTTGCGTAAACTAGAGCAAATGAGTTATGAGATTAAGCTCAAATCCTCCTCCCTATGACCATAGCCATTATTGCTGATATTCACGACAACCTTATCCGCTTAAAGGAATGTCTAGATATTTGTGCCAAGAAAAAGGTCACAAAAATTATTTGTTTAGGCGACTTAGGTAATGATGAGTCTCTAACTTTTTTAAATAACAAAACCCCGGCTCCAGCCTTACTGGTAAAAGGCAATGCTGACATTTTTTCTGAGGATTTAATGCCATCTCTACAAAATATTAAATACTTCAATGAATTTGGTTATTTAAATACTGCTAACCTTATACTTGGTTTTTGCCATAAAGAAAAGGATATTCCTTTACTCAAAAAAGAATATCCTTTTGCTTTTAATTTTATATTTTTTGGTCACTCACATAAACCAGACATCAAAACTGAAGGCAAAACAATTTTAGTTAACCCTGGCAATATTGCTGGCATCTATTACCGACCGACGTTTGCTTTCCTTGCTACTAAGAACCAAAAACTTGATTTAGAGCTACTACAATAAGCCCTTAATCTTTTAGGTAGGGACCAGTAACACTTTTTTTATTAGCCATAATCTGTTTTGGCGTACCAGTGGCAACAACTTCACCTCCTTTTTCGCCCCCTTCAGGTCCTAAGTCAATCACCCAATCAGCCGCTTTAATAATTTCTAAGTTGTGCTCAATTAAAATAACAGAGTTGCCTTGTTTTACTAGTAAATCTAAGACTTGGAGTAATTTCTCAATATCAGCAAAATGCAGGCCAGTAGTGGGCTCATCAAGGACATAGAGTGTTCGTCCAGTCGAGCGACGCGCTAATTCATTGGCCAGCTTAATCCGCTGTGCTTCTCCACCAGAAAAAGTTGTCGCACTTTGCCCTAGCTTGATATAGCCTAGACCAACCTGGTCTAGAGAATTTAATTTTTGTAAAATTGTCTCTTGGCCAGCAAAAAAATTAATTGCTTCAGATACTGCTAGCTCTAAAACATCATAAATATTCTTACCATTATAATTAACCGCTAATACTTTGTCTTGAAACCTTTTGCCCTGGCAAACTTCACAGCGTCGATAAACATCATTGAGAAATTGCATCTCAACTTTAATGACACCATCACCTAAGCAGTGCTCACAGCGACCACCCACCATGTTAAAAGAAAAGTCTACTGCTTTTAGGTTCTTTACTTTGGCTTCAGGTAGGCTGGCAAATAGTTCTCGAATACCAGTATAAAGACCAGTATAGGTAGCCGGGTTTGACCGTGGCGTGCGACCAATTGGGGCCTGATCAATCGCAATAATTTTATTTATATGCTCAACCCCTTTGATCTGCTTGAAGCTACCAGGCTCAGTTTTGACCCGATGCAATCGCTGACTAAGATAAGATGCTAGAATATCATTTAATAGAGTTGACTTGCCAGAGCCAGAAGCACCACTAATTACCACTAATTCTCCAAGAGGTAATTTAACATCAATGTTTTTGAGATTATGCTCCTTAGCGCCAATTATCTCTATATATTTTTTTGGGCTCTTTGCTTTTACTCTCGGCTTTAGGTTGAGATTCTGATGCTTAGTTAAATAGGCCCCTGTTAGTGATGCCTTGCTTTTCTTTATCTCTTTAGCTGGCCCGCTAAATAAAATTTCACCACCATGTTCGCCAGCACCTGGGCCAATATCAATAATATGATCAGCAGCGGAAATGATTAAAGGATCATGCTCAACAACTATTACGGTATTGCCATTATTTCTTAACCGCTTCAGAGCCTCTATTAGCTTGAGGTTATCTCTTTGGTGAAGACCAATGCTAGGCTCATCTAAAACATAAATTACCCCTGATAGAGCCGTGCTAATCTGAGTAGCTAAGCGGGCTCTTTGGGCTTCACCCTTTGACAATGTTCCTGACTCACGGGCTAGGTTTAGGTAACCGAGACCGATATCAGCTAATAATTTTAGCCCTTTAGTAATTTCTTTCAAGATTGGTAAACCAAGTTTATAATTACCCCCTAAGACCTCTTTATCCTTAATCCAATCATTTAGAAGCGCTAAAGCTGAACCTACATCTAGATGGGTGACTTGATCAATATTCTTTTTATCAATTGAAACCGCCAAAGCAGTTGGCTTTAGCCTGGCGCCATGGCAATCCGGACAAAGGCTGGGTCGCATTGACTTCTCTATCTCTTGCTTAACATAATTAGACTTAGTTTCTTTGTACTTACGGTGCAAGAAAGCCAGTAAGCCCTCAAACTCATCATCACCTGAGAGTACAAGTTCAAATTCCTTTTTACTGTAATCTGAGATTGTCTTTCTGATATCAAAATTATGACGCTTGGCTAAAAGTTCAAGGTCTTTTATCACTCGCAAATTACTTAAATTAGCATGTGAGTAAGGTTTAATTGCCCCCTCAGGGATACTTAGGCGGAAATTAAAGATCAACTTCGGATCTAGATCTAATCTCTCCCCTAAACCTAAGCAAGCAGGGCAAGCTCCAGCTAAAGAATTGAAAGAGAAGTCACTTGCGCCTAATTTATCAAATCTTTGCTCACAGCTCGGGCAAGAAAAGTAAGACTCTACCTGATTAACTGTGATCATTTTTCCAGCTTGCATTTTCTTTTCTGCTTTACTTTCGTGTTTGAGCTCAAGCTCTTGTTTACAAAGAGGGCAGTAAGGAATACCAACAGTGGCAAATAAAAGCCTCAGGTAATCATAAATGCCAGTCAAGGTCCCTAAATTTGAGCGTGAGCTTACGCTAAAACTCTTTTGACTAATGGCAATAGCCGGGGAAAGCCCTTCTATTAAATCCACATCTGGCTTATCCATTAGATCAACAAACTGGCGGGCATAAGCGGAGAGTGATTCAACATAGCGCCTTTGCCCTTCAGCAAAAATAACATCAAAGGCCAGAGATGATTTGCCTGAGCCAGATAAACCAGTCACTACAACTAGCTGATTTTTGGGGATGTCTAAGTTAATGTTTTTCAAATTATTGGTTTTGGCACCTCTAATTTTGATAAAATTACTGCCCATAAATTAAATTCAGTAGATTATATTGCCACATTATACACTAAAGTTAGGAAAACAACAAGGGTAGGTCATGACTGTTTAGCTAATGAAAGCTATATTTGAGTAGAGCTAAGTATTTGGTAAATAAAAAAAGACTTACAAGGAGTAAGGGCTTTTCCTGCTTAAAATCTTAATTATTAATTAAGTCAGTTATTGCTACTGAGTGATCAACTACAACTGGAGCAACGACTGGAATATTGTCAGCCAAGACTACCTCACGATCAAAATTGCTACTGGCTTCAATTTTTTGTAGTGCTTTAATAAATTTGCTTAACTTCATATTGATCTATATTTATCTAAACTAAACTAATTAATACCAAGTTGAGTAAAGCGAGGTGTCTCTAAAAAAATACTGCCGGGCAGTATTTATCTAAGTAGTCCCTAGGGGAATCGAACCCCTGTTTTCAGGATGAAAGCCTGATGTCCTAACCACTAGACGAAGGGACCATTTTGGTCTAAAATAAAATCTAAATTTCTTTAGATTCAAACTTATTATACCGAGAGAAAACTATAGTGTCAATATTGGCTAATTAAAGAAAAAAGAGTATCATAGAAAAAAGGTATAATTATTATTATGTATATACTAGGAATAGAAACAAGTTGTGATGAAACAGCTGCGTCAATACTAAAGGTAAACCAAGACTTTACTCGTTTTAGCTCACTCGCTAATGTTATTGCCTCCCAAATTGACATCCATAAAGAATATGGCGGAGTTGTTCCTGAAGTGGCAGCTAGAGAGCATCTCACTAAAATGTTACCAGTTATAGACCAAGCGCTTACAAAGGCTAAACTAAAGCCAAAAGAAATAGATTATCTAACTATCACTAAAGGCCCAGGCTTAATTAGCTCACTTTTAGTTGGACTAGAGACTGCAAGAGCGCTTGCCTATGCCTGGCAAAAACCGATTATAGAGGTAAATCATATTTATGGGCATCTCTATGCCAACTTTATTGATCAAGATAGAGATATTAAATACCCGATTTTAGTTTTGACTGTCTCCGGTGGTCATACCAACATATTTCTAATTGAAAAGGACAAAGAGCCAAAGGTGATTGGCAAAACTTTAGATGATGCTGCTGGTGAAGCCTTTGATAAAGGCGCTAAAATGATGGGTCTGGGCTACCCTGGTGGGCCTGCTATTTCAAAACAAGCTGATATCTATGAAAAGAAACTACTTGAGGGTAAGCTTGGGGCAACAACAATTAAATTACCCAGACCAATGTTAACTAGCAAAACTTTTGACTTCTCTTTTTCCGGTCTCAAAACTGCTTTGCTCTACCAGTTACAAAAAGATGATAATTGGCAAAAAAGAATTCCTGAGTATTGTTACTATTATCAAGAAGCAATAATAGACATCCTAATTGCTAAAACAATAAAAGCAGTAAAAAAATATCAAGTAAATACGGTTATGCTCAGCGGTGGCGTTAGTGCTAATCGGAAATTAAGAATAGATTTAGAAAAAGCTGTTGCTAAAGATCTTGAAAAAGTGGATTTTTTTGCCCCGAAGCTAGAATTTACCACTGATAATGCCGCAATGATAGCGGTAGCAGGGGCCTTTGCCCTTAAAGACAAAAAAATTAATGATTATAAGAATATTAAAGTTGATCCAATCTTTCACTTAGGCTAGGTAAAATAGTTTACAATTTAATCTTTTTAAGTTAAGCTGAAAGCAGTTCTTAGGGCTCGATGGTGAAGTGGTCTAACACTGCAGTTTGCAAAACTGTCATTCGTGGGTTCGAATCCCACTCGAGCCTCCAAAAACCTCAGGCTGAGAGGTTTTTTTATCTCTATAAGCTGTGTATAAGTTGTGATGATTGTGTAAAAGCTTTCAGTTTAAGTCCACGATAGTCTAGACTTAAGTTGTGTGAAAAACAATTATTTGCCTTATTTTAGCCAAATTTTACAATTAGGCAGATTTATGCCCTGGTTAATTGACTTATACACAGATATATAGCAAGATGATGCTAGTATTTGAGTAAATAAATTATTATAAATTGAACTATGTCACTATCAATTGGCATTGTTGGTCTCCCTAATGTCGGTAAATCTTCCCTTTTTAATCTCCTTACAAAAAAGGGAGTTGAAGCCGCCAATTATCCATTTTGTACCATCGACCCTAATGTCGGTGTGGTTAAGGTGCCTGATCACCGACTTGATGAATTAGCCAAAATATCTAAACCAAAGCTAATACTGCCAACTGCAATTGAGTTTGTTGATATCGCTGGCTTAGTAAGTGGGGCTCATAAAGGAGAGGGGCTAGGTAATAAGTTTTTGGCTCATATTCGCGAATGTGACGCTATTTTAGAGGTAATCCGTAGCTTTAGTGACAAAAATATCACTCATGTTTCTGGGGTAATTGACCCCAAAGCTGACCAAGAAACTATCGCAATGGAGCTAATATTCGCAGATTTAGCTACAGTTGAGAAAAGGCTAGAAAAGCTTAGACGTGAAGCTAAGAGTGGTGATAAAGCCATTAATATCCAAATTGCGCTCTTAGAAAGGGTGCTTGGCACCTTAAACCAAGGCAAGCCAGTTAGAGATCTAGAGTTTAACAAAGAAGAATTAGTATTTATCAAAACACTCAATCTCCTTTCTATTAAGCCGATCTTACGATTACTAAATATTGACGATAACTACAGCAATACTAGCGAAATTGATGCTAATGACTATCTTCAAATTAATGTCCGCTTAGAAGAGGAAATAGTTCGCTTAGATGAGGCAGAGCAACTTGAATTCATCCAGGAGCTTGGCCTCAAACAAAGTGGCCTCGACCGTTTAATTCAATCTGCCTATAAACTCCTTGATTTAGATACTTTCTTTACGACTGGACAAGAAGAAACTAGAGCCTGGACTATTAAATCCGGCACTAAAGCACCACAAGCAGCTGCTGAGATCCACACTGATTTTGAAAAAGGCTTTATTAGAGCTGAAGTTATCAATTGGAAGACTCTAGTAAAATTCGGTAGTGAACAAAAAGCCCGTGAATCCGGGCAAATTAGAACAGAAGGGCGAGACTACATCATAAAAGATGGTGATGTTTGTCATTTCTTAGTATCAACCTAAATTACTTCTCTAAAACCACTATTTCCCGATAGACTTTCTGGCCACTACGGCCATAAATGATGGTTTTTCGCGAACTAAGGTGTTTTTTTATTGCCTCTTGTCCTAAAAACTCATTATCTAAGAGGGGGATTGCTTTAAGGTTAGCGATATTTGGATTAATTAGCTCTTTGCCATAGAATACTGGCCAGACCATTACCACTCTTCCCCCTGGCATCAATACTTGCTCAAATTGTTCTATTACTTGCGAATAAAGTGCTTCTAGCTCGACTTTTACGGCTCTAACATTAATATTACCTCTCTGGGGACCTAAATAAGGTTCTGTCACTATCGCTTCTACGCTAGAGGGCTTAATAAATTGAGATAAGTCTAGGCTATCCTTGACTAAAAGCTTTACATAAGCCTCATCTAGCTGATAATGAGCCTTCATCCAGTTAATGTTTTCTCTGGCATTATCAACAGCTTGACGAGAAAGATCAGAGCCAAATAAATTATCATAACCCATGAGCATAGCTTCACTTAATACAGTACCAGAGCCAACAAAAGGATCCACAATTTTAGCGTTAGGGTCTCTAATTTCAGCTAAGTTAAGCATTATTTGAGCTAATTTAGGGGGTAACATGCCAGATCTGTCATCACGGGCGGGACGACTATAATCACGAAAGGATAGAGATTTAAAGGGCTGAACAGCCTCACTTGAACCGAGATAAATTTGTTCTTTGGTTTTATTGATCACTAACTCAACTCCCCGCCGTAAGAGCTTGTTTTGCTCAACCACGACACTGGATAAGACTCTTTCTCGACTAACTACATAACGAGTACTAATTTCCTTCTTTTTTAGTGTTTGCTTTAGTTTAAGACCCAAAGTCCTATCTACTCTAGACTTAACACTATAATCAGAGATGCCAAAATTGAATTTGCCAGTAGGGGCTTGGTCTTTTTTAGCTAAAATTAAAGCTAAGCACTTAGAAAATAGACCCTCTTTCTCCTCTTTTAGCGGAATAACTGCCTCTATCTTGCCAATCTTAATGGTTCCACCAAGCTTTTTGATCAATTCTTGGCTATTCATCTCTTCTTCTATTGTAACCAACAGAAAATCAGCACCAATCAGCTCTAATTTGGCCTTGGTAAGTACACTCTTGATTTCTGCAATTGATAGAGCAGGGTTATTGCCTAAGATAAAATAATACATATAACTTTATACTATCTCATTTAAATCTCTCTAGCAATATAGCAACTCTTGCAATTTAATAAAATAATTGTTAGTATATAGCTAATAAATTAATAACTAATATCTTTCCCATATTTTAGCTTTTGCTAAAGTAATTTTGTCGATTGACAAAATTAAAGGTATTCCTGGCCCTAAGCTTATTTTGGAATACTTAGGGATTTATTTTTGTTAAGGCTTATAGCTCTTTGAATAAAAAGTTAAAAGGAGTTTAACCTTAATAAACTACAATTAATATGTCGAGTAAGAAAAAAGTGGATTCAGGTTACTATGAGATTTTATTCATAGTAGCAAACAAGTTTACCGAAGACGAAGCTAAGCAGATTATTAGCAAAGTTGAAGGTATTATTAATCAATCAGGTGCTAAAGTTGAGTATCAAGAGTACTGGGGTAAAAAGAAACTAGCTTATCCGATCAAGCACAACAACCATGGCTACTATGCTCTAATGGAGTTTAGTGCTGAAAAAACCGCCTTAGATACCATCAATAATGCTCTGCGCCTAAGCAATGAAGTATTGCGACACCAAATTGTTGCTAAACAAAAGAAGAGTGAAGCTCAATTAGCTAAAGAGCAAGCTATCCAAGAGAAAATTAAAGCTAAACAAGAAAAAGAGCAAGCTAAAACTCAAGAAGAGCTTGCTAAGAAACAAGCCAGCGAAAGCCCTAGTCAGCCAGCGAACGACACGAGTGCTTCTAAGACAGGTGAAATTAAAGAATTAGATCAAAAACTTGAGGGAATAATTAATGCTAAAGATTTAATTTAATCATATGAATCTAAATAAAGCGATGATCATTGGTAATCTTACCCGTGATCCAGAATTAAGAACTACCCCAAATGGGCAAAACGTTGCTTCTTTTGGTGTAGCAACTAATTTAGTTTGGACTGACCAATCTGGTCAACAACAAAAGAAAGTTGAGTTCCACAACATCATTGCCTGGCGTCGTCTCGCCGAAATCTGTGCCCAATATCTCAAAAAGGGTTCCAAGGTCTATATCGAAGGCCGACTTCAAACTACTGATTGGACTGGTAATGATGGGGTTAAGCGTAGCCGGACTGAGATCGTTGCCGAAAACATGATTATGCTTGATAGTCGTGGTGGTGGCCAAGCTCCTAGCACAAATTATGGCAACCAAACCCAAGTTAAAAATGAGGAGCCTGTCATCGAGATTCCTGAGGAGCCAGCTGATGATGAAATAAAAGTAGAAAATATTCCATTTTAATAAAAATATATGAAAAAAAATACTAAAAAAGAGTGTTATTTTTGTGTTAACAACATTGAGCCAGACTACAAAGATGTTCGCACTATCAGACGTTTCATTAACTTCTATATGAAGATACTGCCTGGTAAAAGGACTGGAGTTTGTGCTCGACATCAAAGGAAGTTAAGTGTCGCTATTAAAAGAGCACGTGTTATGGCTCTACTCTCAGCTACTCACAAATAATTAACCTACCACTATGCTTAGTTTTAATGAAATAAAAACAGGGAGAGTTATTAAAATAAATAATGAACCCTACCTCATTACTAAAACCGATCATCATAAAATGGGTCGTGGTGGTGCTGTTCTCAAAACCAAATGCCGTAACCTTATCACTGGTAACACGCTAGAGAAAACTTTCCAAGGGGTTGAAAAGGCCGAAGTAGCTGAAACTGAAACTAAGAAAGCTAATTTCCTCTACAAAGATAAAGATAGTGCTTTGTTTATGGACAATGAAAGCTATGAACAATTTAGTCTAGATTTAGAAAGCCTAGCTCACCAAGCTGATTTCCTCAAAGATGGTACTGATGTTGATGTTTTATACTTTGAAAATAGACCAGTTAGTATCAGCCTACCGGTAAAGATGGATTTTGAAGTAGTCAGTGCTCCTCCAGGAGTCAAAGGTAACTCTGCTGGTAATGTCAGCAAGGTGGTTGAAATTGAAACTGGCGCTACTATCACTGTGCCGATGTTTATCAATGAAGGGGATGTTATTAGAATCAATACTGAAACTGGAGAATATGCCGAGCGAGCTAATTAAACTTGATAAGCTCAATCAATATAAACAAAACCACCCTCACTAGAAGAGGGTGGTTTTGTTTAATTAGATAAGTCTTTTTATGCTATAATTACCTATATGGACATCATGCTTATTTTGGCCCTAATATTTTTTTCAACTATACTATATCTTCGTTTTGATCTAGCTCTTTTCTTTATCATTGCTCTTTTACCTAGCTATTTAATTCGCTTTAGTCTTTTTGGCATTCCTTTCACTTTCCTTGAAGCTCTAATAGTGCTAGCTTTTGCTTTTTGGTTAGTTAAAGAAACTAAATTGAAGTTTAGAGCTTGGCTTAAAGACAAAGACAAGCGCCAATCTTATCCCTACTACAAAGAAATCATCCTGATCTTAGTTAGTGCTTTTATTGCTACTGCAGTAGCTCAATTTAGCTTACCCGCCCTTGGTATGCTCAAAGCCTACTTCTTTGAGCCAATCATGCTCTACATTCTAATCCTAAACAGCTATCAAAAGAAGGAAGAGCTAAATAAAATTACTTTAGCTCTAGCGATTAGTGCTATCATCTTGTCTCTATTTGCAATTTATCAAAAACTAACTGGCCTTTTTATCGCTAATCCTTTCTGGCAAGGAGCGGAACTAAGACGAGTTACTTCCTTTTACCCCTACCCTAACGCTCTTAGCCTTTTCCTGGGCCCGATTGCCTTACTTAGTCTTGCTCAATTTCACAATTTTATCAAAGACAAGAAAGCTTTAATTTCTATAAAACTAATTTATTTGTTTAGCTTTATTCTTTCCCTCCTGGCAATCTATTTTACCAAATCCAAAGGTGCCTTAATGGCTCTAGCCCTTACCCTAGTTATCTATATTTTCCTAACCCTAAAAAAACAACGGGTGATTATCGGGGTAATCTTAGCTCTACTAGCAGGACTTATGCTAGTAACCCCAATTACAAGGAGCTTCTTGGTAGAAAAAGCTACTCTCTCAGACCTTTCTGGAGAAATTAGAAAGCAACAATGGCGTGAGACTATGAAAACATTTACTGGACCAGCAATATTACTTGGTAATGGCTTAGGGGCTTACCCACAAGCAGTCTTCCCCTATCATCAAGACGGTATATTCTTCAATCGTGATAAAATGGAAAACTTCCATTCAATACTCTATGGTAGCGCAGAACTAAGAGCAATATACTGGCAACCGGTAGAGATCTACCTCTATCCACACAATATAATCCTAAACTTCTGGACTGAGCTAGGCTTAATTGGCTTAATTGCCTTCCTCTGGCTTATTATCAACTACCTTAGGGATGTATCTAAACTCTGCCTAAAGAATGACAAAAACAAGCTCTACCTTGGCCTCCTTACAGCTATGCTAGCGATCATAATTCACGGGCTAGTTGATGTGCCTTATTTCAAAAACGACCTCTCAGCTTTATTCTTTATTTTGCTATCACTTCTAGCCCTCTCTAAACTACAGCGAAGATCTACCTAAACTAAAAAACCATTTGGAGGGGTGCGAGAGTGGTTGAATCGGGCGCTCTCGAAAAGCGCTATGCCCTAACAGGCATCGAGGGTTCGAATCCCTCCCCCTCCGCATTGACTCAAAATCGTCTTTATTTTGTATTTTCAGCAGTACATCATAGGGATGTTTGAAAGCAATATTGACGATGGTTGATTCTACTTGATTGTCGCTATAAGCTACGACACTGCCCATTTTTTCTTTGATATACGATTCAATTTTAAAAAGGAAACATAATGATAAACAACTCAAAAGCTATTTAAATAGCCCGACTCAGTGCTGTATGATTTGAGATATTCGGTTAGTTTTTCTTTAATTTTTTGCTGAGCCATACTAGTCTATTTTGGATAAATTTAGAACTGAGTCAAGATCAATTTTTTGCTTGATTTTTAGGTAATTTCGTAGTATTTTAGGAGTAGGAATACTAATTATTAAATTTATGAAACTTGAAACAAAATTTTCAAAAGAATTGGCAGGCGATTTACGGAGGGAAACGGCTAAAAAACTAAGAGCGACGCGAAAACAGCCAGCCAGTTTCAAAAAAATAAAAAGTGGTTTGCCAGAAGTCTACGGACGATATCAAAACATCAAAGAAAGTTATGAGCAATTAGAGAAAGATGTTTTTGGAAAAATTTTTAAAACTGAAAAATTTCGCCAAAAAGAAAGATTTTTAAATGAAATGCTAAAGTCCGTAAAAGAACATAATATTAAGAAAGTAAAAGATGATTATGATGAAAAATTAAATAATATTTTGAAAAATTGTCCTTTAACGCTAGAAGAAAGAGAGAAATATCTATCGACCGAAGCAATGGAAAAAATGCCCCTAGATGATTATCTTGTTCTTCTGAAGAGATTGTCTGGCGAAGCTTTTTACCATGTAACGAGATATGGAATTCGCGAAAATACATTTATGTCTACTGGAGGAGGACATACTTCTGGTGAAGGAGAATTTGTCGATAGTTTTACCCCCCTTTTAAAAGATGGAAACATTAACTCTTGCACTTCTACAATTATATCTAATGAAGAAAGAGCTAAGTCAATGATAAATAAAGAAGCTTTAAGAGAATTTAAGGAAAAAGGGATGTCTGTTGATGAGGTGGTCGATAAGGTTATCGGTAGTTACGGAACGATTTATTTTTTAGACAAGGAGTCGGCTCATTTTTCTTATGGCAAGGAACTTCATAACATGTATGGGGGGCGAGGACAATTATAAATTTTATTTTTATTATCCAGTGGAATACATTTTACAAAATGATTTTTACCACGCTACCAGAGAAGGCCAATTAGAAATTGGTCGCGGATATTATCATAATCAAGGCGGGATAAAGCAACAGTATAATGATTTTGAGATTTTTAACTTCGGAAAAGGAGTTCCCGTAAATGCTGGAATATTATGCATATCTGATAATATTAAAGTTGACCCAGAAACTGGATCTCAATATCTTATAAAAGACGGAAAGCCTTTAGTAGATGAAAACGGAGAATTTAAAAAACCAGAAAAAACAATCTCAAGTAAAGAATATTGGGAAAATTATTTTAAACTTCATCCCGAATTAAAACCAAATAAAATAATTTATGGCGGTTTTTATTCTAGTAGTTATGACGAAAATTCAGATTTAATAAACTGGGCAGAAAATAAAAAAATATACAGACAAGATGACAAAAAAAGACAGGAATTTATTAATTATAGGGATAATACAAGGGAAGCTCTTAGAAAAGTTTTTTTAGATGTTGTGAAAGAAGAATTTGATTCTAAATAATTTTTAAGTTTCGGGGTTTTAATTTACAAAAATATTGTTATTTTTATAAATTGGAGTCCCCACTTAATCCAGCATCTCCGCCAATAGAAACTTCATCTTTTGAAAGGATTGCCGCACGCGGTCACGTGACGGAATTCCACCACACTCCCTCCTCCGCCATGCCCGACCGTTTGAGTCCCGCCGACTGCTCCGTTAGGAGAAAAAACAAAAAAACTCTTTTTCACTATTTTTGGGCTTCTAAATCCTTAGTTGTTTCTACAATTTCATTAGCTATATTTTTATTTTTTCTTCGTAATCCTCTTTTACTACAGTTTATCTAGAGCAACGCCTAGGGGGCTACTTTTGCGTTCCTGATGCTTTTTTAATTTGGCTTTAACGCCTCTTTTATGTTATTAGATAAATCCCTGCTAGATTAATTGGCGATTTCACTTTCAATTTTGTTTAATATTGAAAGTTTTATCATCAGCCATTAGCGCGATCTTGTATTAAAAATATATTTTAATTTCATAAAACGTTTAAAATTAATACAAATATGTTATAATTATTATATAATTTTATTAACTTAGATTGCATTAACCTACAAAAATATGAGTAGACTTGATCAACTAATTACACAAATTGTCCAATTTAGAGACGCCAGAGATTGGGCGCAATTCCATAATCCAAAAGACCTGGCTCTTTCTTTAGCTTTAGAGGCCGCAGAAGTAATGGAGCACTTCCAGTGGCTGTCTAAAGAGGAAATGGAAAAGTATGTAATCACTAACAAAAGCGATGTTGCGGATGAATTAGCTGATGTCTTGTACTGGGTTCTACTTATGAGCCATGATTTAAACATTGACATCCTCCAGGCCACAGAGGATAAGCTTAAAAAAAATAACGAAAAATATCCTGTCTCTAAAGCTAAGAGTAAGCACACTAAATATAACAAACTGTAGCCATGGCCATAATTTATTCCAAAACTAAGCTAGAATTTACTCAAGATATTACCTCCGGCAAGCTGATGAATTCATTTACAACGAACGTCGGCAATATGTTTGCCCAAAATCAGATGAGGGCAATCAGAAACTCAATGAATTATATGGAAAGAGTAATAAGAGATCCCAGCATACCAGATGATGCTGGGATTGCTATAGAATACAAAATACCAGCCTCAGCAAAAAGAATAGATTTTCTTATTTCCGGCAAAGATGAAAATAAAGAGCCAGTAGTAGTGCTAATAGAATTAAAGCAATGGGAGAGTGCAAAACTAACGGATAAAGATGCTATGGTAGAGACTTTCGTTGGTGGCGCAGTTAGGGAGACATTACACCCCTCATATCAAGCTTGGAGCTATACCACCATTATTAAAGATTATAATGAAAGCATCAGAAAAAATAATATTGGCTTACAGCCTTGCGCCTACTTGCATAATTACAAGAGTGATAACGTCATCACAAATGAATTTTATGATTTTTATTTAAAACAAGCGCCAGTTTTTTTTGAAACTGATGCAGAAAAGCTCCAAAAATTTATAAAAAAATTTGTCAAATTCGGTGATAATAAAAAAACTTTATACTTAATTGAAAATGGCAAAATTAGACCATCCAAAGATTTGGCTGACTACCTATCATCAATGTTAGCAAAGAATGCAAAAGAATTTACCCTCATTGATGAGCAAAAAATAGTTTATGAAAAAGCACTGCAACTTGCCAGAGAATCTACCGATTTGAAAAAAAATGTCTTTATAGTCGAAGGCGGACCCGGTACTGGTAAATCGGTGGTGGCCATACACCTCTTATCAAGACTAACAAGCATGGGTCTAAATACTAGATATGTAACTAAAAATGCTGCCCCTAGACAGGTTTACGCTGCAAAATTATCCGGCACTTTAGTCCCAGGACGAATAAGAAATCTTTTTTCCTCCTCCGGCGTCTTCTTTAACGCTGATAAAAACTCCTTCGACGCCTTAATCGTTGATGAAGCTCATCGCCTAAATAAATACAGTGGCATTTACGGCAACCAAGGAGAGAATCAAATTAAAGAGCTAATGCAGACTGGAAAATTCACAATATTTTTTATTGATGATGATCAGCGCGTTACTATTAAAGACATAGGTAAAAAAGAAACAATCATAAAGATTGCTAAAGACCTGAATATTCCAATCCACGAAGATATCCTCCCTAGTCAATTTAGATGTAATGGATCCGATGGTTATTTGGCCTGGGTAAATCACATTCTCCAAATTCGAGAATCGGCTAACGAGAAATTATCAGAGATTGACTATGATTTTAAAGTTTTTGATAGCCCAGATAAATTACATTCTGAAATAAAAAGATTGAATGAAAAAAATAATAAATCAAGATTAGTGGCTGGTTATTGTTGGAATTGGGTTAGCAAAAGGTACCCTGAAAAATATGATATTACAATTGGAGACTACCAGGCTAAATGGAACCTAAAAAACCATGGTAGCCGTTATATTATTAACCCAAAATCTGTTACTGAAGTTGGCTGTATCCATACTGTCCAAGGCTTAGAGCTTGATTATGTGGGCGTTATTATTGGTCCTGATTTAGTTGTTAGGAATGGAAAAATAATTACTGATGCTACTAAAAGGGCAACAACTGATCAATCTTTTAGAGGCGTTACTAATAGATTAAGAGACGGGGATCCCGAGATTCTAAAATCAGCCGATGAAATAATCAAAAACACATACAGAGTTTTAATGACTAGAGGAGCTAAGGGGTGCTATATCTATTGTACTGATGCTGAAACTCAAGAGTATTTCAAGAAAAATTTGCAACATCATTGACTTAAGTAAATAAAGCAGTGCAAATTAATTAAAAATATATGGGTATATTAGTAAATGGACCGAAGGCTTTTAGTGGTCCAAATGTTTCTCTGATTATTTTAATTCCCTTAGGCTTAATTCTCATTTGGCTATTAATTAGAGAGCTTTTAACTTGGTATTAGAAGATAAATAAAATAGTTAAACTTTTAGAGAAAATAGAGCTTAGGGTGGATTATTTGGCTACAGAGGTAGACCGAAAAAATACAATTCAAGAAAAGGAAGAGACAATTTCTAGTGAAGAGCAGACTAAAGAACTAAGAGGCCAAGGCCCTAATACTTAGCTTAGCTCTTATAGTCTCTGTGGTGCATACTGGGAGAAGTCTTCCCAGCGAAGCTCCGCACTTTCCAATAAGCTCTCCATTAAACAGAATTAAAAGACCAGATAAAGTTGCCTTCTCAACCGCTAAGAAGCTCATTATTATGCTCGCCAGTATAAGACCTGCAAGCAAGCTTAAGGCGACTATAATAATGTGTGTTGTTTTTAAATAAGTCCATCATAATGACTACACTGATAGAGATACTAAAGCTATTGTAGCCTAAATCTTATTCTCTAATTACTTGACTAATAATAATTAATATATTTATTAACTAAAAGAACAAATGTATGGCAAAATTTAATATGCACGATAACTCCTTAGCGCCGGAGGGTTATTACTTTGACCCGTTGATTTTAAATATAAAAACCTATGAATTGCTGACTTTGTTTGGTGCTAGCAAATTTATTTACGATCATTTTAAAAGTGACGAGTTCTCTTTTGAAGTAATGAAAGAATTGGAAAGAAGTAGAATTTCAGAGCTACTAATTACAGTTGCTATAATTTCGAGAAATATTTTAGATGGAAATGATTTAAATAATAAAGGCTTGAGAGAGGAGTCTGTTGGCTCTCTTAATGATAAAGCAATAAAATTTAGAGAAGCTTGTAATAAAATTATTCACTCAGAAGACATAGGGTTCGACATCCAAAAAGGAAAAAGCATTTCTGATGGGTATTTAAATCCAATAATACATTTGTCTGGTAATAACAATAATAATGATTGGGAATTAGAATTAAGAGTCATTGATTTTTGTGCTTGTGCTATGTCGATCATATAATAAGTAATCGCTTGCAATATTAAGAGTAAAAATTATAAATTGCTTAAAATTAAATTTAAATAAGTAGGCGCTTTAACATTCTACACTTTTAGCATTAAAAATAAAAAAACCTCGCTGTATTATAACAACGAGGTTTATTTTTATGGTCTATAGGCAATATAT
>CAYQEI010000007.1:0-29691 GCA_964416495.1 uncultured Gammaproteobacteria bacterium
AGAGAGAATCATCAATTTAATGAGCATTTTTTAAATAGATTTTCCGTGTTAGTTGGCTCCGTTAAAGCCGCTAAAAAATTGTATCAAGAAAAATTCCCTCTTAGTAACTTAGTGGAAAAAATAGAGGCCAAGAGATTAGAATTGATTAAAGAATTAAAAGAGAAATCTAATAATATGCCCAATCCTATGGCTAGGGAGGGGATTAATCAAAAAATAAACTTACTTGAATCTATTAATATAAGAGATTTGAAAGATTTTCAAAATAATTTCTCTGTTTTAGCTAGTAATAAAAAGTTTAATGAATTATTAAGGCAGACAGTTTTTTTAATGAGTTTTGCTAGAAACAAACAAAGTTTAAATTTCGACTTGGATAATATTGATTTAGATAAGCCAAATATTAGTGATATGTCTTGGGTTCTTGATTTTATTGATCATATTACTAATCAAGAGACTATGTCCAAATATTTTACTGATAAGAAAGCGAAAAAAATGTTCAATGAAATAATTTCGGCTCAAGCTATTAGTGAAGAGATGGCCTTGTTGCAAGATGTCGGTGGTCAATCTAAGGATGTTTCTAAGATTCAATTAATTCCGACCAGGGGGGTATTAACTGAATTTTCTGGACATATAGCTGATGCTTGCTGGGCTTCAAAGTATAGCAGTATTTTGAAAGAATTTCCTAATTTTACCCCGGTTATTATTAGACAAAATCCAGAAACAAAATATGAGAGATTAGCTGGAGCTTTTATGTTGATTGAAACAGAATCAAAAAATGGAGAGCCGTTGTTAGTTATTAGAGGTTTTAATCCTATAGAAAATTTAATTAATTCATTATCGGTTAAAGACTTTTATGATAAGGTTATAGCGTATGTAAAAAGTTTGGCCGAAAAAGAAAATCGCAAAACGGCTATTGTAATTGATGATCATTCAGGCGGTTCGGCAAGTAATAGACCGGTACTTTTTAAATATCTGAGCGAATTATCAAAAAACCTAGAGGCTGTTGATTTGAAGTCGGAGGATGATACTAAATTTAATGGATATAATATTGTTAGACAGACTTATTTGGTGAATTAATTTACTAAATTAGTCGGTTTAATAATAACTTCAGTTCTAACACAGTCCACGATCCCGTGCAGAGATAATCTAAACAATAGCCAATCAAAATTGGCTATTTTTTATTGGTTTTTCCTATTATTAATGCTCTAAAGCGCTTTACTTTAGTGCTTATTTTAGGTACATTTAAGGAAGAATGGTTACAAGTAGTGTTCGGTTATAGTTAATAAATTTAAATAGCGATAAGTTATGAATTATCAAAAAATATGGGATAAAGTCCTTAAGCAAGATGAGAAAGTGATCTATTCTTTTACCATTGGCTCAAGCTATATTACTGTTACTTTAATCTTTTGGGGCTTACTTAGCTTGGCGCTAGCTTTTATTTCACCCCTAGCGATAGTTATCTTTCTCCTAGCTTTCCTTTATTTAGTTTTCTATCTTAGAGCAGCAAATGCTTATGCCTTTACCAATAAAAGAATAGTAATTCACCGCGGTTGGCTTAGTACAGAAACCATCAGTGTCGATTATTCCAAAATAACTGATGTTTTAGTGCGAGAGCCTTTTTTTGCTAAGATTCTTACCAAAACCGGATCTATTTTTATTAATACGGCCGGCTCAAGTCAGTTTGAAGTTGTATTGACAAGAATTGAAAACCCTTATGAGATTAAAAAGATTTTAGATGAAATACGGGCTTAATTGTCTAATTTCTCTTAAAAAGTTTAGCCTAATTTTCTATAACCCCTGCGAAGCTAAAAAAGGCTAACCCTTGACAAAATTTATAAAATAGGATATAGTTTATCCTTAGTAAAATAATATGATAAAAGAAGTAAATATTTATCAAGATGGTAAAGAGTTTGAAAAAGAAGCTCTTGGTAGCGTTGATGATTATAAGCTCAAAAATGAGCTCAAAGACTACGCGATAAAGGAAGCGTGGAGAACTTATATTTATAATTTGTCACGGGGAAGAATGCCTAGTGATGATAATATTAGACGTTTCAAACTCGAACATCCTGAGCTAAAAGATGAAATTAATCGTGAGGCAGCAAATATCATTAAGTTAAGTCTTGAGACCCGTAAAAGTAAGTATTTAGATTTAGATTTCGATGGTAAAGTAGAGCTTGCTAAAAAAATACAGCCCAGTAAAAGAGCAGCTTTAGCAGATGACCTTTATCATTCCGTTGCTTTTAATTTGGGGTTAGAGGAAATGGATGAAAAAGAGGATTATGTTGATTTCAAGTATTATACTGCTGTTGATTCAGCCCTAGATTTTGAAAATGGCACGGATTGCTTCCTAATATATAATTACATAAATGAGGATTTAGGGATTGATGAAGAAATTATTACCACAATTGATGTCACCCTTAACCCAACTAAAGTTGGGTCTAAGGCTCAGCATATCCTTTTATTTCAGTCAGATGCAGTTGACAAACGGGCTAATTGGTCAGAACCAGTTAGTGATTACAGCGAAGTATTAGCGACAGCGATTAAGCGAAGAATTAGACAATTAAAAAAAAGATATAGTTAACTTTAATAATAATGAAGATGGAAAGATTTGAGGTACAGGCCTTGGGCACAGTTAAGTTGAAAGGAAAAACAACTGAAGCCGGCCCAAGCCGTGAGAAATTATTGTCTCCCCTTACCCCTAACTCTGGAATGATGTTATATTGTTCTTTTTGTGGCTCTTATATGCCACTCAAAAGAGTGGTAATTGAGCTAATTGAGGAGTTAGAGGGCAAAAAATATTCAGCGTCAGAGTATTATGCTGAGTCAAAGAGTTGCCCACTTTGTAAGGGAAGAAAAAAGGGAATCGAGCTAAAGCCCATTCCTGAAGTATAAATTATATGCTCCTGAAGATTAGTCTTTAGGAGCTTTTTTTATTGATTTATTTGCTTAAGCTTGTTATATTAACTCTATAAATAAGCTAATTAGTATTATGAAAAAAGTTGATATTAAGCAATTGCATCAAGCTAGTGATAAATATCTAGGTCAAGATATTTCTGTTTCTGCTTGGATTAGGACCCAGAGGATCTCTAAGGATCTTAGTTTTATGGAACTAAACGATGGTACTTTTTTCAATGGTCTCCAAGTTGTCTATGATGACACTTTAGCTAATCGCGAAGAGTTAAGCAAACTAAGCATTGGTTCAGCTTTACAAGTGGAAGGCAGGCTAGTAGAGTCGCCAGCTAGCGGTCAGAAATTTGAGCTACAAGCCACTAAGATAGAAATTATTGGTGTGGCAAAAGCTGACTATCCTTTACAAAAAAAACGTCATAGCTTTGAGTTCCTTCGAGAAATAGCTCATTTACGTGGACGTAGCAATACCTTCTCCGCAGTCTATCGTCTGCGCTCAGTTTTGTCTTTAGCAATCCATCGTTTCTTTGCTGAGAAAGGCTTTAGTTATGTTCATACCCCCATCATCTCCAGTAGTGATTGCGAAGGAGCCGGAGAAATGTTTACCGTTACCACCTTTGATTTAGAAAAAGAGATCCCGAAAAACTCTCAGCAAGAAGTTGATTATAGTCAAGATTTCTTCGGTCGTCATGTTGGCTTAACTGTTAGTGGTCAACTAGAAGCAGAAGCTCTAATTATGGGCCTTAACCGAGTTTATACTTTTGGACCGACTTTTCGGGCAGAGAATTCAAATACTACTAGACATGCTTCTGAGTTTTGGATGCTAGAGCCTGAGTTAGCTTTTGCTAACTTAGATGATGTGATGGTTTTAGCTGAAGAGCTAATTAAATATTTAATTAAGGCTGTTCTTAATGAGCTACCAGAGGAGATGGAGTTTTTCCAAAAGTTTATCGATGATAAGCTAATTGAGAGATTAAATAATGTTTTACAGTCAGATTTCGTTAGATTAGATTATACTAAAGCAATTGAAATACTACTTGACTCAGGCGAAAAGTTTAAATACCCGGTAAAGTGGGGAGTTGATTTACAAACTGAACATGAGCGTTATCTAACTGAGCAAGTTTACAAAAAACCAGTCTTTGTTACTAATTATCCCAAAGAGATTAAGGCTTTTTATATGCGCTTAAACGATGATGGCAAAACTGTAGCGGCGATGGATTTATTAGTACCAGGGATAGGTGAGATTATCGGCGGTAGTCAAAGGGAAGAGCGCTTAGAGGTTTTAGAGAAAAGGATGACAGAGCTTAAACTAGACTTAGCTGATTATCAGTGGTATCTTGATACCAGACGCTATGGCACCATGCCTCATGCTGGCTTTGGCCTTGGTTTTGAACGAGCGATTATGTACTTATCAGGGATGGCAAATATCCGTGATGTAATTCCATTTCCACGTACCCCCAAAAATGCTGATTTTTAAAAAATAATGTTCATTTAAAATTAAATATCATGAAGAAAGAATTATTTTTTCTGGAGCCAAAAAATGACTTCACTAGCGAAATTCTCGCTAATAGTGTCGAAGCTCTTAGTACCATTACTGGCCCTGAGGCGGTAAAAGGTAATGATGGTGTGGAGCATTTGACCTACGTAGTTAGTGACTACAAGTTGCTAGACACGATAGTGAAGGATAAAAAAATTTTAGGTTTGGAGTTTAATTTATTTTATAGAGAAGGTCATTATGGTCCGGTTCGGCCCTGGTCCTTTTCTACTTAGTGTAAAGTTAAGGAGAGTTGACTCTCCTTTTTTTTATTCCATAAAATTTGATATAATTTAGTTTAGTAAACAATTAATTATATTTCTATGCAATCAGAGCCAATAAATATTGTCACCCCCAAAAAGGTCCATTTACCTGGTTTTATCTTTGGTAGCAAGTCTGCTCCTAATTTATTTATTTTTCTGCACGGTCTAGGTGGTAATTTATTTTCCCGAATTGAACTCGCTCAAGAACTAGTTAAAGCAAAACAAGCAGTTTTAGTATTTAACAACAGAGGTAATGGGGTGGTAGCCCTGATAAAGAAAGAGTGTAAACGTCAAAAGTCTGGACTAAAGAATATTAGTGGTGGTTCTGCTACTGAAGTATTTACCGACTCGGTTGATGATATTTTAGGGGCATGCCAATTAGCTAAAAGAGCAGGATATCGTAACATTATTTTATTGGGCCATTCAACTGGTGCTAATAAAGTGGCCTACTATTTAACAAAAAAACAACCAATTAAGGTCAAAGCTGGTATTTTATTAGCGCCTTTAAGTGATTACGCTTTAATTAAGAAAGCAGTCGAGCCAACAGTATTAAAGAAGGCAGAGCTTGAGGCTAGACGTCTAGTTAAAGCTAAGCGGGGTGATGAGTTTTTAGGGGCTAAGTATTGGCCTACCTTAATTAGCGCCCAACGCTTTATTAGTCTCTATACGGCCTCAAGTCAGGAAGAGATCTTTAGCTATAGTCATAAGCTAGACAAGGGCAATAGATTAGGGAAAATTGATAAACCGATTTTAGTGATCTCAGCTGAGCAAGACGAATACGCTGATAGGGAAGTAGTAGAAATTAATCAGTGGTTTAATCAACAGTTGAAACACCCCCAAGCCGAAACAAAATTAGTAGCTCAGGCCGATCATGGGTTTAGGGGTAAAGAAAAAGTAGTTAAGGAAATGATGCTTACTTGGCTAAAAAATATTTCATAAAAAAAGCCCGAGATTTCCTCTCGGGTTTTATTGTTGTTTTTTTTATTCTTTCCACTTAATAATCTCAGCCTCTAAGACTTTGAAAGTCTCCTTTTTCTCTAGGTCATGCTCAGAGTACATGCCAAGGATCTCGTCGATGGCAACTTTGGCTGATTTGATGATGATCACGGTATCACCATCTATCTGGGCTTCTAAAATACAAAGCCAAGGATAGAAATTGAGGCCATAATCGATGATCTCGGAATAATTGATAATATTCCTGACTTCACCTAGCTGGAAATAACCAATTGGCCGACCAGCTTTTCTGGCTTTAGTAAAAAGATGGTAATTGCCGTCAAGCTTTCTTTTAGCCTTTTTTGTTTCGACATAAAAGAATGGAAATTCCTGAACTAACATTTCAATTGCTTCGTTTTTCCTTTCCAGGTAAAGCTCGTCAACCATGCTAGCAAAGAGAAAATTCTCATACTCATCTTTTTGCTGTTGGAAAACAGTCTTGATGTTTTGATTCATCAAGTCTGCTATCAAATACCTTTGCGCTAGTCTATTGCTAGCATCTCTAGCTTTAATAGCTTTTTCAGCTTTTAGCCAAGCTAAAGGGAATCGATAGCCTAAGTTCTTGAGTATAGCTAAACAGCTTTCTTCTTGGCTAATGAAGATTCGTCTCGAGCTTTGGCTAACATACTTTGCCAAGCCAGCAGGCCAAATTGCCTCATCTATCCAAAGCTCAACTTGATCGCCATATTTTTCAAGGAAATCAAGTACTATCAGCCCCTCCCTATGATTTCTGGGATGGATGCCGATTAGAATAATCTTTGAATTAGAATCAACTAATTCGTCTTCTTCAAGCTTTATTTGCTCACAAGCCTCTACAACGCCCATTAATTCGGCAGTATCAATGCCAATTGTATATGAGCTTGTATTTTCATTGACATTGCGCAATATTGTTGCCACCGAAAGCGCTAGATCAATTTTCTCCTTTTGATAAATAATCTTTTTCATATTCTATTTTTTTATGTTAATGTACTATTTTTCGAACTTTAAGGACTTTATAACAAATCAATAGAATTGTCAAGTAATTTATATTTATTTAGGCTTTACTTTTGGTCATTATTTGCTATAATAGCTTAGATATTTAAAGCTAATATTTATATATGTTCAAAAAATACAAAAAATGGTTTATTATTGGCGGAATCGTTTTAGTGATTGCTATTTTGGTTCTGATTTCAAGTCGCAATAAAAATAAAGTTGAATATACTACGGTGACATTAAATCCTAGTAGCTTTACTCAGACAGTCTCAGAAGTAGGTGTCCTTAAATCCGCCCAAGAGCTTTCTTTGAGTTTCAGTAATCCTGGGCAAGTAGCAGAGGTTTTAGTGGCAATTGGTGACTCAGTAGAAGAAGGCCAAGAATTAATGAAACTTGAAGCTGATAGCCTTAACCTCAAAAAGATAGAGGCTTTAGCTGGGCTAAGCATTGCTCAAGCAAATTATTCAAAACTTTTAGCCGGAGCTAGTAGTGAGACTTTAGCTATTAGTTATCAAGAATTAGACCAAGCCCAGTCAGCGCGGCTGGCAGCTCAGGCTGACCTAGAGCAAGTCAGGAAAACTAGCGCCGAGAATATCAAACAAGCTCAAGATAGCTTGCGTGATTTAACTGAGCCTTTAGCTGGCACTAGCACTGCTAGTGAACAAGGTATTATTATGGCTCGTCTTGCTCTAGAGAGTACTGATGAATCCAGTGCTCAAGTGCTGGCTAGTTCTCTAGAGACCTTGTTGCTTACTCTAAGTGACAAGGTGCTTTTGGGTGAAGTTGCTTTAGATAATCTCAAAACGATATTAGATGATCCAGAGGCTGATAGTGTTTTGGGTGTCAAAAATATTGGCAGTCGGGACCGAGTCACCTTTAGTCGTCGCCAGATTATTAACTCTTTGCCAGCATTAAAACAAACAATTGATAGAGCTAAATCTAGTCAGCTAGACTCAGATGTCAAAAGTGCGGTAACTGCAAGCAAAAGTTATCTCAGTCAACTCAGTTCAATTTTCAATGAAGCTTTTGCAATGCTAGAAGCTACCGTTACCTCAGTCAAGTATCCTCAAAGTTATCTTGATGCCCATAAAAACATAGTTATTGCAGAGAGTAATAAAATTAGTGGAGCTGCTAATGCTCTTGAAGGAGCTAGCCAAGGCTATAATAGTGCTCTTAGCAATCGTTCTAGTGCTTTAGCTAGTGCTAAGCAATCACTTAAACAAGCCGAGGTTGCTCATAGTAATGCGATTTTAGTAGCTCGCAACACCCTAAGCAATGTTTTACTAAACAGTGATCAACAGTTGTTGGCTGCTCAATCAAGGTTAGACAATGCCAATAAGGCTGAGGCTTTAGTTTTAGCGAAACTAAGAAGCGTTACCGCCCCAGCACGTAATCAAGACATTGCTTTAGCACAAGCTCAGCTTGAACAAGCCCAAGCTGCTTTAGCTAGTATTGAGAACCAATTAGATAAAACTATAATCAAAGCACCAATCTCTGCTTTAGTTAGCGAAGTTAACTTCAAGCCGGGTGAACAGGCTTTAGGGGGGCAAGTGCCTGCCCTTAAACTCTTAGTAGCAGATAACTTTGAAATTGAAGTTGATATTGCTGAGTCTGACATTAATAAAATTTCTTTAGGTGATAAAGCTGATATTAGCTTAGATGCTTTGGCAGATGATTTTATCATTTCTGGCCAAGTTTCGTTTATTGAACCAGCGCAGACTCTAATTTCTGGAGTAGTCTATTACAAAATAAAAATTAGCCTTTTTGATATTAGAGAAATTGAAGCTAGATTGAGTCTATCTGGACTTAGCTTGAAAGCTGGTATGACCGCTAATGTTGATATTACAACTTTGAGTAAAGATAATGTTTTAGCAGTACCAGCTCGAGCGATTATCGATAGCAACGGTAATAAAAAAGTTAGGGTACTGGTAAATAAGAAGTTAGACGAAAGGGAAGTAAAGACAGGACAGCGAGGTGATGATGGCTTAATTGAAATTCTCTTTGGCCTTGAAGCGGGTGATGAAATTATTACTTTTATCAAAAACTAAACTTGATCTATCATCTATGCCTGAAGTATTAATCAAAACTGAGCAACTCTCTAAACACTATCTACTAGCTGAAACCAAAACTGAGGTTTTAGCGGGAATTGATTTAACCATTAATAAAGGGGAGTTTGTTTCAATTATGGGCCCATCAGGATCAGGTAAGTCAACCTTAATGCACATTTTGGGTTTATTAGACCTACTCTCAACTGGTAAGTATTATTTTGCTGGCCAAGATGTCTCAAGCCTAAGCGATGCCAAGATGTCTCTATTGCGGAATAAAGAAATTGGTTTTGTTTTTCAAGCCTTTAATCTTCTGGCTCGAACAACAGTTTTAGATAATGTAAAACTACCTTTAATTTACTCTGATGATAAAACTAAGCTCAATGAAAGAGCCCAGGCGGTACTAACTGAAGTAGGACTAGCTCATCGTTTAGACCATTATACTAATCAAATTTCTGGAGGAGAAAAACAAAGGGTGGCGATTGCTCGAGCTTTAGTAAACCAGCCCAGTGTTATTTTTGCTGATGAGCCGACTGGTAATTTAGATTCTAAATCGGGTCAACAAATCTTAGCCTTACTACAACAGCTCCATCAAAAGGGGCATACTATCATCTTAGTTACCCATGAAACCCAGACTGCCCAACATGCCCAGCGTATCATTCGCTTATTAGATGGACGGGTAGTAGCAGATGAGGCAGTAGCACAAAGACGAATAGCTAGTGACCAGACTTTATACAAATAGAACATACTTATGTGGGAAAACTTCAAACAAATCTTTAAGATTGTTTTGCAAGCTTTATTGACTAATAAAGTGAGAAGTTTTCTAACAATGTTAGGTATCATTATTGGTGTTGCTGCGGTGATATTAATAGTCTCTTTAGGTTCTGGCGCTCAGAAATTAGTCCTGAGCCAGCTAGATAGCTTTGGCTCTGATATGATTGCAGTTATGCCAGGACAAGCTAATACAAATGGTCCACCAGCGAGTGCCTTTGGCGCTAAAATCACTAGCCTCAAAACAAGCGATGCCCAGGCTTTAGCTAAGCCAGAAAACCTACCTTATGTTGTCTCAGTAACGGCTTATTATGATGCTAGCGTCACTGCCTATTATCAAAATAATAGTGTTAGCACCACTCTTCAGGGGGTTAATGGTGATTACTTCCAAATGAGTAAGCTCGATTTATTAGCTGGCCGTTATCTTACTCCTGAGGAAATTGACTCAAATTTAGCTTTAGTGGTTTTAGGGAATGAGTTAAGTGAAGAACTCTTTGGCCAGTCTGACCCAATTGGCAAGCGAATTAAGCTCAATAATCGTCAAGCGCAGGTAATTGGAGTTTTAGCTAAGAAAGGTATGTCTGGTTTTTCTAGCCCTGATAAAAATATCTTTGCTCCTTTAGCTTTTGTTCAAAAAGAGATAGCCGGTATTGATTATTTATCAGGCATTACCATCAAAGTTGATAATGAAGATAATATTGATGAAAGCTTAGTTATTATTGCTAGTATTTTACGGGAAAGACACAAAATTGATCAGTTAGGTGATGAGGATTTTAGTGTCCGTAGTTTTTTAGAGGCACTTGAACTTGTTACTACAGTTACCAATGCTTTTAGTTATTTCCTTGCTGCGATGGCTGCTCTTTCTTTGTTAGTTGGTGGAATTGGTATTATGAATATAATGCTGGTTAGTGTCAGGGAAAGGACGCGAGAAATAGGTTTACGCAAAGCTCTTGGGGCTCAATCTAATCAAATTAGAGCTCAATTCCTACTTGAAGCTGTTACCCTAACTTTATTTGGAGGCGTATTGGGAGTATTAGTAGGAACCTTTTTGTCCTATTTGGTTTCCATTATTGTCTCTTATCTTGGTTATAAGTGGGTTTTTTCAATCTCTGCCCTAGCTAGCTTTATTGCTCTTTTAATCTCAGCTTTAATTGGTATTTTATTTGGTTACTATCCAGCAAAAAAAGCTAGTCAATTAGAACCAATCACTGCCTTGCGTTATGAGTAATTATTTCAATAAAATTAAAATCTCCTTTTCTCTTGCTTGGAATTCTTTGCGCTCGAACCTAATGCGTACCAGTTTGACGGTTTTAGGGATGGTGATAGGGGTAGCTGCTATTGTCACAGTTTATGCCGCCGGAGAAGGGATTAAAGGTTTAGTTACTTCTGAAGTTGAGTCATATGGCTCAAACATTATTCAAACTGAAATTAGAGACCCAAGAACAGGAGCTCATTTTTCCAGTGGTGATGTCACTACTTTGAAAATAGCTGATCTTGAGGCGATTAATCAGCTCAGCAATGTTAGTCAAGGTTATGCTGCCTCTTTAGGTCAAGCTAAAGTAAGTGTTGATAATAATAGTGAGGTTAGCTTGATTATGGGGGTAAGTGCGAGCTATGTTGAAGTTGATAGCAAGATAAAGATAACTGAGGGAGACTTTTTTAGTGAAGCTGATGACAAGAATTGGCAACAAGTAGTAGTATTAGGACACCAGCTCAAAACAGATCTTTTTGCTGATAGCACAGCTTTAGGACGCTATGTTAATTTGGCTGGTAGTAAGTATAAGGTGATAGGAGTTTTAGCTGAGTTTGGTGGTAATTTAGGCATTGCCGGATTTGATGACATGGTTTATATGCCGATTAGGACTTTGCATAAGCGGATTTTGGGAATAGATCATGCCATGTATTTTTCTCATCAAATAATTGATATTGATTTAGCCGATGACACTGCTGAGGAAATTAGATTTCTCTTGCGGGAGCGACATAAAATATCTGACCCCAGTAAAGATGATTTTCGGGTTACTACCATGGCGGAGATGCTAGAGACAGCTGCTTCAGTAACTCAAGTTATCACCCTTTTGTTATTAGCAATCGTGCTTATCTCGTTGTTGGTTGGTGGTGTTGGTATTATGAATATTATGTATGTTACGGTAACGGAAAGAACGCCTGAGATTGGCTTGAGGAAAGCCATTGGTGCTAGTGAGCAAGATATTAGTCTCCAGTTCCTAATTGAAGCAGTGCTAATAACTTTTTGGGGTTGGCTTTTGGGATTAGTTCTTGGCATCGGCCTTGCCTTCATCTTGAGTTTAATTGCCAAGTCAATTGGCCTTGAGTGGCAATTCGTCCTCCCCCTTAAAGGCATGTTGGTATCTTTTCTTTTTTCTTTAGGATCTGGTTTTATTTTCGGTTTTAGGCCAGCCAAGCAAGCTGCTCAATTAGACCCTATCACCGCTCTTTCGCAAGAATAGATTGTGTAGTTATCGTTCCTCAATTCATAATCTTTTACTTATCAGCTATAATAGGGGGAGTTACAATTAATTTATATGAATAGTCATAAGCCTTTAGCTAGTCAGCTAAGACCAACAAAATTAAGTGAATTTATTGGGCAAAAAGAAGTAGTCGGTCCCAATACTTGGTTTCATCAAGCCCTAAAAGAAGATCAAGTCCCATCTTTACTCCTCTGGGGGCCACCAGGCTCAGGTAAGACTACTCTCGCTTATATTATCGCTAGTGAAACAAAAGCTGACTTTATTGAGTTTAGTGCTACCACTAGTGGTTTGACGGAGTTAAGGGAAGTGATAAGTCAAGCTGGGGCTAATTTACGTTTAGGGGAGAAGACTTTCTTATTCATTGATGAGATTCATCGCTGGAATAAGACTCAACAAGATGCACTTTTGCCTCAAGTTGAACAGGGCAATATTATTTTAATTGGCGCTACAACAGAAAATCCTAGCTTTGCTATTCGTAGTGCTTTATTATCAAGACTGAAAGTTTTAGTGCTCGAGCCTTTAACTAGTGCTGATTTAGAGGCAATAATAAAACAAGCTTTAGGGAAAGTAAATTTCAAACTTAGCTCTAAACAAATTAGCTTAGTAGCTCATTTAGCCAAAGGTGATGCCAGGCGGGCTTTAGGTATAGTTGAGAGTTTGTTGGTTTATAAAAAGAAGATTGATGAAAAAATTATTAAAGAGATTGCTAATCAACCTAACTTAGTCTATGACAAAACTGGTGATGAACACTATAATTTAATCTCAGCTTTACATAAATCAATGCGCGGTGGCGATGCTGATGCCTCTTTGTATTACCTGGCTCGGATGCTAGAGGCAGGAGAAGATCCACTCTATATTGCCCGGCGTTTAATTCGTTTTGCCTCAGAAGATGTTGGTTTAGCTAACAATAGCGCTCTTCTATTAGCTAATGCTTGCTATGATGCTTGCGCTAAGATTGGCTTACCAGAAGCTAATATCAACCTAGCTCACACCGTAGTTTATTTAGCTAAGAGTAAGAAAAGCATTAGTGCCTATGAAGGCTATATGCGCGCTCAAGCTGAAGTAAAGAATAGCGGTAATTTAGCGGTCCCACTTCATTTGCGTAATGCACCGACAAAGTTTTTAGAGGAAATGGGTTATGCTAAAGACTATAAATATAGCCCTAAAGAAGATGATAGTGAACAAGACTATTTACCTAAAGAAATTATAGACAAGAAGTTTTTATTTTAGTTTGCTTTGACTAAACTTATAACCCCGACCAGGAAAGGTGTGAATTAAATTAGGTTCTTGATTAATATTTATTTTTTTGCGCAGGAGGGCAATGTGGGTTTCTACCGAATTAGAGTTAGGACTAGTTTGATAATTCCAGACTTGCTCCAGTATCTCTCCTTTTGAAACTATCCGATTTCTATGTTTGAGTAAAAAGAGCAATAAGTTATGCTCTTTTTTGGTAAGATACAACTCCTTGTTTTGGCGCATAAAGATGTTATCCTTTGGACGATAAAGTAAACTTCCGACTTTAACTGAGCTGGATTTAATTAACTCAGGCCGTCTCAGTATCGCCTGACAACGAAAGATTATCTCTTCCATTAAAAACGGTTTAGTTAAGTAATCATCAGCCCCAAGAGCAAATAGCTCTTTTTTATTCTTCAGGTCAGCTTTTACTGAGAGAATAATAATGGCAAGACTTTTGTTTTTAGCTCTAATCTTTTTTATGATTTCTTCGCCACTTAAATCCGGTAAGTTAAGGTCTAGGATTAGGAGCTTATACTTTCCTTTTAGGGCCATTTTCAGCCCCTCTTTACCTGAGTTTGTACTTTCTACCAACCAAGCAAGAGCATTAAATGATTTTTTGATGAAAGTTGTGATAGTCTCATCATCTTCAATTAAAAGAATTTTCATAAGCGTGATAGTTAATTTATTTAGATAAAGTCATTATATTGTAGTAATTAGCTGATTAAAGGAGCCTAAATTACTTATCATAAAATAATAAACTAATCTTGGTTAGATTTGCAGATTTAGGGAATTAATTGTAAGATTGAGGTGCTAGTATTAAGTAATCAATTATGTTATCAACCCAAGAACCAAAGGGAACTAAAGACTGGTTTCCTGAAGAATTTAAGTTAAGGCAGTATATTTTCTCAACCTGGCGCCAGGTTTGTTTAGCCTATGGCTATGAAGAATACTTGAGTCCATTACTTGAGAGTGCTGCTATTTATCAAGCTAAGTCGGGAGAGGATGTTGGTGGACCCGAGCTCTTGACTTTCAAAGATTTAGGGGGGAGGGAATTATCAATTAGGCCAGAGATGACGCCATCACTTACCCGGATGGTCGCTAAAATCTACAGCACTACCCCTAAGCCAATTCGTTATTTTTCCATTGCTAACTTTATCCGTAATGAAAAACCACAGCGAGGCCGTAATCGTGAATTCTGGCAATTAAATTGTGATATTTTTGGAATTGATGCTCTTAGTGCTGAGCAAGAAATGATAACAATGGCTATTGATATTATGCTTGCCTTTGGTGCTAAGCAAGAGAACTTCAAATTACGTCTCAATAATCGGATTTTAATAAATGACTTACTTAACTCTATTAGCGGTGGCAAGATCAAAGCTAGCCAACAAGTTGAAGTTCTACGAATTATGGATAAATGGGCTAAGCTTGATATTGGTGCGATAAAAGAGCGTCTAGCCAAGCTTAGCTTCAAACAAGCAGAAGTTGAGCAACTAGAGCTTTTTATGGAAGCTAAGTCTTTGTCTGACCTAACAGCTAAATTACCCCAACTCAAAAACTCGCTTGGCTTAAGTCAACTTGAAGAATTGTTAACTAATCTCAAGGCCCTTGCCTATGACCAATATGTTGAATTTGCACCAAGTATTATTCGTGGTTTTGACTATTATGATGGTTTAGTTTTTGAAGTTTTTGATCTCCACCCAGATAATAAACGGGCTCTGTTTGGTGGTGGTCGCTATAATGGCTTGGCTGAGATTTTTGGTGAAAAGAATTTTCCTGCGATTGGCTTTGCTCCGGGTGATGAAACAATGGCTCTTTTCCTCAAATCGTGGAATTTAGTTGAGCCGGAAAAGATTGATAATAATAAGCCTGTTTATCTACCATTGTTAGCGAGCTCATTAATGATTGAGGTTAATAAGTTAGCTAAGAAGTTAAGGCAAGAAGGGCTTAATGTATTACTAGGACTAGAAGAGCAGAAGTTAAACAAAGCTCTTGACTATGCTAACAAAAGAGGGCTAGAACGAGTGATTATAGTTGGTGAAGATGAGCACAAGCAGGGAATTTACAAAGAAAAAGATATGCTCTCTGGCAAAGAGATAGAGAAAAAACTTTAATAGAAATAGATTGATAAAAGCCCACTTACTTAGTGGGCTTTTGTTTTATTGGGGCAAAAGAAAAGCGGTGAATTGGGCAAGGGCCATATTCTTTTATCCTAAGTAAATGCTCTTTGGTGCCGTAGCCTTTATGGCGACAAAAGCCATATTGAGGATACTCCTTATCATAGTTTGTCATTATCCAATCACGGCTGACTTTGGCGATGATAGAGGCAGCTGCAATTAACCAAGTATTAGCATCACCATCAATAATTGCTTCTTGCTCAATTTTGATTTTAGGGATTTTATAGGGCCCGTCAACTAAAAGATAATCAGGTTGACTCTTTATCTTATAAATCGCTCGGCGCATTGCTAAGAAGCTAGCTTGAAGGACATTAATTTGGTCAATAATATCACTATCTACTACACCAATCTCTACAGCTAGGGCCTTACTTTTAATTAGAGAAAATAATTCTTCTCTTTTTTTGGCACTAAGTTTTTTTGAATCAGTGATAGATTTTAGCTTGGGATCATTTAGACTAAAATTTTGGTCAATGATAACACAAGCTGCTACTACTGGACCAGCGAGAGGACCCCGACCGGCCTCATCGAGGCCAGCAATTAAGTTTTTACCAGCTTTGAAAAGGCTTAGTTCTTTAGCAAATTGATTCATATTAGCCTTATTGTAGCATGCCTTAGCCTAATAGGAAACCGCCACATGTCTGTACACATTAGCAACAACTATTGACTTAACAGGATTATTATGATAGAAAGATATGAAAGTTGAACTTTAAAAAATAAAAAAATGAAAAATTATCATTTCAAAAGTGGTAGGTATAAAGATTTGCCACTAAGTTATGTGTTTACGGTTAATCCTAGGCATATCGCAGTGATATATGCTCGCCAATTTGACCGTCGAAATAGCGCTCAGCTAAAAAATGAGCTCCAGTTAGCGATTGAAGATCTAAAGCAGAAGCTTAAATCATTGGAATCGCTAAGAACCTGTCCGATTTGTAAGGCCAGGAAAGTGTCTCATTTTTTGATCCCAGATTTTGGGAGCATTGATGTAAAGCTTGTCTCATGTAGCGATAAAGGCTGTAAGGATGAGTTGAAACGTCGTCGCCAGGGCGAGCTTTATTTGATTTCGGAATTTTTACTTCTTTTACCCTACATCAATAAGGTTGAAGGGGTGTCAATCATCCGGATTTTCAAATCCACCTATGGCAAAGATCCATTTAATGTATTTGGATCACATTGAGAGAATTATTTAACCTTAATAATACCCATGCGTTAGTATGGGTTTTTTCTTAGCAAAAAGATGGATATATGTTAAACTTAAATTAGTTTTGTTAACTTAGATTAAACTATATGAAAAAAAATACATTTCTTCTAGTTATTATTGCTTTAGTCTTGATATCAGCTCTTGGTCTGAAAATAGCAGAATTTGTTCAAGACAAGAAACACAAAGAGGCTAATCAAGCAGTAGAATTAATTGAAGAGGTGACTTATCTTCGCGATGATAACGAGCGGGACCTAGGTTTAGAGAATGATGAAGTAATTAGCTCAGAAACTGAAACTATCTCTAATCATATTATTGTCAGTAATCTTGTGGCTGGTGACACTATTAGTACTCCAGTATTAATTGAAGGAGAGGCCCGTGGTACTTATTATTTTGAGGGTAGCTTTCCGATTGAATTACTAGATGATGAAGGAGAGCTAATTGCCCAAGGGCTAGCTTTAGCTCAAAGTGATTGGTTAAGCGAAGACTTTGTCCCTTTTAGTGCTGATTTAGAGTTTTCTACTCAAGCTAGTAGTGGCTATTTAGTGCTACAAAATGATAACCCCTCAGGCTTAGCTGAGTATGCCCTAGCCTTAACTATTCCAGTTAACTTTGTTCATTAGGTTTATGCATAAAATCTATCTCTACAATACTTTATCTCGGAAAAAGGAACTCTTTATTCCAATTAAAAAGAAAAAAGTTGGTCTCTATACTTGTGGACCTACAGTTTATGATTATGCTCACTTAGGTAATTTACGAACCTATTTATTTGAAGATTTCCTTAAACGGGTACTACTATACAATAATTATTCACTCTACCATGTTAGCAATGTGACTGATGTTGGCCATTTAGTCGGTGATCAAGATATGGGCGAGGATAAAGTTGAAGTAGGTGCTAAGCGGGAGGGTAAAACAGCCCAAGAAATCGTTGACTATTATTTTCAAGCTTTTTTGCTTGATTTAGCCCAACTAAACATCATTGAACCAAATTATTGGGCTAAAGCTACAGCTGACATTCCAGCCCAAATTAAGTTGATAAAAACCTTAGAGAAAAAAGGTTTTACTTACACTACTTCAGATGGAGTCTATTTCAACACCGCTAAAATCAAAGATTATAATAAACTTAGCCATTTGCCACTTGAGCAGTTAAAGGAAGGGGCTCGGGTTGAAATTAATCAAGAAAAAATTAATGCCACTGACTTTGCTTTATGGAAGTTTTCGACTGCTCCGGGGTTAAGACAAATGGAGTGGCCTTCACCTTGGGGTTTAGGTTTTCCGGGCTGGCATTTAGAGTGTTCTGCTCTTAGCCTAAAGTATCTTAAACCTAACCTAGATATTCATTGTGGCGGAGTTGATCATATCAACATCCATCATACCAATGAGATTGCCCAATCAGAGGCTGCCACGGGCAAGAAGTTTTTCAATTATTGGCTCCATGGCGCCTTCTTAGTGCTTGCTAAAGGCGAGAAAATGTCAAAGAGTAAGGGCGGATTTATCACTTTAGCTAGCGCTTTAGACACCACCAAAGTAAATCCCTTAGCTTTTCGTCTCTTAGTAGCTCAAGCTCATTATCGTAAAGAGTTAGAGTTTAGTTTAGCAAGCCTGAAACAAGCTGATCAGGCCCTTAACCATTATTACCAGCAAGTTATTAGCTTAGGTAGAGAAATAGGAGAAGTTGACCGCAAGTGGCAAACCCAGTTCAGAGAAGCAATTAACAATGACTTAAACATTCCACAAGCTCTAGCACTACTCTCTAAGCTCCTTAAATCCAGTCTTAGCCAACCGGATAAATTAGCGACTGTACTTGACTTTGATAAAGTCCTTGGCCTTAAGCTAGGTAATCCAAAGCTACCAGCAGAGATTATAATCAAAAAGATTAGCGGTCAAGGTTTAGATGATGTTAGTAAGAAGCAATTAGGGAAAGAGGCAGAGTCATTACTTGAGCGCAGGGAAGAGTTGCGTCAGCAACAAGACTGGATTGGCTCTGATTCTATTCGCCAACAATTAGAGGCTCTAGGCTGGCAAGTGAAAGATAGCGCAACTGAACAAATCCTGATTAAACAAGACAATGAAAAAGAAGACTAATTTTTGGCAACAATTGAAACATAACTCCCAGCCAATACTAGTTCTAGCACCAATGGCTGGTTTTACTGACTCTAGTTTTCGTCAGATTTGTCAGAGCTATGGAGCTCAGGTTATCTACAGTGAAATGGTCTCAGCCACTGCTTTGCATTATAGCTTAATGGGCAAGAGTAAAGATGAAGGCCGGGCTACCTATCGCTTACTAGAATTTGATAAAAAAAGAGAAAAGAATTTTGTGGTACAACTATTTGGCGCTCAAGTTGATCATTTTGTTAGTGCCACCAAAATTGTTACTACAAAAGTAAAGCCAGCTGGAATTGACATCAATTTTGGTTGTCCAGTCCCTAAAGTCAATAAACAGGGTGCTGGAGCAAAGTTAATGCAAGACCTTGCCTTAGCCAAAGAGATAGCAGAAGCGGTTTTAGCAAACACTGATTTGCCGGTTTCTATCAAAATTAGAGCTGCGTCTGGGAAGGTGGAAGCTAGTGAATTTCTGCAAAACCTTAGTCATTTAGACATCTCGGCTTTAATGGTTCATACTCGTACCTTGAAACAAGGTTTCAGTGGCAAGGCTAAGCATAGTTTAATAAGAGAGTTAAGGCCATATTTTAACGGGGTAATTATTACCAATGGCGAAATTAATGATCTAAGTCAGGCACAAGTTGCCCTGGAAGCTAGCCAAGCCGATGGCTTAGCTTTAGCTCGGGGAGCTCTAGCCCGGCCAATTTTATTTAAGGAGATAAGGACAGGGAGGAAACTAGAGTTTAGTCAGGCTCAAATCTTTCCATTGATGCAAGAGCAGGCACGAGCAGTAATTAAAGCTAAAGGGGAAAAAGCATTACTTGACTTGAGGAAGCAGTTAATTTATTATACTAGCGGTCTTAAACAAGCTAAACAACTTCGTCAAGGCTTAGCTCAAGTAGAAACTTATCAAGATTTAGAACGAGTGTTAGTAAATTATAGTAAAGATGACTTTATTAATTAATACAACTTTAGAAAATAAAATTATCATTGCTCTCTATAGCAAAGATAAAGTTTATCAAAAGACAAGCTCAGCTAAGAATCAAGCTGGGGCTAAGGTTTTGGAATTGATTGAAAATTTACTTAAAGAGCAGAAGTTAGACTGGTCTCATGTTAAAGGCATTGAACTGGAAAATAGAGGCGGGAGCTTTTCTTCTCTACGAACTGGAGTGGCAATTGCTAATGCTTTAGCTTATGCTAAGCAAATTCCTTTGACTACAGTTGATAAAAAGAAAGTAAATAAGTGGGGTAAAATAGAAATTGCCTCAGCACTCTATGACCGAGAACCAAATATAGGCCAGAAAAAGCCCTGTGTAAGGGCTGTGGATAAATAAGTGATTTTTTGAGCCTTAATTTAGACTATATAAACAAGCAAGTTGTTGATAACTTGCTTGTTTGCTTTTATTTAGCTTATTTTAGCTAATATATAAGTGTTGACCCTTGGGGCTAAGTGGTGTATAATTAAACTTGTAAGGTGAATTGTGGGGAGAGGTGGTAAATAAATAATAAACACTTATGCTAATTGGCGAATACAATCACAGTTTAGATAACAAAGGTAGGGTAGCAGTACCAGCTAAGTTTCGCTCTACTTTAAAGAAAGGGGCAGTTGTCACTAAGGGTTTAGATAATTGTCTTTTTTTGTATTCAAAAGATCAATTCAATCAAATCGCTAAAAAGTTTAGCGCCTTACCAATAAGCCAAGCTAAAGCTAGAGCTTTTGCTCGCCATATGTTAGCTGGAGCGATGGCGGTTGATTTTGATAATCAAGGTCGGATTACTTTGCCTGAGTATTTGCGTAAGTTTTCCGCCTTAAAAAAGAAAGTAGTTATTGCTGGCCTCTATGATCATGTTGAGATTTGGGATGAGAACAATTGGGAGAAGTATAAGCAAGAATCAGAAAAGAATAGTAATGATATCGCTGAGGCTTTAGGAGACTTAGGTATCTAATATGCAGTACCAGCATATTCCCGTATTAAAAAAAGAAGCTTTACAACTGTTAAATGTCAAACCAGGGAGAAACTATATTGATTGTACTTTAGGAGGAGCGGGCTACACCTTAGCTATGGCTGATTTAGTAGCTCCGACTGGAAAAGTGTTAGCCCTAGATCTCGATCCAGTAGCATTAGAGAAAGCAGAAATGAAGATCAAGGAGAAGAAAATTAAAAATGTAATTTTACAAGCAGGAAACTTTAGTGAAGTAGCTAAATACGCGAAAGTACATTTAGCTAAAGAGGCAATAGCTGGCATAGTCTTTGATCTCGGTTTATCTTCCTATCAATTAGCTGATATTAGTCGGGGTTTTTCTTTCCAAGGAGAGAGACCTCTAGATATGAGCTTTGGTAAAGGAGAAAATAACCAAAAGCGGACTGAAGATATTGTTAATGAGTATAGCCAAGAGGAATTAGCCCGTATATTTATGGGCTATGGTGAAGAGCCAAGAGCAAATAAGATTGCCCAAGCTATAGTAGAGTATCGTCAAAAAGAGCGGATAGTAAATACTAGACAGCTAAGAGAGATCATTAAAGCACAGTATCCAAAAAGACACTACTACAAGATTGATCCAGCCACTAAAGTATTCCAAGCCTTAAGGATAGAGACTAATGCCGAAATGGAGAGCTTGAAGCTAGCTTTGAGCGGAGCTGTCAAAGTTTTGAGTCAGTATGGTCGAATAGTGTTAGTTTCTTTCCAGGGTGGGGAAGATAAAGTGATAAAAGAATTTTTCAAAACTAGAGCTGATTTTATGGCTTTAAATAAGAAAGTGATTAGACCCAGCCAGGCTGAGATAAAGGCAAATCCACGAGCTCGTAGTGCGAGGATGAGAGGATTTATTAAAGTGGAAGCCTAGTTAAATGATAATTTTCAAATTAAAATTTATTAATAAGAAGGAATTATGAGTAGCAAATCAAGTTATTACAAAAGCAAAAAAGACTCAAAACAACAGTCAATTAGACTAAACTTACGTTTCCTTAACTATGGTTTAGGGCTTTTAGTTTTAGCTTTTGTTTTCATTTACTTATTTGGCATTAGTGATTTAACTGCCAAAGGTTTTATTCTCCAAGACTTACGTCATCAGCTTGATGAAGTAAGTGAGGACAGAGTCGCTTATGAAGATCAGGTTAATAAATTACAATCCTATCATGCTCTTAATGAAAAATTACAGCCTTTAGGGATGGTAGCGGTAACTGATATAGAGTATATAAAAGTCAATGCTCCAATTGTAGCGAAAAAATAAAACCAGGTCTTACTCGAGCTTATGTGGAAAGATAAAGGAAAAAAAGGAAGAAGGAGTGAAGGCACTATTGATAATAATCGCTGGCGCTTAGTGGTGGCGGTTATTTTTATTTTATTCGGGGCAATTGTTTACCAGCTTTTTTGTTTGCAAGTAGCACAATCCGATTACTATGCCTCTTTAGCTAGCAATCAACATAATTATTATAATTTATTAATTCCAGAAAGAGGGAAGGTATATTTTAGTGAAAAAAACGATACTTTATACCCGCTAGCTATTAACAAAGAGTATGCTGATGTTAATGTGGTTCCCAAAGACATAGAAGAGCCAGTAGAAATAGCGGAAAAATTGTATCTATTTTTTGATGAGCCTGACTTAAAGAAAGCTTATTTCAAGCAAAACCCAGAAGCGACTAAATTTGAAGTAGCCACTTCAACTAAAGAAGCTATTATTGAAAAGTATTTGAAAATTGTTGATAAGCCAGGCGATCCTTATGAGCCTTTACGCGATAAAATGGAAATAGAGGAAATGTTAGAGTTATTTAGTTTTGTTGGCCCTAACCCTGATGTTTCAGCATCAGACCTTATCATTAAATCTGGGCGACTTGTTTTCAAAGAAAATACTAATCAAGTCTATCGTGTTCCTGGTTTTGATTTCCGTTTGCAAAGCTATCGCTATTATCCAGAAGGCAAGATCGCCTCTCATATCATCGGCTTTACCACCCAAGAAGAAGGTGAGTCCCAAGGTCGTTATGGCTTAGAGGAGTTTTTTAATCGAGAGTTAAGTGGTACTCCTGGCTATCTCAAAACTGATAGAGCTAACAATTCTAACTTGATGATTATAAATGATAGGGAATATGTTCAGCCAGTAGCTGGCTCAGATTTAGTTTTGACGATTGATAGAAATATTGAATACGTTATTTGTGAAAAATTAGAGGCTATGGTCAGGCAATATAATGCTAGTGGTGGAACAGTGATAGTTGTTCAGCCCCAAACTGGTGCTATTATAGCGATGTGCTCAGTACCTAGCTTTGACCCTAACAATTACCGGGCTGAAAAAGATATTTCGGTTTTCAATAACCCCGCTATTTTATATCAGTATGAGCCTGGCTCAGTTTTCAAAGCAATTACATTGGCAATCGCCTTAGACCAAGGTAAAATCACACCCAGCACTACTTATGAAGATACCGGTCAAATGATGATAAAGGGCTGGAATAAGCCCATTAGCAACTCAGATTATGCTACTTTTGGGGCTCATGGTGTGGTTGATATGAATTCGGTTTTAGATAATTCACTCAACACTGGTGCTATTTTTGCAATGAATCAAGTCGGACCTCAAGTTTTTGCTGAATATGTAAAAGGTTTTGGCTTTGGTGAAAAAACTGGGGTTGAGCTGGGAGCAGAGGGTCAAGGTAATATTAGTAATCTACTGCGAGCTAAAGTTCGGGATATAGATGCAGCAACGGCTTCATTTGGGCAAGGCATCGCTACCACTCCTTTACAAATGTTGATGTCCTATCAGGCCATTGCCAATCAAGGTTTACTTATGAAGCCCTATGTGGTAAAAACAATTATTAGTCCCGATGGTAAGGAGCAAAACATTACACCTAAGCCAGTCGCCCAAGTAATTACTGAGAAAACTGCTGCTACAATCTCAGCTATGTTGGTTAATGTTGTCGAAAAGGGACATTCGCAAAAAGCGGCTATTCCCGGTTATTATATTGGGGCAAAAACTGGTACTGGGCAAATTGCTAGTGCTGGTGGGTATTTAAGTAATCAATTTATTCATACTTTTGTTGGTATTGCGCCAATTGAAGACCCGGCCTTTGTGATGTTAACTAAAATTGATAAGCCTGTTGGAGTAAAGTTTGCTGAAGGGACAGCTTTGCCACTATGGCATGACATTGCTGAATTCATCCTCAACTATTACGGCATCCCTAAGCATCGTTAATTAGTTATTATGAAAGAGAAACCAAAGAAAATATTACAATATAGTTTGAAGAAATTAGCCCAGTGGGTGTTAGGGAAGTATAACCCTAAAATTATTGCTATTACTGGCTCTATTGGTAAAAGTAGTGCCAAAGAGGCAATTTCTTTAGTGTTGGCAACGAAGTTTAGGGTCCGGGCTAATATTAAAAACTATAATAATGAGATTGGCCTACCTTTAACTATTTTAGGGGTAAAGTCACCAGGTAAGGCCTACTTTGCCTGGCTTAAGGTGCTAGGGAAAGCTCTGCGCTTAATCTTGATAAAAGATAAGACTTATCCTGAGATCATAGTGCTTGAGATGGGAGTAGATCGAATTGGTGATATGAATTATCTTCTTAGCATAGTTAAGCCAGATATCGGAGTAGTGACAGCAGTTAGTCATTCTCATTTAGAGTACTTTGGTAGTATCAATAACATCAAAAAAGAGAAACAAGCCTTAATTGAAGCTTTACCGAAAAACGGCCTAGCTGTCCTTAACCTAGATAGTGAGCCAGTGCAAGAGATTGCTCAAGCTAGTCCGGCTCCAGTTTTGAGTTATGGGTTAAAAGAAGAAGGGCTTGATTTCAAAGCTCAAGACATAGTCTATAATTTCACTAAAGGTGATTACGATTTACTCGGCATTAATTTCAAATTACAAGCTCAAGGTTCAGTCGTACCGGTGCAAATGAAAAATGTTATTTCAGATCCAGCAATTTATGCTGTTTTATCAGCCTTTGCTATTGCTAGCCACCTTGGCCTTAGCTTACTTGAAGTAGCCACTGCTTTACGTGATTTTACCCTACCACCAGGGCGGATGAATATCTTAGCTGGGGTAAAGCATTCGTTTTTAATTGATGATACCTATAATTCCTCACCAGAGGCCAGTTTATCTGCTTTGGAGATTTTAGGGAAAATGACAATTGGAGAGCATAATTACAAATATGCGGTGTTAGGAGAGATGCTTGAGATTGGTGTCTATAGTGAAGAAGGACATTTCAAAGTTGGTGAAAAGGTGGTAGCTGAAAAAATTGATTATTTAATTGCGGTTGGTGAGAGAGCGCGTGATATTTTACGTGGGGCTGAGTCAGCCGGTATGTCAAAAGACAAGCTGTTTTATTTTAATTATTCAACTGAAGTAGGTAAATTTATTCAAGATCGAATTAAAGCTGGTGATCTTCTTTTGCTAAAAGGCTCACAAGGGGTTAGAATGGAGTTAGTGGTTAAAGAATTAATGGCTGAGCCTGAGCGGGCAGGAGAACTACTGGTGCGACAAGATGAGGCTTGGCTTAAAGATATAAGATAAAATATGAAGATAGTGGTTTTAGGGGCCAAAGGTAACTTAGGCTCACAATTAGTACCTGTCCTCCAAGCAGATCATGAAGTTTATGCTTTTGATTATGAAGACTTTGATGTTTTAGACTTTGAAAGACTCTATAATGTTTTAGTCGATATTTTACCAGCACTAGTTATTAACACTGTTGCCTATAATAAAGTTGATAGCTGTGAAGAAGGGCAAGGCTATGACAGGGCATTGCTCCTAAACCGAGATTTACCTGCTTTTCTAGCAGAGACTGCTCTCCGCTTGAAATTTACCCTAGCCCAATACTCAACTGATTATGTTTTCTCAGGCTCTAAAGAATATCCAGCCTTTGCTGAAGAAGACATCCCTAACCCGATTAACAAATATGGTGAGTCTAAGTTTTTGGGGGAGCAAGAGATTTTAAAGCTCAAAAATAAGGGCCTTAACTACTATATTATTAGAACTTCTAAGTTATTTGGGCCTAGTCCTGATAACCAAGAAGCAAAGCCAAGTTTTTTCTCTTTGATGTTAGCCTCAGCTCAAGAACAAGATGAGCTAAGAGTAGTTAATGAAGAGCTTAGTTGTTTTACCTATACTCCTGATTTAGCTATTGCCAGCGCTCGCCTCCTAATTGCTCAACCTGGCGCTGGTATCTATCATTTAATTAATGAAAACCCAGCTACTTGGTATGATGCGGTGGTAGAATTATTTAGTTTAGCTAAAAGGGAAGTTAACATTCGTGCTATTCGTAGTGAAGACTTAGCCAGACCAGCTCGACGACCAAAGTATTCTGTATTACAAAACAATAAATTAAAAAAATTAAGGCCCTACCAAGAGGCTTTAAAGGAATATTTAAGGACAATAATATGAGAGGAATAATATTATCAGGTGGTAGCGGTACCCGCCTACAACCACTAACTAAAATAACCAGTAAGCAACTCTTACCGATCTATAATCGGCCAATGATATACTATCCCCTCAACACCCTAATTAAGGCTGGCATTAAAGAAATACTAGTTATAGTTGCGCCTGAGAGGGCAGGAGATTATTTGAATTTATTAGGTTCTGGACGTCAATTTGGTGTCAAATTTACCTATGAAATTCAAGATAAGCCAGAAGGCCTGGCTCAAGCTTTCATCATTGGTGAAAATTTTATTGATCAAGAAGATGTGGCCATGATATTAGGTGATAATATTTTTGAAGATGATTTCAGTGAAGAGATCAAAAACTTTAGTGGTGGCGCTAAAATATTTGCTAAAGAAGTTCCAGACCCAGAAAGGTTTGGAGTAGTTAAGTTTAACGAGCAGTTAGAAGCGGAAAAAATAGTAGAAAAGCCTCAGGAGTATTTATCCAATTATGCCGTTACTGGCCTTTACCTCTACGACCATCGGGTAGTAGAAGTTGCTAAGAATATTAAGCCCAGCGAAAGAGGTGAGCTTGAAATTACTGATGTAAATAATTATTATCTAGAAGATAAATCGCTCTCAGTTGCTAAAGTAAAGGGATCATGGCTGGATGCTGGAACTTTTGACAGTTTACTAGCCGCTCAAATTTTTGCCAAAGAGAAATTAGTTGACAAGATGATTATTTAATCAGTTATGAAGAATAAACTAGCGATTGGATTTATCACTTATGAGCAAGTGACCTACAAGTATCTGGAGGACTTTATTCCTTCACTACTGAGCTCACTTGATTTTTTAGATAAGGCTGATTATGAAATCATGGCCTTTGATAATAGTAGTGAAGACAACCTCAACCGCCTTGCTCTAGAGTACTATTCAGTTCAAAATCAAGTAAAGATTAATTATTATAGTAAAGGTAAAAACATTGGCTTTGCTAGGGCCTATAACTACCTCTTTGCTAAAGCTAATCAGTCCCACTGCCAATACTTCCTGATGCTTAACCCCGATACTGTCTTAGATGACAAGGCGATTACTGAGTTGTTGGGTGCTTTTAGGGAAGATAAGGACTTGGTTGTCGCCATTCCAAAATTACTTTATTGGGATTATCAGCGCAAAGAGAAAACTGATTATATTGATAGTTGCGGTATAGCCCTAAAACCTGGTCTGCGTTTCAAGGACTTAGGTCAAGGTGAGCTTGACCAAGGTCAATATGATAAGGCATTAGCACTGGGACCGACTGGGGCTGGGGCATTATTCGCCTTGCCTAAGCTAGAAAAAATTAGAGTAAAGGAAGATTACTTTGATTCTCGCTTTTTTATGTATAAAGAAGACTGTGACTTAGCCTACCGCCTAAACCAAGCCCAACTAAAGCAAAAATTCGTCCCTCAAGCCTTAATTTACCATGATAGGACAGCAGTTAATTATGGTGCTGGCATTGTTAGTCGGGTAAAAACGCGACTGAAAAAGAGTAAATTTATCAAAAAACAGTCATTTTATGGCCAACATCTACTCTTTTCCAAGTATTTCAAAGCTGAATCTCTATTTAGCCAACTGCTTATCATCCTGCAAGTTATTATCTTTTTTCTCTATTCTTTATTATTTGAGCGCTATAATCTAAGAGCCTATAAACAGATAAAAGGCTAACCCTTGACTAAAATAAAATAATGTGATAAATTAAGACAAGATGATTTGGGAAGAATTATCTTTTTGTTAGTCAAAATTTATGGCAAATATTTTAGAGAAAATTATTCAAAAGAAAGAAATTGAATTAAATCGCTTAGACGCTACTAATATAGTATCTAAACTTTTTAGCAATTTACTTGATCGCGAGAAAGATATCTTAACTCGCCGTTTTGGTTTACGCGGAACTAAAGGGGAAACTCTAGAAAAGATTGGTAATTTACATAATTTAACTCGCGAACGGGTCAGACAGATTGAGTCAGCTAGTATCAAGAAAATAAAAAAACTCTCTGCTGCTGAAGATTATATTGATGATCTTACCCAAGCTGTTACTGAGATTATTGACCAGCATGGTGGTTTAATCAAGCGTGATTATTTACTAGATATATTAACTGTTATTGCTTTAGAGCTCCAAGAGGAGCAAGCTAGTACTCCCGTACTTGAAGATGTCAAAAAGCGTGATTACTACAAAAATCATTATGATTTTATTCTATCCAAACTTTTAGTTGATAAACTTGAATTAGTCAAAAATAGTGACCGCTTTAATCCCTCTTTCCGAGTTAAAGGCAGGGAAGTAACCCTTTTAGAGAAATTAGCTGATAGCGTAGTTGCTAAAATCGAAAGTATCAAAAAACCTCTCAAAACTCCTGATTTTATTAAATTGTTTAAGGAGTCTGAGATTTATGATAAATACCAATCTAGTCTTGAAGATGAGGGGGTAAATATTGAACCTATTTTCAAGAGTAAGGTTTTCCCTGATAAAGCTGAAATTATTAATCGTAACAAGAAGTTATATGCTCTCATGCAGGCCATTAAAGACTTAGGTCGTAATAAGTTTGGTGAATGGGGCTTATCTACTTGGCAAGAGATTAAACCAAAAACTGTCAATGACAAGATATACTTAGTCCTTAAACACGAAGCCAGGCCAATGCATTTTACTGAAATAGCAGAAAAGATTAATGAGGTTGGCTTTGATAACAAGAAAGCGAACGCAGCCACTGTCCATAATGAATTAATCCTTGATAATCGTTATGTTTTAGTGGGACGGGGCACTTATGCAATTAAAGAAACAGTTAAAGCCTAAATTTAATTAGAAATATATAAAAAGGAAGTCGTCAAGACTTTCTTTTTTTTATTAATTTATGCTAAAATTATAGTATTGTTACTGATTTCTTTATGGATATAGTAATTGATTTAAGTCGAATAGAAAACTTCTTTGCTTTACCGCCAGGAAAGATGCTTTGGGTCTTTGTTGGTAATTTTGGTTGGATGATTATTGCAGTTTTGTTTATTTACGGAGTACTACAACTCTATCTTTTCTATATTCGGGGTAAATGGGCTAGTGGTCATAAGTACATCTTATTAGCCATTGATATACCCAAAGACAATGAACAAACCCCAAAGGCAGTTGAGAACATGTTTACCTACCTTGGTGGCGCCCATGGTACCCAGAATTTCTTTGAGACTTGGTTTGAAGGCGAATTTCAGAAATCTTTTAGTTATGAGATTGTTAGTTTAGAGGGTTATACTCAATTCCTGATCCGCACTCCCAGTGAGTACCGGAATTTAATTGAATCATCAGTTTACTCGCAATATCCTGATGCGGAAATTTCAGAAGTTGACTTGGCTGATATTGCAAACTATATCTTAAACGAATACGAAGATTGATTATGGTAGGGATTAAATTAAATACGAGTGATTTCTATATCAAATGGGCTGATAACCTTTGGTATGAAACAACCAAGACACCAACCTATATCTTCAAGGATAGAGCAGAAGCTATACAGGTTGCCAATCAAATGGGTAAACATTATCAATATAAGTTCACCCTATCCTACGATGACGGAACTGCCGAGGAGTTCATCTCAACACTCAAGAAACCTAAACCTAAATCAGTTAAAAAGGTTTCGGTTAAATTGAATCTAAAATCAAAGAAA
>CAYQEI010000008.1:0-11332 GCA_964416495.1 uncultured Gammaproteobacteria bacterium
GCAATACTTTTGACTGGAGCAAACTTAGTTGAAGTGTAATACTCGGTAATCAGTACTAATAAACCTGTAACCACTAAACCAATTAAGGCCGATAGATAGATGTTTAAACTATTATCTGGAATTAAGTGCTTAGTTAAGGGGTAGAAAAGAATAGCTGAAACTAAACCAGCCACTGCCAAACCCTTGTAGAGAGCGCGCATGATGTTCTTTTTCTTCCCCAAACGAATAAAGAAAATACCAATAATTGAAGCAATAATTGCGGCTGCTCCGATCACTAGAGGAAAAATAATAATATCACTCTGTCCAAAAGTTAAATAACCCAAAACCATCGCAGCGATAGAAGTAACTGCATAAGTTTCAAATAAATCAGCTGCCATACCAGCACAGTCACCAACATTGTCACCAACATTATCAGCGATCACAGCTGGATTACGCGGGTCATCTTCAGGAATACTAGCTTCCACTTTACCAACTAAATCAGCGCCAACATCAGCTGCCTTAGTGTAAATACCGCCACCTAAACGAGCAAAGATTGAAATCAAAGAGCTACCAAAAGCAAAGCCAATTAGAGCGTTTAAGTCTTTAGTCAAAAAATAAAAGCCAGCTGTTCCCAGTAGAGCTAGGCCAACCACCAGCATGCCAGTAACACTACCACCTCTAACAGCTACCTTGAAAGCCTTATCAAGACCAGAGCGAGCTGCTTCTGTTGTTCTGACATTAGCCCTGACACTAACATGCATGCCAATGTAGCCGGTAATAGCAGAAAGGACTGCTCCAGCGATAAAGGCAATTGCTGTTAACCAACCTAAAACAGGAATAAAGCCAATTAATAGAAATAGAACTACTGCTACTAAAGCAACTGATCGGTATTGACGATTCAAAAAAGCTTTAGCACCAGCTTGGATAGCGCTGGCAATTTCTTTCATCCTTTCATTGCCATCAGCTAGCTTCATTATTGAGATAATCATAGCTACCCCATAAATGATAGCAAGCCCTGCACTTGCTAAAATAATAAGACTTGTAGACATAGTTTTAACTTAAATTTATAAACTAAATTATTTGATAATTATTTCTCTTCTTCAACTAATAACTCCTCCTTGCCTTCCTTGAGTTCTTTTTCTTGAACTTCTGTTTCTTTTTCCTTGTTTTCTTTCTTGGCTACTTCCTTTTTCTCTTCTTCTGCCTCTGAAACTTCCTCCTCTTCTGCCTTAACAATGTCCTCTTCCTCGACTGCTTCTTTTTCCTCTGAAGTTTCATTTTTATCACTATCATCTTTATTTTCTTCTCTAACTATAGGCTCCCCAGTCTCGCTTGCTTCAATAATATCAATATTCCAGCCAGTTAAACGGGCTGCTAAGCGGACATTTTGACCATTTTTACCAATCGCTAGAGATAGTTTATCAGAACTAACTTTTACTTCTGCTTTTTTATCTTCTTCTTTTAACTCAATGCTAAGAACCTTGGCCGGTGCTAGGGCATTAGCAATGAACTTAACTGGATTTTCATCATATTCAATAATATCTATCTTCTCTCCACCCAATTCATTAATAATAGTTTGAATACGAGAGCCTCGTTGTCCAACACAAGACCCAACTGGATCTACGTTTTCTACTTCAGTATAAATTGCTACTTTAGAGCGTGAACCAGCTTCTCGCGCAATGTTTTTAATCTCAACTGTACCATTAGAAATTTCCGGTATTTCAAGATAAAATACTTTACTTAATATCTCTTCACTCCGTCGGGATAAAATGATCTCAGGACCTTTGTACCCTTCTCTGACTTCTTGAATATGAAACTTCATTCTTTCACCAACATTATAGCGCTCAGTATTAATCTGCTCTTTAGCTGGTAAAAGTCCAGTAGCTTTACCTAGATCAACGAAAACAAGTCTACCTTCCTGTCTTTGAATTATCCCAGAAACAACCTCTCCCTCCTTGCCTTTAAATTCTCCAAAAATTAAATCTCTCTCCATTTCTCTAATTTTTTGTACTATTACCTGTTTAGCTGTTTGCGCTGCCATTCGGCCATAGCTTTCTGGAATTGGTAACTCTGTCGCTATTTCATCACCGATTTTAGCATTATGTTTAAGTATTAAAGCTTCTTTAATTTGAATATCAGTTTTGGGATTAAATCTTTTTTTCTCTTCTTCTTCCTCTTCTCCCCCTTCTTCTGCCTCAGTCGCTTCTTTTGTTTCCGGCTTTACTACAGCTGGCTCCTCTCGCCTTGGCTCCTTGTAGTTAGGGTCATAAAGATTTTTTAGCATCTCAGCCTCCTCCTCAGCAGGTAAATTCTCTACTACAATTTTGACATCATAAATCTCTGACTTTGCAGTAGCAGGGTCAAATTTGACTTTAATGTTTTGATTTCTTTCTCCATAATCCTTTCTGTAGGCAGCTGCTAGAGCTAATTCAATTGCTTCCAAAACTGAATCATATTCAAGATTCTTCTCTAGACAAAGTTGTTTTATGGCGTTTTTTATATCGGTCATATAAGTTTAATAGTTTATTAACTACTAGATTAGTAGTATCTATGAGAAAAGCTAATTGTGTCCACAACTAGCTTTCATCTACAATATATCACAACTACAATTTTTGTCAAAATTAGTAATAGTAATCAGTGTCAACATTTCTAACCGCACGGCTTAAGACATCAACGGCGTATCGAGCTATTATCCAAGAAGTCAAAACTATAATTAAACCAATCGCAGCGTTTTTAATCATCGCCATTGCCTTACCAGCCTCATCTTGATTACCACCAGCTGTCATATACTTAAAGCCAGCAAAGAATAGTAGAGCTAAGAAAATAACTGCGAGAAAGCCTAGGGCAACAATGATGATGTTTACTGCTATAATCCTAACATCTGTCTTTGCTCTTGCCCCACCAAATACGCTCTCTAGTGCTTTAAAGCCAGTCTGAGATGATACTAAACTTTCATCAGCTAAAGCTGGAGTAGGTGATAGTGTGGCCATTAGAGTTGGTAGAAGGAAAGTGAAGGTGATAAAAATAGCAACAATTGACTTTTTAAGTGTTCTCATAAATAATGCTATAATTGAATTAGTCTTTATAATTCTATTATATAAAATAATCCTCTAAACAACAAGTAAATGAATCTGTCTAAACGAGTAGCCAAAAATACCTTAATTCAGATAATCGGCAAAATACTCTCAACTATACTTGGTCTTTTTTCTTTAGCTCTAATTACTCGCTACTTAGGGCAAGCTGGCTTTGGTGATTATACTACTATCATTAACTACCTAACAATTTTTGCAATGGTAGCTGATCTTGGTCTAACTCTAGTTACAGTTCAGCTAATTAGCGGTACCGAAGACAAGCAGGAAGAAGATTACTCCCTCAAAAATCTCTTTACTTTCAGACTAGTTTCCATAGTTGCCTTCTTGATTATTTCTCTTGTCATTAGTCTATTCCTGCCCTATAGCCGTGAAATTAAGTATGGTATTTTAATCAGCTCGCCTTACTTTATCTTTCCCGCCTTAACACAAATTATCGTTGGCTTACTCCAAAAAAGACTGAAAATGGGTAAAGCTGTTATTGCTGAATTAGTTAGTCGTCTAGTCCTAATTTTGGGAGTCATCTTTGTCTGGCAACAAGGCGCGGGATTAAATGGAGTACTGTTAGCCACCCTAGCGTCTGGCCTAGCCAGCTTTATTTTCCATTTCCTACTTGCTAAAAACCTAGCTAGCTTTGGTCTTGCTTGGGACTTTGCCTATTGGCGCACAATTACCAAGAAATCCTGGCCTCTAGCAATAACGATAGTGTTAAACCTGCTCTACCTTAAAACTGATATTATTTTTCTTTCTTTTTTCAAAGATTCAACTGAAGTTGGTATTTATGGGGCTGCCTACCGAGTAATTGATGTCTTAACCACCATTCCTTTTATGTTTGCTGGCCTCATCTTGCCCATCATTACCGCTTCCTGGCTTAAATCACAATTTGATTTTTTCAAAAACACCCTACAGAGATCTTTTGACTTCATGATGATGTTTTCCCTACCCTTATTAGTCGGTGGAATAATGCTAGCAAAACCAATTATGGAAGTAGTAGCTGGCTCAGAGTTTATTCCCTCGGGCAAAATACTAGCTTTGTTGATGGTAGCAGTAACATTTATTTTTGCTAGCGTCATCTTCTCTCATGCTGTTATTGCTCTTGATAAGCAAAGGAAGTTAATCCCTTACTACATTTTTACCAGTCTCAGCGCCCTGATAGCTTACTTTATTTTAATTCCAAGGTATGCGGGTGTTGGAGCAGCGATAGTAACAATTTATTCTGAGGCAGCAATTGCCATATTTTCGGCTTATGTTGTCTACCGACAAATTAAATTTTTTCCTAATTTAACTGTCTTGTTTAAGTCAGCCTTAGCTAGCATTATTATGCTCTTATTCATCAGGCTTTGGCCCTGGTCAAGTGCTATTAATATTTTCCAGCTCCTACTAATGGTTTCTATGGCTGGGGCTGTTTATATCTTTAGTTTATTTTTATTAGGTGGTGTTAGCAAAGAAGATATAAACATCCTCCTTAAAACCAAAACTAAAACTTCAATTAATCAAAGTAGTGATAACTAATTATGACAGAACTAAAGCCACAAGTAATTTATAATGATGATGATTATTTAGTAATTGATAAGCCAGCTGGATTGCTAGTTCATGCTGGAGTAGATAAGTCAGAACTTAGTTTGGTTGATTGGCTTTTACAAAATTATCCCCAAATAAGGACTGTCGGCGAAGACTCCTCTCGCCCAGGGATAGTCCATCGCTTGGATCGTGATGTTAGTGGGCTAATGGTTGTTGCAAAAAACAATAAAAGCTTTGCCCACTTAAAAGAACAATTCAAATCTAGACAGGTAGAAAAAATTTACTTAGCCCTAGCCCATGGCCAAATCAGTAAAGATGAGGCAACTATAAATTTCCCCATTAAGCGCGCTAAAGGAGGCCACAAAATGGCTGCCCTGCCTTTAAATACTGAAGACCTATTAAGCCGACCTTCACCACGACAAAGAGATCAGGGAAATATTAGTGGTCTCTTTAAGGCTCGTGAAGCTATTACTGAGTTTAGTGTTATAAAGCGCTATGTTAACTATACCTACATTCAGGTCAAGCTAATAACTGGCCGTACTCACCAAATAAGAGTCCATCTATCTGCCTATGGTCACCCCTTATTAGGAGATGACCTCTATGCTACCAAGAAAAGCAAACAAAGAAATGTAAAAATTAACTTAGGCCGGATCTTCTTATTTGCCAGCAAACTCTCTTTCCTTAGTTTAGAGGGTAAGAAATTAGAATTTAGTCTAGAATTACCAGCTGAGCTCCAAAAGGCTTTACCCAAAAATTAACTTTGACTACTAATTATGGATTTGCTATAATTACATCATTAAAAAATAATATTATATCTTATGGATAACATAAATATGAAGGCTCCCGAAAAGAGCCTAATTGGTAAGCTTATTTTACCAATTATTTTAGTGGTTATTCTCGGAGTTATTGGTACTGTCCTGTTTGGTTGGGCAGGACTCAGTAGCCGAGAAATTAAGGAAAGGACCGAAGACTACATTAATAGTGAGTTGATGCTACCAGGGACCGTAGCTCGCGTTACTAATGTTGAAAAGAAGTTTGGTCTTTATAAAGTAAAAGTTGACATTGGCACCGATATAATCGAGTCTTATGTCACTCGAGATGCTAAAATCTTTTTCCCTCAAGCCTATTTGATGGATGAGGTTGGTCCTTTTGGTGCAGAAGGAGATGGTGGTCCTCTACCAACACTAGACTTACCTAAGAGTGATAAGCCTGAGATTGAACTCTTTGTTATGAGTCATTGTCCTTATGGAACTCAAATGGAGAAAGGCATTCTCCCAGTAGTTGATTTGTTAGGTGATAAGATTGACTTTAATATAAAGTTCGTTAACTACGCTATGCATGGTGAAAAAGAAGTTGATGAACAAATTAAGCAACACTGTATTAACACAGAGCAAAATGAGGAATACCTGCCTTACCTAAAGTGTTTCCTCACTGCTGGTGATACTGAGGCTTGTCTTGGTGAGAGTAGCATTGACACCACTAAGCTCAACACTTGTATTGAAGAAACTGATGCTCAATACAAGATTACTGAAAACTTCAAGAATGGAGTAAACTTCAGTGGTAGCTATCCATCTTTCCCAATTTATGATGCGGAAAACCAGGCCTATAATGTTGCTGGATCACCAACCTTAATCATTAATGGAGTTGAGGCTATGACTGATCGAAGCCCACAAGCTCTACTAAATACTATTTGTGGCGCCTTTAACGAGCAACCAGCTGAATGTGATGAAATCTTATCAACTGATACCCCAGCCCCAGGATTTGGGACTGGTGTAGCTGTTGGTCCAAGCAGTAATGCTGAATGCTTCTAAAACAAGTCTTCTCTTTAGATAACAAAAAAATAGCTCACTGAGCTATTTTTTTATTATCCAATCTAATTAAAATTAAACTTAGATTAATGATTCTAATTCCTTTTTCAAAGTGTCTTTATCTCTTAAGCCAATAAATTCTCCAATTACTTTACCATCTTTAAATAGCTTCATATTGGGGATACTTTGAATTTGATATTCAACTGCTAAACTTTGGTTTTCTCCTTCCTCGGTATTGAGCTTGGTAATTTTTACCTTATCACCCATCTCAGTAGCTAGCTCATCTAAAATTGGAGCCATCATTTGACAAGGGACACACCAAGGAGCCCAGAAATCAACTAAAACTGGGTTACTACTTTCAATAACCTCAGTTTGAAATGTATCTTTGTTAAGATTAAGTACTGTAGACATATAATTCTTATTATTTATCTTTATAAATTATTTAACTCGGCTAAGAGTTTAGTTATTTTCTTTTGTTTTTGTTCACTGACTTTAGGCAAGCAACGATCCATCTCTCTTTTTACAATCAAACGATAGACTGAGTTTAGAGCAGATTTACTCGCTTTAAGTTGGGTTAGAAGGTGGTCGCAATCAATTCTCTCATCATCTGCCAGCTTTTTAATTGCCTCAAGTTGCCCAATGATTATATTTATTCTTTTTTCAATTGTCATCATATAGGACCATTATACTACATACCCCTGGGGGTGTCAACCATTAGCTCAACTAATCATCAATTAGATACTCTCTACTCGCCTCTGCTTGAGGATTTGTCTTCAGTTGCGTACAAAAATCACACTTACCACAGCGATGAGGATCGTGCTCGCCAAAATACTTTAGGATATACTCTTGACGACAAGAATAATTATAGACATAGGCTTCCATTTCGTCTAGTTTCTCGTAGGCCCGCGCTGCCTTTTTTTCTAAAGCAACAAAGTCAATATCTAGCTTGTGTGCCTGAGTAGTTTTATTTACTCTAATTTCAGTACCACGGAAAGGTGGCTTGTAATCAAAATAATCTTTTTCCGCTAAGACTTTAATCGCTCTAACTAAAGACTCTTTTTTAATGCCGATTTTGAGAGCTAATTCTTCACTGGAAAACTCCCAGCCTGACTCTAGCTCATTAAGATAATCATTTCTCAATACCGTTAACACCTGGTGTTGAATTTTAGCTCTTTTACTTAAATCACCCCCCTTTAGTGTTTGTCCTGGTTTTAGTTTCAGAAAGGACAAGGAGCTCTTTTCTTGTAATCTAGTGACATAGCCTTCACGCTCTAGAATCCTTAAACTCGTTCCAATTGCCATCTCTGGTGTCGGCTCGGATAATTGTTGGGCTATCTCTGAATAAGTTAACAAAACCGTGCTATTATTTTCATCCTGTCTCTCTAGTTGATCTAATAAATATTGATAGACATCTTTAATTGTTTCAGGGTCAGGATTATCCCCTTTGATAAAGAATTCTCGCAAATAACGGTCTTGTTTATTGTAGAAGAGCAGACAAAAGCTAGGCTTACCATCGCGACCAGCCCGGCCAGCTTCTTGATAATAGGCTTCTATAGTGCCAGGCAAATCGTGATGGATTACAAAGCGAATGTCTGGCTTATTAATCCCTAGACCAAAAGCATTAGTAGCAACCACTACCTGTGCTTTCTCCTGCATGAAGCTTTCCTGTACCCAGTGACGACTCTCAGCATCTAAGCCAGCATGATACACTAAGGCGCTGATATCATTATCATTTAAAATAGAGGCAATCTCATCTGCTTTATTGCGCGTACCAGTATAAATAATGCCTGCCCCTAGATCAGGATTGCTAACTAAAAAATCAACGATATAATTTACTTTCTGACTACTGCCAGATGGAATTACAGCAAATTGAAGGTTTGGCCTACTAAAACCACTAACTATCACCTTGGGATCTTTTAATTCTAGTTGAGCAATTATATCCTCTCTGACCTCTGGGGTAGCGGTAGCGGTAAGGGCAACAACTGTTGGCTTACCCAATGCCTTAACCGCATTTTTCAAACTTAAATAACTCGGCCTAAAATCATGTCCCCACTGACTAATACAATGAGCCTCATCAATCGCAAATAAAGACACTTTTATTTTCTTTATTACTTTAATAAAGTTTTTATTATAAAACCGCTCGGGAGCAACGTATAATAGTCGGTATGCACCTTGGGAGGCCTTATCAAGTCTTAGCGCTAATTCTTGTGGACTTAAACTTGAGTTAATAAAAGTAGCTGGTATATTAATTTTATTTAAGGAATCAACCTGGTCTTTCATTAAAGCAATTAAGGGTGAGACTACTAATGTAATACCTTCGTTGATAAGAGCGGGTAATTGGTAGATTAAAGACTTACCACCTCCAGTGGGTAAAACAACTACAGCATCTTCTCCGGCTAAAATGCTATCAATGCCTGCCTCCTGGCCGGGACGGAAGGAATTATAAGAAAAGTGAGTTTTGAGTAACTCTAGTAATTGCTTTTTTTTATTTGTCATTGTTATTACTTGTGCTCTCTTTTATAAATCTCTAAAACATTCTTGAAAAGAAAGGCTATCGTCATTGGTCCGACACCTCCTGGCACAGGGGTTAGATAGGACGCTTTCTTTTGAGCTGATGATAATTTTACATCACCTTTTACTTTAGCACCAACTCGAGAAATGCCAATATCAATTAAAATAACTCCAGGCTTTAACATCTCTTCAGTAATGCTCTCTGGTTGACCTAGGGCACTAATTATTAAATCAGCTTCTTTTATTTTTTCTTTGCCCACCATTTTATAATCTCTAGCTTTAAGCATATCTTCAATTGCTCTTCCAAAAACCTCTGCTTTATACAGAAAACAAGCTAATTGTCCCTCGCCTTTGGCTCCAATCTCATCAAGACAAGCTTCAACTGAGGCTAGAACCGGCGACTTAATATAGTCTGGCTTATGAGGGTGAAAACCATCAACATCTTTTTTAGGGTTAAGGCGATTAATTATTTTATCAGTGTTAAATTTCGCTGGTAATGGTAGCTGTATTAAAATACCATCAACTGCCTTATCATTATTTAAAAAATCTATGGTTTCAATTATATCTTTTTCTAAACAATCAGCCCCAAATTTATAGAGATGAGTATCAATGCCTAATTTTTTTGCCTCTTTCTCCTTTAAAGAAACATAAAGCTTAGAGTCTTCTCTTTCACCTACTAAAATGATCGCTAAACCAGGCCTCTTATCATTAAACCCAAAAACCTCTAAGGCTATTTCATCTTTTACCCTCTCTGCTATTTTTTTACCATCTATTAACTGCAACATATTAATTTCACTATTTATTAGGCTCTGCTGGTAGGCGTCGGAAACTCTAAACAAAGTTTAGTTATCTCACTTCTAGTTTCTTCTAAAATTAGATGTGAATCCCGATTCATTAAAGCCTTATCAATTAAATCTACAATCTTTTCCATCTCTGTCTCCTTCATACCTCTAGTGGTAATAGCTGGGCTACCTATCCTTAGTCCAGAAGGATCCAGTGGCGACCTTGTTTCATTAGGAACTGTTGAGCGTGATACAGAAATCCCAATTAGCTCTAAAGTCTTTTCAGCTTCTTTGCCACTTAGGCCTTTATTATTTAAATCAAGAACAAACATGTGATTGTCAGTCCCACCAGAAACGACCTGGTAATCTCGGGCCTGGAAAGATTCAGCCATTTTCTTTGCATTAACTATTACTTGAGCGCTATATTCTCTAAACTCTGGTGACAAAGCTTCTTTGAAAGAAACTGCTTTAGCAGCATTAATATGGTTATGAGGCCCCCCTTGCATACCTGGAAAAACTGCTCGATCAATTTGCTTTGCATATTTCTCCTTACACATTATAATCGCTCCCCGAGGACCCCTTAATGTTTTATGAGTCGTAGTTGAGACAACATCAAAAATAGGCACTGGATTTTCGAGTTGACCACCAGCAATTAATCCAGCTATATGAGCAATGTCAGCAAAAGTGTAAGCCCCAACTTCAGTAGCAATATCTGCAAAAGCTTGCCAATCTAAATTGCGTGAGTAAGCGCTAAAGCCAGCTACTATCATTTTTGGCTTTTCCTTAAGGGCTAGTTCTCTTACTTTAGCCATATCAAGTAAACCGGTCTCAGTATCAAGTTCGTACTGAACAAAATTGTATAAACGGCCAGAAAAGTTAACTTTATGACCATGGGATAAGTGTCCGCCATGATCAAGTTTTAGCCCTAAAACCTTGTCGCCTGGCTCAAGAAAAGCCATATAGACTGCGGCATTGGCAGGGGAGCCAGATAAAGGCTGGATATTTACATGTTCAGCCGAAAATAACTGCTTAGCCCTCTCAATTGCTAAAGCCTCAATCTCATCAATAATATAATTACCACCATAATAACGTCTGTTGATATAGCCTTCACTGTACTTATTGGTAAGCACTGTTGCCATTGCCTCTAACACTGCTTTAGAAACATAGTTTTCTGAAGCAATTAGCTCTAGTTCGGTATCTTGACGCTCTTTTTCTTTTTTAATGATGTTGAAAATTTCTTCATCACTTTTGATTAGATTTTTGTAATCCATAGTTTTGAGATTAATTGTGACTCTTCAAGCTTATCTCAGCTAAGCTCTAGTTGTCAAAATATGATTAGATAAGTTTTTTAACTAAATAGGTATTACTCAAACGAAATCCAAGTTTACGATAATAATCTCTCACCCCAATACCAGAAATTACCGCTAATTTATTGGCCTTATTTTTTTTACTAATTTTTTCAGCCTCTTTTATTAATTTTTTCCCTAAACCTAGGTGTTGCACTTGTCCACTCTCTCCTAATGGCGTTAATTGACCATAAACATGGAGCTCGCGAATTATCGCTGGAGCAATCTGACTCGTTTTATCTAGGCGCAAACGACAAAAACCATATAGCACCTCCTCATCCTTACTTTCAATACTG
>CAYQEI010000008.1:11342-27970 GCA_964416495.1 uncultured Gammaproteobacteria bacterium
ATATTTATAGGTACTCAGTTGCCAATCTTTTATTTTATTAGCTCCCACCTCCCGACACCTAATACAGTTACACTTAGTTCCTTTATCACTCATGACCTGCCTAAGATTAGTTATCTTATTGCCAGCAATGATTGATTCTCCAGGAATGTCACGAATTAAGCGCATAATTCTAACATATCTAGGTGTTATGGCCTTACACTGGACTATTAGGTCTTGTAATTGTTTATCACTATAGGGAATGTATTTACCAGCTTGGTGCCACTTATAGAGGAGGCTACCAGCAACTACTACTGTCGGGTAAAACTTTATTTGATCAGGTTGAAAATTTTCATCGCTAAAGATCTGTTGATACATCGCTAAATCCTTGGCAGGGTTAGAGCCTGGTAAGGCGGGCATAAGATGATAGGTAATTTTAAAGCCAAATGACTTCATTAATCTAGTGGCTTCAATAATGGTAGCAACATCATGCCCTCGTTGATTTAGATTCAAAATCTCATCATCTATCGCCTGCACCCCAATTTCAATTCGAGTACAGCCTAGCTCTCTCATCTCTTTGAGTTCATTTTCATTAATATAGTCAGGTCTAGTCTCTAAAGTAAGGCCAATTATTTTATAATCCGCCTTTTCATTCCGCTTCTGCTCATAGGCTAACCTTTCTTTAATCTTAGCTAAGCTCAGACTTTCTTGGTATGGCTCAAATATACTCTCTAACTCGAGCTTGTTATTACCTCTAATTTTGGGGTAATTGTTAGCAGCGGTAAAGCAATTTAGTATATACCAATATTTATATTTTTTAGGGAGGTAGCTCCAGGTTCCACCGATAACTATTAATTCGATCTTATTGGGCTCGTGACCATTAATTTCAAGGGCTTGCAAGCGCCAAATAACTTGTCGATAGGGGTTAAAACTACATCTAATCGCTCTCATTACTGCGGGCTCATTAGACAGGTAGCTAACAGGCACTTCTTCTTGACGGGGGCAATAAACACATAGTCCGGGGCAATGATAGGGTTTAGTTAAAACCGCGACTGGGGCAATTCCAGAAAGGGTTCGGATGGCTCTTTTGCGTAAAACCCTTTCGACAGGGATAGAGCGTTTAATAGCTTTTTCTTTTAATAACTCTTGATAAACTTCAAGTATCTCTGAATTACTAATTGAATCAAGGCTAAAAAGCTTGCAATGAGCTCTTTTTATTGCCTCTAAATCTTTCCTATCTTTAATTGTATCAATTTTAGCTAGCAGTAGCGCCTTGATTGATTCTTTTCTCATTTTACCGTATAATTATTAATATATTAACTATAAACTAGCGCATAATTTTAATTACTACAATATATGAAATCAAAGATAAAATTTCTAGTTTTTGTCCTGCTATTAATTATAGTACCCCCCTTACTAGTAAAAGCAAGCTCTAGTGGTCAAGATAGCACTGTTTATGTGAGCGCTGATGAAGTTGTAAATGGCAACCTCTTTGCAATTGGTAAGAATATCTTAGTTGATGGCTCAGTTAGTGGTGATTTGATTACTATTGCTGGAAATTTAACAGTCAATGGAAAAATTGATGGTGATATTATAGCTTTGTCACAAAATATTGATATTTCAGGTGATGTGGCTGGTAATGTTAGGGTTGTTGGCAGTAATGTAAGTATAAACAGCACCGTTGGTAGAAACCTAAACATTTTTGGCTACCAGGTTCAACTAGGTGAGAAAAGTAAAGTCACTTGGGATGCCTTAATAGCAGGAGTTTCTACTAACATAAAAGGCGATATTTTGGGTAATTTAAACCTGTCTAGCCAGGATGTCATCTTTGCTCCACTTGTGGGTGGAAACCTTAATCTCAAGCTCTACAATGACCGCTCAGGTAGCTTTGTTCTAGATAGATCAGCCAAAATTGAAGGAAATTTAGACTATCAGTACCGAAAAAACTTTGAAATCCAAAATGATGGCCAGATAATTGGTGAAGTGAATGGCTCTGAATTTATGGCTTATACAAAGGGAGCTTCTTATTGGTGGTGGAAAAGATTATTCTCTATTCTGTCTCTATTGTTTATTGGTTTAATTATGATTACAGTTATTCCAAAGTTTAACAGCAAAGTTCTTACCAGTGCTAATAAAAAGCCATTACCATCTCTTCTCTGGGGCTTACTGAGCTTTCTTATCATCCCACCACTTACCATCTTGAGTGCACTCACTATAATTGGCTTACCACTGGCTCTTATTCTTTTATCTTTCTGGCTCAGTTTTATTTTTATCGCCAAAGTATTTACCGCTATAATTGCTGGCGACTTCATCTTAAAAAAAATTATTAAAGTTAATTATCATAACCAATTTTGGCCACTCTTTTGTGGGATAATTATCACTTCATTCTTAATATCAGTACCCAAACTTAGCTGGCTAATTAACTTAGCAATAATCTCGCTAGGTTGGGGAGCTGCCTTAATTTATGTTACCAATAAATCCAAAAATATTTAAAGCCTATGATATCCGCGGTATCTATGGGCAAGATTTCGATAATGAGCTCGCCTTCCTGTTAGGGCAAGCCTTTGTCGCTTTACGTAAGCAAGATAGTGATTATCAGCCTGATAAACCCCTAAATCTGGCGGTAGCACGCGATATGCGCCTATCTTCACCAATGCTCAAAGACAACCTAATTAGGGGTCTTATCACTGCTGGTGCTAATGTCTATGATTTAGATTTAGCAGCAACTCCAACTTTTTATTTTGCAGTTGGAAAAAATAATTTAGATGGTGGTATTATTGTCTCAGCATCACATAACCCAAAAGAATGGAATGGCTTCAAAATAGTAAGGGCTAAAGGTGAGCCTGTTAGTGGCGAAACTGGAATACAATTCCTTAAAGAAAAGATATTAGAAAATAAATTCTTACCAGCTACCAAAATGGGTGAGATTAGGACTATAAATAATGCTTTAAGGGAAGAGACTGATTTTGCTTTTCAAAATGTTGATACAAACTTAATCAAACCTTTACGAATAGCTGCTGATCCTGCCAACAGTATGGGTGCTCTTTATTTAGGCAGAATTTTTGATAATTTAAGGAACACAAGATTGAGTAAAATTAATTTCAATTTAGATGGCACTTTCCCAGCTCATGAAGCTGATCCACTTAAGCCAGAGAATCTAGCTCAATTACAAAAAATGATGCGTGGTCAGCAAGCTGATCTAGGAATAGCTACTGATGGTGATGGTGATAGAGTTTTTTTCTTAGATGAGACTGGTGAGATTGTAAATCCAGCAATTTTACGTGGCCTATTATCAAAGATATTTCTGGAAGAAAAACCAGGAGCCAAAATTGGCTATGATGTTAGACCAGGAAAAATTACAGCTGATTTAATTGAAGAGTTTGGTGGCGAGGCGGTGGTAACGCGAGTAGGACATTCGTTAATTAAAGAGCAGATGATTAAAGAAGATATTTATTTTGCTGGCGAATCTTCTGGGCACTTCTATCTCAACTATCCTTATGGCTGTTTTGAATACCCTAGTATAATAATTTTGAAGTTGCTTGCCTATTTTTCCAAACAGAATGAGCCTGTTTCCCTACATTTAAAGAAATATAAAAAATATTTTCATTCTGGTGAAATAAATCGTGAAGTTAAAGATAAAGAGGCGGTCTTTAATAAAATCGAAGAAGTCTTTGCTGATGCTAAGATAAGTAAATTAGACGGTATTAGTGTAGAGCTCGATGATTATTGGTTTAATGTTAGAGGTTCAAATACCGAAGAAAAAGTTCGCTTAAATCTAGAAGCTAATAATGAGGATCTAGTCGAAGAAAAGACAGAAGAAGTCTTACGTTTAATTGAAAATGCTTAGTTAGCTATTTAACTTAAATTTATAGGCTTTTTGCCAATACTCCTTTACCACTCTTTCTGTATTAAAGTAGCTGGCATTGTAGGCTATCGTATCTCTACTTATTTTTAGCCATTTTGCTGGTTGCTGATAGTAAGTTGGAATTATATCTTTTTCCAAGCGCTTCAATAATTCTTTATTATCGTTTTGTTTAAAACGATTTTTTTTATTCCCTATCAGCCAACCAGTTTTATTTTTCCGATAACCCTCACACCACCAACCATCATAGGTGCTAAGCTGAGGCACTCCATTAGCTGCTGCCTTCATTCCACTAGTGCCTGAAGCTTCATTGGGTGGAATAGGGTTGTTGAGCCAGAGATCTACTCCAGGTATTAATAGCTTAGCCATATCCATGTCATAACCTGCTAAAAACACCAAACTAATCTTACTTTGATTTTCTCTAATTTTTTGATTAACTTTAGCAATTAATTTTTTACCAATATCATCGTTAGGATGAGCTTTACCAGCATAGATAATTTGTATTTTACCAACTCTCTCTTGTACTTTAATTAAAGAGTCTAAATCCCTTAATATTAAGTCGGGTTGCTTGTAGGCGGTAAAGCGACGAGCAAAGCCAATGGTAAATATGTTTTCTTTGAAACTAACTTTCTCTCTTTTATTAATAAAATTAATTAATTTTTTCTTGTCTTTTTTATGAGCCCGATCTATCTCCTGATAAGGTATTTTTTTAGCAAGCTTTAGTTTTTTATTATCCCTGTCCCAATTAGAAATATACTTATCATATAGAGCCCTTTTCTCATCGCTAAGCCACTCTTCTAAATTAACACCATTGGTAATATTTCTGATTGGGTGGGGAGAATAGATTTTCAGGCTAGTCTTTCTATGCTCTTTGGCAACACTATTAATATAACCACTCAAACTCATGCCCAGCTCATTCATATTTACCTTAGATTTTCCTTTACTGATATCTTTTATTTGTGGGAAATCGGGTTGATATTTAATAACATCTTTTATATCAAAAATATCATTAACTTCTTTTATTGGGGAATGAGTAGTAAAAACACAGGTATCTTTCACTGTCTTAATTTTTTCTGCTTCAGTTTTATTTTCTATATCTAAATACTTAGCAATGGTAACAAAGCTAGCATGACCTTCGTTTAAATGTAATTTCTCTAATTGATAGCCCAATTTTTTTAACAATAAATAACTAGCTCGACCTAAAATTATTTCTTGTAACAAGCGGTATTTTTTATCACTTCCATAGAGATGATCAGTTAAGTGCCTATATTCTTTTTTATTTTCTGGAAAGTCAGTATCAAGTAAATAGATGGGAGATTTCTTTCCATTATGTTGTTTCAGGTAGTAAACCCAAGCTCCCACTACTAAATCATCTTGCTCTATTTTTATTTGTACCTTCTCCTCAATTCTCTTAATTTTATCAAAATTATAGTTAACAGTTTCTGCTACTTCTTGTTCTCCATGTTGATTAATAATTTGGTCAAAATAACCATGGCGACTAAGCATAGTCATGCCAATTATTGGTAGGTTTTGTTTAGCAGCAGACTTAAGAATATCTCCAGCTAAAACACCAAGGCCGCCTGAATAGGTTTTTATGTCTGACTCAAGGGCTATTTCCATGCTTAGATAAGCAACTTTAAATTCAGATTTGTTTATCATAAAATTAATTAATTAAAATTAATAATAATATTTCTTATTAAATTTAAGAAATGGAGCTGACAATGTCACCACTTTTTATAACCTCTCCTTCCCAAGTCTTAATTTCAGCATAAATAATATATTGACCTGATTCACTTGGATAATTTAGCCACTCTATAGTATTGTTAGTAGAGTTTATCTTTTTTTCATCTGCTAGCAACTGAACTTGACCACTGTCTTTATGGGTAGCAAATACTAATAGTTGAGATATGTTTTCAATATTAGTTAAGCCGATATCAATCGAAAGAGGAAAGTCTATTTCATTTAAGGCGGTGCCAGTGGTAGGCGAATTTATTTCCACCGAACTAGTGCCCCCATTAGTTTGAGTACTACTTTTGAGATTAAAATTAACTGTATCCTCACTGCAATTGTTAACATCATCGCAAACTCTGACACTAAGAGCATGGAAGCCAGTGCTAAGCGGTGGTAGCGCCTGATCAATTAGTTGGTCACTAGCCCCCCCTTGGTACCAAATATTACCATTAATTAAATAAGTAATACTACTAATGCCACGCTTAGCGTCAGCACTAATTTCTACTATTAAGCTGTTACTACTTACCTCTTGATTATCACTAGGATTAATAATTTCTACGCTAGGCAGGTTTTCTGGGTTATGAAAATTTTCAAAATCTTTTAATAATTGGGTGGTAGTTGAATTCTTCTCAGCCCATTTTATTACTCCTTCTTCCCAGTTTTTAAATTGAGGGTCATTCTCTGGATTCTCAGGTGCATCTCCTAGAGGGCTTTCTTTATCAACATAAAATAAGATTGAATGATGATCAATTGCTTTTATGCTCTCTAAATTTTCACTTAGAGTATTATTATTAGCTAATTGACCAGTAGATTTATCAATCAAAATTTCCATTTCTTCTTGCTTGCCATCTATTATATCCTTATTACTAGTATAATAATCTGGTTTTTTGAATTCTTCCACTGGAGTATCACCTAAAACTCGATCCATGTAATCTTTCCAAATTGGAGCAGCTAAAATACTACCGTCTGAGCCACGATTCATTTTGTCATTATTAGTATTACCAACCCAAACTCCTGTTACTAAAGAGGGGGTGTAGCCCACGGTCCAAGCATCTCTAAACTCATTGGTAGTGCCAGTTTTGACACCAGCTGGTCGATTTTTTAAGGTTAAGCTGTTATTTAAACCAAACATAAAGGCACGGGCTGAATTATCACTTAAAACCTCATTTATCATTCGGCTTATTTGTGGCTCTATTACCTCTCTTTCATCTGATTTATTTTCTTCCAACACTTCACCCTTTTTATCAACCACCTTCAAGATGCTTACAATATCATGAACTTTACCATCACGGGCAAACATGCTAAAGGCATTAGTGTGCTCTAATAAAGCAACCTCAGCTCCACCCAAAACTAAAGCTAAACCAAAATTGTCACGAGGGTAAAGAGTACTATAACCAGCCTTCTCAGCTAAATCAAGAGTATCATCAATCCCTGCTAAATAAAGTGCTTTTACTGCTGGTATATTTAATGAGCCAGCTAAAGCTTTTCTAATACTAACTGGACCACTTTCTTGAAGAGTGTAATTTCTAGGAATATAGGGTTCACTGCTGTTAGAAAAATTGGTTTCAACATCGTAGATAATTGTTTCTGGAGTATAGCCTTTGGTAAATAAGTTGGCATAAACTATTGGTTTAAAGGACGAACCTGGTTGCCTTGGTCGAGTGGCAACATTTACTTGTCCATCAATATCAACATCAAAATAATTTCTTGATCCCACCATTGCTAAAATTTCTCCAGTTTTAGGGTCAAGAGACACCAGGGAAGCATTATTAGCATTGTATTTTTCTAAATAATTTTCTGTTTTTTCTTTTATTACCTCCTCTGCTATTTTTTGTTTATAAACATCTAGAGTGGTATAGATTTGGAGACCTCCTTGCTCAACTACTTTCTCACCATACTTTTCCGCTAATATACTCTTTATATACATCACAAAGTGAGGAGCGGTAATATTTGTTTCTGGGCCAGCAAATATGATTTCTTCTGCTTGGGCTTCCTCAACCTGATCTTTATCAATATAGCCTTGGTCAGCCATCAACTTGATGATGTAATCCTTCCGGCCTAATAACAAATCTTTATTGGGGCCATATGGAGAATAGCGTGAAGGCGATTGTACTAAGGCAGCTAAAAGAGCTGATTCGGCGATACTAATATCTTTAGCATGCTTGTTAAAATATTTTAAACTAGCAGCTTCAATTCCGTAAGCATTTGAACCATAGGGTATTTCATTTAAATACATCTGCAATATCTCGTCTTTGCTAAATTTCTTCTCGAGCTTGTAGGCCATTACCACTTCCTTAATTTTTCTACTCAACTTCTTTTCTGGTGTCAAAACTGCATTTTTAATAAATTGCTGCGTTAGGGTTGATCCCCCAGCTCTTCTTTTGTATAAAACATTAGTAACCGCTGTCCTAAAAATCGCCCACACACTAAATCCACCATGATTAAAAAAATTTTTATCTTCAATCGAAATTGAAGCATATTTTACATGGTCAGGTAGGTCTGACAAAGAAATTAATGTTCTTTTTTCATCGCCGTGAATTTCATAAAGTATATTTTCACCACTACGATCATAGATTTTGGTGCTTTCCGTAATCTCTCTGTCTAATAATTGGTTTGGATTAGGCAAATCCCTAGCTACTACAGCAATAACGATAAATAAAACAACAGTCATTACAATGGCTAAATAAAAAAAATAGAGAAGTAGTTTTCTTTTATTTAATATTGGCTTCTTTTTTCCTTTTTTACTACCATAACTACTCCGTACTGTCTGATTGCGCCATGATTCCTGTTTTTTTGTTTGTATAACTTTTCTTTTCATAATCAATTTTACTATTTTATTATAGTAAATTTATCATTTTTAATCTATACTATAGGTACAATTTAATTTAGTTAAAGTTTGACAATAAGGTTGGATTAAATTAATATAAGACAAGAATTCAACTTGCGCCCATAGTTCAATGGATAGAACACTAGCCTTCTAAGCTAGTTATGGGGGTTCGATTCCCTCTGGGCGTACTTATATGGTGCCTATGGTGTAGAGGTAACACAGCAGGTTGTGGTCCTGTTATCTCGGGTTCGATTCCCGATAGGCACCCAAAAAAACTACCAATATTATTGGTAGTTTATTGCTTTATCGGCATAATTATATAAATAAAATCATCACTTTTCTCCGATTTTACTAAACAAGGGGTATTATTACTTAATATTTCAATAATAACGCGATCACCATCTAAATTAGACAAACCATCTAATAAGTAACGATAATTTACTGTAATTTCATTCTCCTCTCCCTCTAGCTTATTGCTTAGCTCTACCAAACTCTCACCAGTTGCACCTGAAAATGATGACAACTGGGTTTTGTTTTTATAAAAATTAATCGTAATGTCATTAATTCCAGTTTTTGAAAAAAGAGAAACAGCCTTAACCGCTCTTATTAATTCATTTTTATCAATTATTGCTTTAGTTTTATTATTCTTTGGAATGATTTGCTCGTAATCAGGGTAACGCCCATTAATTAGTCTAGAAATTAAACTAATTGAATTAAAATTAAACAAAATTTGATTATCACTAATCTTTACTTCGATATTATCATCCTTTTCTTCAGTTAAATTAGAGCTGTTTAATATTCTTAATAATTCGCTAATAGTCTTTGCTGGTACTATAATATCCTTTTCTATTTTTTCACCATTTTTAATGTTTTTAATAGAAACCTTTTTTTCAGCTAGGCGATAGCTATCAGTTGATGCAAGGTAGAGTTGCTTTTCTTTAATATTAAACAAAACTCCACTTAACTCTATTCTGTTTTCTGAGCTAGCAGCTGAAAATAAAACTTGTGTGAGTGAGTCTTTGAGTTCAAATACGTCTAACTCAAGAGTTAAGGTATCATTAATAGTTGGGATCAAGGGAAATTCTTTAGCCTCCTCTCCCTTTATCACTGTTTTGTAATTAGCACTTTTAATTCTCAATTCTTTTGCCTTTTTTTCTATTTCAACTTTATCTTCTGTATTTAATAAATTAATATAATCATTAATCAACCTTGAGTTAACGGTAAATTCCCCTTCTTCTTCGACTTTTCCATTAATGACACAATGAATTCCTATTTCTAAATTAGTTCTAGTAAATTCAATTTTACCAGCGCTAGCTTTTATTAGGATGTTGTTTAAGATTGGTAAGTTAATATTTTTTGTAGTTGCATTACCAACTATATTCAATCCTTTTTTTAAATTATTTTGTATTGATATAAATTTCATAAGCTCTCTATATTATTATATATTTATATATTATATATTAATAATAGTAATAAGGCTGTTAATAAATCATGTTAATTTAGTAAAGTAATAATATTTATTAGTTAAAACCCTTCTTTTGTTGTTAACAAGCCTAGTGATATTTTGGGTAATAATTTTTAACAAGTTGTTTATTAGTTTTATTAGTCAGACTTATTAACATCTTATTAAATTTAGTTAACACTTAATTAATAATTTTTAAACAGGGTAATTAACAGTTTATTAAAAGGATTGGTTAAATAATTGTTTAATAGAGTTAATTTCTTGCTTCAATCTTTCATTATTTAACTCTTTTATTTCCTTACTTATTTTATTATACGCATGCATGGCAGTAGTGTGATCTCGGCCACCTAATTCATTACCTATTGCAGGGTAAGAGGACCCCAACTCTTCTCTAATTAAATAAATAGAAATTTGCCGAGGGGTTACTAATTCCTTTTTCCTGCTACTACTAATTAAATCTTTAGCGTTGATATTATAAAAGTGGGAAACTATATTAATAATATCTTGTGGTGACATCGATCTTTCCTGAATATCGGAAATAAAATCACTCAAAACCTCTTTAACAGTATCAACAGTGGGCTCAATATTTTTTAATTGATGATAAGCAATAACCTTGTTTAAAGCACCCTCTAATTCTCTAATGTTATTTTTTATATTATTTACAATATAAGTTAAAACATCCTTATCTAATGTAAAGTTTTTTTCTTGAGCCTTTTTCTCTAAAATTATAAATTTAGTTTCAATATCGGGTTTACCAATGTCAGCCACCATACCAGACTCAAAGCGAGAAATAAGGCGTTTTTCTATTGCTGGGATAGACTTAGGTGGGCGATCTGAGGTGAGAATAATTTGTTTATCATTTTGTTGTAGCTCGTTAAAGGTATGAAAAAATTCTTCTTGGGTACCATCTTTACCTCCCATAAACTGAATATCATCAACTAATAATAAATCAACATTACGGTATAGATTTTTAAATTCCTTAGCTTTACCACTAGTAACTGCCTGAATGTAACTGTTGGTAAACTTTTCACTAGTGGTATATAAAACTTTATTAGTATAGGCAGTTACAGCATTGCCCACCGCTTGCATTAAGTGAGTTTTACCTAAACCAACCCCTCCATAAATAAATAAGGGGTTGTATGATTTACCTAAATTTTTTATAACCGCTAAACAAGCGGCGTGAGCCAATTCATTGCCTCGACCAACTACAAAACTATCAAGAGTGTATTTAGGGTTTAGGCCGTGTTTATTACCAATTGGCTTAGCGGTCATTTTTGGTTGATCCTTAACTGTAAAGATGTCTGCTTTATTTTCCTTTTCTTTTACTAACAATTCAGAATCCTTCCTAAGCTCTATTTTATAAATTATATCGTTAATTTTTAGCTTAGTAACATTTTGTAAAGCAGAGATAATATTTTTGTTGTACTTCTCTTCTAGCCATTTTTTTACAAAAGCATTAGGAACGCATAAAATTATCTTGTCATTTTCAATAGATGAAATAAAAGTATCTTTAAACCAAGTAACAAAATGGGCTCTAGAAAGAGTAACCTCCATTTCACCTAAAACTGATTTCCAAATCTGATCTTTATTCATATACTAAATATAATAAATAAATAAATTTTATGCTTTTTAATTATAGGTAAAATAAATCTTTTCCACAAGCAACATTTTTGTGAAAAATATGTGAATAAAAAGTGGATAACACTAAAAAGTCCACAATTGACGTCCAATATTTTTAATGATATTGTAAACAGAGAATTATTAATAAAGAAATATGCCAAAAAGAACATTTCAGCCAAGTAAAATAAAGGCTAAAAAGAAGCATGGATTTATGAGTCGAATGGAAACCAAAGATGGAAGAAAGGTGCTTAAAGATAGACGTGATAAGGGTAGAAAGAGATTGAGCAAATAAATTTTGACTTTATAAATGTTGAAAAAGAAAAACAGAATACACCTTAAAAAAGATTTTGACCGAATTTTTAAAAACGGTTATTCTTTTTATTGTCCAGAGCTAGGATTGAAGTTTATTGATAATGACTTATCTTATTTACGAGCAGCTGTTATAGTTAGTAATAAGGTAAGCAAATCAGCGGTTGTTAGGAATAAAATAAAGCGAATAATTAAAAGCTATTTACAAGAGAGACTCAAAAACGATCTTCTCTCTGGTAAAAATAAAGATGTAGTGATAATAGTGTTACCGGAAGCACTACAACTAGAAACAGCTGAATTTAAAAAGAAATTAGATTATCTTTTTGAGAAAGTAAAGTTCTAATTATGTTCTACATTTCTAACATAATAAAAAAAATATTAATTAACATAATAAATTTTTATCAAAAAACTCTATCTTTTGATCATGGACCACTAAAATCACTATATCCACATGGATTTTGTCGTTTTAGCCCAACTTGTTCCCAGTATAGTAAGGAGGCAATTGAAAAATACGGCCCAATTAAGGGAGTAATTAAATCAATGTGGCGCATTTTGCGCTGTAATCCTTGGAATAAAGGTGGCTATGATCCAGTAAAATAAAAATATGTCACAAATTTTTACTACTCTATTTTATCAACCAGTTTTAAATTTATTAGTTTTTCTCTATAAAGTCACTCCTTTTAATGATTTTGGTGTTGCTGTAATCTTATTAACAGTAATAATTAAGCTAATTTTTTGGCCTCTAGGGTCAAAGTCAATTAAATCCCAAAAAGCATTACAAGACTTACAACCCAAGCTTGAAGAGATTAAAAATAAGTATAAAGATGATAAATTAGTGCAGAGCCAGAAGCAAATGGAGCTATATCGGGAAAATAAAATTAATCCCTTCTCTTCTTGTTTGCCATTATTAATTCAATTGCCCTTCTTGTGGTCAGTTTTTAGGATATTTAGGACTGGCATCGAAAACAACCTAAACCTAGTCTACCCTTTTATTAGTAGGCCAGAAACAATTAATACAGTTACTTTAGGATTAATTGATTTAGGAAGCCCTAATGTTTATTTAGCAGTATTAGCTGGCTTAGCTCAATTCTGGCAAGCCAAAATGTTATCAACTAGAAAGCCGAGCTTTAAGACACCAGGTTCAAAGGATGAGAGTATGATGGCAATAATGAATAAGCAGATGCTTTTTATCATGCCAGTAATGACAGTATTTATTGGCCTATCCCTTCCTGGTGGTTTAACTTTATACTGGTTTACCGTAACTTTAATAACAGCAATCCAACAGGTAGTTGTTTTCAAGAAAAAAAATCAAGCGTCACCGCTTGATGATGATAAAAAAGTAATTGAAGGAGAATTGGCTGAATAAATTATTCAAGTGTCTCTTCCTCTTCTTCAATAGGGGCGTCTAATTCCTCCTCATTCTCATTTTCGTCTACCTCATTACTTCTTCCAATTAAACACACCTCCTGCCAAGGGACATAGTGAGAATTAAACCGCACTGTCTTTATAGTAGAGGTACTGTTTTCACTAGCTGGGTAGTTAACAGTATAATCAAAATAGGCATCAGCTCCATAGTGAGCGCTCTCGGTACATTTTTTTACTCCTGGTGCTAATTCATCAGTTTCAATTAGTTTTGCAGGTGGTGGCGCAACTATATTATAAATCACAGGTTTAGTAGTTGTAGCGACACGGCCATCAGTTGTGCCCCAGAAGTCAAAATATAATAAATCGCCTTCAATCCGGGATTGAATTAGAATATAGTTTTCGGTGTCATTAATAAATTTTACATCTGGCCAAGGATCATAAACGCTAGCATCCATCCCAGCTGGCTCATAATAACTAACGCGATAGGAATGATTGCGACGTTCAGTTATTGGTAGGCCAGTATCAAGAGCAGACCTAAAAATACTAGTTGCAACTTGACACAGACCACCTCCGTATTCAGGAATAGTCTTGTCACCTTTAATTACTAATTCGGGCAAATAGCCACTAGCAGCATCTATTTCTCCTAGAGTCTCAACTAAGGAAAACTCACCTCCAGGTTTAATTAACAAACCATGAATAGCATCTGCACCAACCTTAATGTTATGACGTCTATTTACTGGTGAACCAGCAAAGTCAGAAACACCACTACCAATTAAGTCTTGGATTTTGAAATCGTTCTCTAAGCTAAAATCAGAAACATCTAAGATTTGGACAGCAATCTCAGCTTTATCTAATTTATTATCTAATGATGTTTGAATATTATTAATTGTTTGGTCTAGATCTATTTCTTGACCATTTTTACCTACTTGCCAACTACTAACCTTGTCACCCTGGAGCTCAAAACGAGGCAAAATCATTTCTTTATTAATCTCATCAGCCACCTCATCATTGAGGTAGCTTTCTAATCTAATTTTGTTAAGCCTTAATCTGTAATTATTATTATATTGCTCAAGGTCTAGCCAGGTAATAAGCTCTTCACTGGGGATTGGAAATATTTTTTCTTGATTTAGCTTTGCCTCTTCATCAATAAAAAAGACGGAAAAATCATTTTGGCTTATTATGCTATGAAAAGCATCTTTATGACTATTTAATTCTACCTCACTAATATTGGGATACTTTGATTTTGTTTTAATATAAATAGTATCACTACTTAAACTAGTTAAAGCTTTATCAATATCAATACTAATTAAATCTAAGTTAATTTCTTTACCAATCTTTTCTGGATTACTGACTAAGTCTCCACTTTCAGAAATGGTATAGTATGCATTCTCTGCTTCAATCTCTGCAACTGGAAAATTATCATAAAGCCAAGTAGTTAAAGTTTCAAGTGAGTAGGAAACATCAAAATAGTTTTGGTTACGATAATTTTTGTTAAGTACGGCCTTTATAAAATTAAAGAAGTTTTGTTGAGCTAATATTTTCTCAACAGTAGAAGATTTATAGTAAATTATTGAGTCAGCGTATTTAAGATTTTTGTTAGGGATGTCAGGATCATCATATTTAAGCCCAAGGTCTAGATTAATAATTTCATTTTGATAGGAGAAGTTAAGCCCATTATCTCTAAACTCTTCCTCAGCAGTATCTAGCTTAGCTAATAATTCAGTCTTATTAAGCACCGAGAGATCTAAGCTACCTAGGTAGGTTTTAGGGAGTAGTTTGTAGCGATAGGCACTGGAGTAATAAAAAAAGGCCAATAATGCACTTATCAATACCAATAAGAAAACTGATAAAGAAATTATTATTAAAGCCTTATTTTTTTTAAACATAAATTCCTGAGTCAAAATCTAATCCTTGAGAACTACTTTTATTTTCTCGGTTTTTTCTTTAAGCAAAGTGATTGTTAAAACTCCATTTTCAATTTCTGCTTCTACCTTTTTAGCATCAACTTGAGCGGGCAGAATAATTGATCTAGAAAAGGGGCCCCAATAGCATTCCTGGAAAAGATAATCAATATCTTTATCTTTTGCTTTATTCTCTCTTCTCCCTTTAATAATTAATAGATCATTATGTAAAGATATTTTTATATTCTCCGGTTTAGCCCCAGCTATTGTTGAAACAACAATTATTTGTTTATCATTTTCATAAACGTCAATTGCTAGCTGACCTTCTTCTTCAGCTTCTTCAGAGTTAAGCCAATAGCTTAGGCCTGACTCTTCAGAATTAGTTAATGAATCGCTAGCCTTACTTGGACTGGTGGACATAATAAAAAAAATTATAATTTATACTTATAATTTATCAATTTTTTGGATAATTGTAAACTAGAAATAGATTTGTGAAGTTGTGGGCTCGTGCAGATTCGAACTGCAGACCTCCACGATGTCAACGTGGCGCTCTAACCAACTGAGCTACGAGCCCTGATAATTCTTGTGTGCGCCTAGATGGACTCGAACCATCGACCTCTGCTTTATAAGAGCAGCACTCTTACCTCCTGAGCTATAGGCGCCTGCAATTACCATTACCTTCTTTTATAACATTCTCAAATTAATTAATCAATGCCTCAGCTTGATTATTAATGTAGTCAATTATTTCAGGAATAGAGTCAGTGCTCAAGGCTGTAGCAAAGCCAGCTTTGAGTTGAGGTGAATATTTTTCAAGATAGGGGATAACATTTTCATTTTTTAAAGATAAAAGAAATATTTCATTTTCCTCCTTATCCTTAACCACTAAAAGCACTAAATTTACATCATTTAGAGACGAAATTAAGTCATTAATCAGTTTCTTTAATGGTTGGAGTTGTAATTGATGATTAGGTAAATTGCTACGGTTGATTTCTGCCCAAGCTAATTTATTTTTTTCAATCTTTAGGTTTTGTAAAAGCTGCCCCCAAACTTTTAGATCACCTATCTGATGAGTGTAGTGAAGTTTTTTGATTATTTCTTCCCTCCTACCCCCATAATTTATCAATTGTGAAGTTATTAATAGTGTTTGTGGACTAATCTTACCAATTTTGAAATTTTCAGTTGATAAAATAATGCCAGCCAATAAGTTGGTAGCGATATCAGCATCAAATGAGTTAGAGTCAGCGCCTTCATTAATTAAGTTATATACCATTTCTGAAATTGAGGAGGAATTAATGTTAACTAAATTAATCTGACCAAAGTTTTCATTACTAGATCGATTAGAGATGTTAATAATGGGGGTGTTGTAGAAAAATTCAACATTGTGATCATAGATATCACCTAGTGACTCTAAGTCATTGGCTCCAAAACTAATAATTAAATCATAGAGAAAGCCACTCGCTCTTGAGCTAACATCACTAGCTTTAAACCAAGAATCTTCAGGTGAAATAATAAAGTTAAGTTGATCTTTTTCAATCACGTACTTAATTTGACTCACCTTTGTTTTACTAATATCTA
>CAYQEI010000009.1:0-27649 GCA_964416495.1 uncultured Gammaproteobacteria bacterium
GCCTCGTATTTTGACTTTGAAGATGATTTTAGAGGAATACATTAAACACCGAGAAGAGATAGTTAAGCGTAGGACTCAATATGAATTGGATCGAGCTAAAGAAAGGGCTCATATTTTGAAGGGCTTGATGATAGCCCTTACCCATATTGACGCTGTTATTAAAACAATTAAGGCTTCAAAAGATAAAGAAGTAGCTAAAGCCAATTTAATAAAGAAATTCAAGCTCTCTGAGCGCCAAGCAGTAGCGATTTTAGAGATGAGGCTACAAAGCTTAGCTAATCTAGAAAGTCTCAAAATCGAAACTGAATTAAAGGACAGGCTCAAGTTTATTAGTGCCCAAGAAAAGATTTTAGCATCGGTAAAGAAGATTAGAGGAGTGGTAAAGACTGAGCTTAAAGAGCTAAGCGACAAGTATAGTGATAAGCGCAGGACTAGTGTAGTAGCAGGAGCAGTGGGAGATTTTAGCATGGAAGATTTAGTGCCTAATGAGGAAACAGTAATCATGATGACAAGAGATGGCTATATTAAAAGAATGGAGCCAGATGTTTTCAAAGTCCAGGCTCGCGGTGGTAAGGGGGTAATTGGCTTGAGTACCAAAGAAGAAGACGCGGTTCAATTAATGTTCTCTAGCCTGACTCATAATACAATCTTGTTCTTTACCACCAAAGGTAGAGTCTTCCAGTTACGGGCCTATGAGATTCCACCCTCCTCTCGTATTGCTAAAGGAACTCCAGTGGTAAACTTCCTTCAGCTTCTTAGTGGTGAGGAAGTCTCATCTATTTTACCTTTTGATAAGACTCTAACTAGTAAGTATCTATTTTTTGCGACTGAACGCGGTATGGTCAAGAAAGTAGAATTAACTGCTTTCAAAAATCTACAAAAAAATGGTTTGATCGCGATCAAAATTAAAGAAAATGATCGTTTAAGTTGGGTTAAGCCAAGTACTGGCAATGATGAAATTCAATTGGTAACAGAATTAGGACAAGCAATTAGGTTTAAAGAAAAAGATGTTAGACCAACTGGACGAACTGCTAGTGGAGTGATCGGTATCCGCCTTAGCGCTCCTGACAAAGTGATTGGAATGGGAGTAGCTAAAACTGATAAAGAAAAGAAGAGGAATTATCAGATCCTCACTATTATGGAAAATGGCTACGGAAAAAGGACAAGCTTTAGTGCCTATAAAGTTCAAGGTAGGGGTGGATCAGGAATTAAGACTGCTAAAATTACCGACAAGACTGGCAAGATTGTTAATGCCTTTTTGGTTAATGCCGACAGCATGACAGGCAGAGACTTGGTAATAATATCACAAAAGGGACAAGTAATTAGAACACCTTTTAAGTCAGTTAACTTATTAGGCAGAGCTACTCAAGGAGTGAGGATTATGCGCTTTAAAGACGGTGCTGATAAGACTGCTGGTGTTACTTGGGTCTAAAAATTAGCTAATTAAAAAACTATGACAATTGGAACAATAATATTTCTTAGTGTCATCACTTTAATTTTACTGGCTTTAGTTTTCCAGTTCTACAAAAGCGACCTAACTAGTAGTAGTAATAAGTTGCTAACTTTACTGGAGCGGATTAATAATCTCTCTGATAAGGTAAAGAGTTTATCTGAGCAAAACAGTAATCTGCGAACTGAGCTTGATAAGAAATTGGCTCAGACTCATCAAGCCAGTCAGTCTCAGTTTAAGGAAACTGCTAAGCTAGCTCAAGAAATACATGGTCAATCAGCTCGGCTGATAACTAATGTTACGGAAAAGCTGACTAAGCTTGATGAGACTAATAAGCAAGTTATTAATTTTTCTCAGCAACTACAGAATTTACAAGATATATTAAAGAATCCTAAGCAACGTGGTGTTTTGGGGGAGTATTTTTTAGAGGAGACTTTGAGTAATGTTTTGCCACCCAAGCAATATTTAATGCAGTATAATTTGGGCAAAGATGATTTAAGTGGCAAAGATTTAATTGTTGATGCTGTTGTTTTTGTAAAAGGAAAGCTAGTGCCAATTGATGCTAAGTTTTCTTTAGAGAATTATGAACGCTTAATTGCTGAGACTAATCCAGCTGAAAGGGCTAAACTGCAAACTGCTTTTCGCCAAGACATTAAACTAAGAATTAATGAAACCGCTAAATACGTTTTACCAGAAAGGGGTACGATGGATTTTGCCTTTATGTTCATCCCTTCAGAGTCAATTTACTATGATCTCTTAGTTAATGATGTTAGTAAAGGAGTTAATGCTCGTGATTTAATTGAGTACGCTTTTAGGGAAAAGAAAGTGGTTATAGTATCACCAGTCTCCTTCCTAGCTTACCTACAAACTGTACTTCAAGGGCTAAAGGCAATGGAGATAGAAGAGAGAGCGAAAGAAATCACTGCTAATATTGAGAAGCTAGGTCGACACTTGCTCAAATATGATGAATTTTTCAGGAAGCTGGGCTCTAGTTTAGGGACAACCGTTAATCATTATAATAATGCCTACAAAGAGCTGAACAAGATTGATAAAGATGTTACTAGAATTACTGGAGTTAAGTCAGATTTTGAAGTTGATAAATTAGATAAACCTAATTTAGATGATGACTAGTAGTCAGAAACAATTAGAAAGTTGTTTAGAGCCAGTAATTTTTTTGGATTTATTTGACTACCCTTTAACCGCTTGGGAAGTATTTCAATACCAAGAGGAGAAGAGCACTTATTTACAAGTCATTAACAATTTAGAGCAATTACTTAGACAAGGTATCGTTAGGGAAAGATTTGGCTTTTATTATCTTTCTGGCAGGGACGAGATAGTTACTACTAGACAGCAACGCTATAATTATTCTCGTCAAAAAATAAAGAAAGCTCTTTTTTTCACCAAATTGTTCGCCTTATTCCCTGGCGTATTGACAGTTTCAGCAGCAAATTTCATCGGTGACCATAATTGGCGTCATGAAAGCGATATTGATTTTTTTATCATTAGTAAATCAAAACAACTCTGGCTAACCCGACTCTATTGCGCAGGCTTAGCCAAACTCTTATTTAGCCGGCCACGTAAAGGCAAGAAACAAGATAAGATTTGTTTAAGTTTTTATATTAGTGAAGATGCTCTAAATTTGAGTCATTTGCAACTAGTAGGTGGTGACCCTTATTTCCGTTATTGGCTTCAAGGTTTATACTTATTATTTGATCGCAACAATACTTTTTCAAAGTTTAGACAAGCCAATGGGCTAATAAAAAACAGCCAGGTACCAGAGTTAAAGGAAGGCGTTGAGGCCAGTAAGAAGACTCCTAGTAAAATGGAGGTACTAGCTAAAAAAATTCAACTTAAAATACTCCCCCAGGAGTTAAAGCAAGTTAGTGATTCCAGTGGGGTAGTAATAACAGATGATATACTAAAACTATATTCCCGAGAGAGACGACCGTATTTTAAAGAAAAATTTGAAATAAAAAAATATGAGATATTTAAGAAGTTTAATTGAAACTTTTTTAATCATCGGTGTCTTACTGCTCCCTTTCCAGACTAAATTAATTTTAGTGCCGGCTAGCAACAACTATAATGAGCTTAGTTTTTATTTAAGTTTCCTCCCTTTTATTTTAGCCTTCTTGACTTATTTAGTTTATCAACTACTAGGACGACGAGAGATTGAAAAACTAGGTAAACATTGGTATTTCATCTTTACCTTCTTAGCTTTTTATTTGCTGTCAATATTTGTTAGCAATAACCAGGGCCTTGCTTTCTATAAATTCTTTGTAGCCCTACTTGCTGTTTCAATCTTTTATTTACTACAGCAACTTACTATTACTGACTCAGCTATCAATGGCTTTATCAAGCGCTCAAATATAATTATTGCTTTTTTAGCTAGTGCTTTTTTACAAGCTTCTTTAGGGATTTATCAATTCCTAAGCCAGCATAGCTTTTCTAACAAGTATTTAGGTTTAGCTACTCATGACCCGCAGTTGCCTGGTACTTCAGTTATTGAGACAGCTTCAGGACGTTGGCTTAGAGCCTATGGTGGCCTTGATCACCCTAACATCTTAGCTGGCCTTTTAGTGATTGCTATTTTGTTAAGTGTCTATCTTCTAGTTGAGCATAAAATTATTGATTCACAAAAAAAGGTCTATAGCACTTTAGCAGTGTTCATCTTTTATTTTGTCCTTTTAACTGCTCTATTTTTTACTTTTTCTCGCTCAGCTTGGCTAGCCTTAGCGCTTGGTCTAGTAGTATTTGTTGTCCAAGTACTGCGTTTAGGCGATCAGTGGACTAAAGGTAGGTTTTTTGTATTATTATTATTTACGGTTGGGTTCTTAATCCTTTTGGGCTCATCCTACCAAGATTTAGTATCCACTCGTTTTCAGTCACAAACTCGCTTAGAAAATATTTCTATTTCTGAGCGCAGTGAGCAACAAGTTATTGCTCTTGATTTAATAAAAAAACACCCTCTCTTAGGGGTGGGCAGTGGTGGTTACTTAGAAGAGGTGGCCAATTTTGATGATGATTATCCTCAACCAGTCCATAACTCCTACCTTCTCGTAGCTTCAGAGTTAGGTTTGTTTGCGCTTTTATCATTACTATTCTTTCTCTTCTTCTTTAGTTTTGTAAAAGCAAAGGAGCTTTATGCTTGGCCACTTTTCTTAAGCTTATTGGTCTTGCTAATTTTTGAGCACTGGTTTTTCTCCCTACCATTTGGGGCAATTTTCTTTTTCTTTGTTTTAGGTTTAATTTGATAATTATTTTGTAACCAAACTAAATCTTGCTCTAGCTCTTCTAAATCAGCATAAATTTGCTCTAGAGTTTCGGGGCTGGCACCTTTGATATTTTGCCTTACCAAGCTAATAATAGTAGCGATTGAGCCAAAATAGTCTTTGTGCTTTAAGTGTTGCTTGACGCTAAGCTCATCGGCTAATAAGTTTAGCTTTTTAGTGAGAGAATAGATTCTATTCATTTAGTTTAACTAGATTATACTAATGAATTTATTATTACCAATAATAAGGTGGTCAAGAATTTCGATTCCTAGTAATTCCCCTGCCTGAACAAGCTTCTTAGTTACTCCAGTATCAGCTTTAGTTGCTGTAAGAATTCCAGAGGGATGATTGTGGGCAATAATTATAGCTGAGGCAGCGTATTCAAAGGCAGGCTGGAAGACTTCTCGTGCTTGCAAGATGGTAGCGTCAATGGTACCAATAGAGATAACTTCATCATGGACTAGTTGGTAGTGATTGTTTAGATAAAGCGCTCTAATCTGTTCTTTTTTGTAGCTATTCATATCTTGTAAGAGTTCATAGGCTTGCTCGGCAGTTCTGATAGTGATAGCTCCGCTTGGTTTCTTTTGATAAAAACGGCGACCTAACTCAAAGCAGGCGACTACTTGGCAGGCTTTGCTCAGAGGTAGGTCTAATTCTTGGTGAATGACTCGAGGATCTTTTTGGAAGGCAATACCATTTTCACCATATTCTCGAATTAAGCGGGTAGCCATGTTAGAAACTTCTTCTTTTTTAGTGCCCACACCAAAGACGATTGATAAGAGTTCAGCTGAGCTTAGCCTTTCTACCCCTTGCTCTAATAGTTTCTCCCGGGGTTTTTCTTGATCAGGCAAGTCTCTTATCAATCTCAATTTATAGAGTTTAGACTCTTGGCCAATTAAGTTGATTTTATTAGTGATGGTGTAGTGCATAGATTGAAGGGTTAGCTAGTATTTAAATCTCTTCAAATTATAGCAAGTTTGTGGTAAATTTAAAATAAGTTAATTAATATTTCTGTATAATAACAAATATGAATTCACATAAAAAAATAAAATTAGCTAATGCTAGTCGTCTTTTGACAGTGACAGAAAAGGGTGCCAAAACAGCAACCGCTCTTTTTATGTTTAAAACAGGCTCAAGAAATGAGCGCCGACATAATAATGGAATTTCCCACTTCCTTGAGCATATGTTTTTCAAAGGCAGTAAGAATTTTCCCGATACTTTGACTTTATCTAGCGCCCTTGATAGTTTAGGTAGTCAATTTAATGCTTTTACCAGTAAAGAATATACGGGCTATTACATCAAGACTACTGGCGCTAAATTAGAGCAGGCTTTGGGGATTTTAAGTGATATGATGCTTCATCCTTTAATCGATAACAAAGAAATAGAGCGAGAAAAAGGAGTGATTATTGAAGAGCTAAAAATGTATCAAGACAACCCAATTATAAAAATAGGAGATATTTTAGAGAATTGTCTTTATGGCGATACTCCTGCAGGCTGGGACATAATTGGTACTATTGAAAATATCAAAAAGTTTAAGCGGGCAGATTTTATTGATTACTGGCAAAGCCAATATGGAGCTGAAAGCCTTAACCTTGTCCTTACCGGCGATATTAAAGACAAGCATCTCAAGCAAGGTGAGAATATATTGAAGCAATTTTCTTCCGGTCATTATCGCGTACAAGCCGAGCTTGAAGAAAAACAAAGCCAACCTCAAGAGATGATAGAAATAAAAAACACTGATCAAGCAGTTTTAGCTTTAGCAGTCAGAGCTTACCCTGTTAACCACCAGTATGAGCTGGCCACTAGATTGCTAGCTTCAATTTTAGGGGGAGCGATGAGCTCACGCTTGTTTATTAATCTAAGGGAGAGACAAGGTTTAGCCTATTCAGTGCGGACAGAAACTGAGTTCTATCAAAATTCAGGCTATTTATCAACTCAGGCTGGAGTGCCGAAAGATAAAGTTTCTCAAGCTATTAAGATTATTTTAGCAGAGTATAAAAAGCTCACTAAAGATCTAGTACCAGAGCAAGAGCTTAACAAAGCTAAGGACATAGCTGAAGGACAATTGGCAATCTTTCTTGAAGCCAGTGATAATTTAGCTAATTGGTATGGCCGTCAACTGGTTTATCGTGATAAAATCTATAGTCCGCAAGAATATCTCAAACAGTTAAGGCAGTTGGAGGCTGAGGATTTAAGGCAAGTAGCGCGGGAGATATTTAAAGATGAGAGACTCAACTTAGCCATCATCGGGGACCTTAAAGGTAAAAGTTTTAAGCCTATCCTTAAACTTAACTAATAGTTATGTCAAAAAGTCGTTTATTAAACTTAATCATCATCTGCCTCCTTGTCCTAAACAGTCTCTTTTTTATCATTAGGAAAACTACGCCCAGTTTAATAACGAATAACAATGAAGAAAGTGACTCATCTCTTGGGCAAGAGCAAGAAGAGGTTTTACCTGAGGAGCTTAACTTTCTTTTCTTTGGTGACATGATGCTTGATCGGCATGTAAGGGTTATTTTAGAATCAAGCTCAGTGGCTGAGCTTCTAGGTGACCTAAAAACTGATGATAATGTTTTTGCCAACAAAGATATAGTTGGCGCTAATTTTGAAGGCGCCTTAACCTACGAAGGTAAGCATTATCCACCGATTAATCTTTATGATTTTGCCTTCCTGCCAGAACATGTTGAAGCTTTAGCTGATTTCAATTTCAATTACTTCGCACTTGCTAATAACCACTTCCTTGACCAGGGGCAAAGAGGCGTTGATGAGACTAGAGAGATTTTAGCAGACCTAGGCTATTATTTCAGTGGCTCACCTGATGCCGTAGTTGATGAATTTAGTCGCACAGACCTAGAAATTAAAGGCACTAAGATTGCCTTAATTAGCCTCTCTATGGTTTATCAGCATTTTGATGCTGATTTAGCACAAGCTTTAGTAGAAGTAGCTACCAAGGAGAGTGATCTAGTGATATTAAACATCCATTGGGGCAATGAATATGAACATAACTTTAATATTTATCAACAAAATATCGCTCATTTGCTAATTGAAGCAGGGGTTGATATTATTATTGGCCACCACCCTCACGTTGTTCAAGGGATGGAGGTTTATCAAGGTAAACCAATCTTTTATTCTTTAGGAAACTTTGTCTTTGACCAATATTTTTCAACTGCTACCCAAGAAGGTTTAGCTTTAGCGATAGATTACACTCCTAGTAACTTCAAAATTAATTTGCTACCGTTTAAGTCAAGTCTATCAAAGCCGAAATTTATGACTGAAGAGGATAAGGCTGAATTCCTCCAACGTTTCCTTAGTTGGTCTGAGCTAGAACCTGATTTTGTTGAAAGTGTTAAGGCAGGTAGAATAGAATTAGAATTTAATAAATAATTGAGCATTATGACAGACATAAATCGAATTATTAGCCCTCAAGAAAAGCAAGAAGATGGTGCTGTTGAGATTAGCTTAAGGCCGAAAAATTTTCAAGATTACATTGGGCAAGAGCGTATTAAAAAGAATCTAAACATCGCTATTTTAGCAGCTCAAAAAAGGCAAGAACCAATTGATCATGTCTTGCTTTATGGTGCTCCGGGTTTAGGTAAAACTACCCTAGCTCATGTTATTGCCAATGAGCTAGGCGCTCAGATTAAGGTAACCTCTGGGCCAGCAATTGAAAAGAGCGGAGATTTAGCAGCGATTTTAACTAATCTTGAGCCTGGTGATATATTATTCATTGATGAAATCCATCGCTTACCAAAAGTAGTAGAGGAGATCCTGTATCCGGCGATGGAAGATTTTGCTCTTGATATTATTATGGGCAAGGGACCTAGTGCTAGAACATTGAGGCTCGATTTACCTAAGTTTACTATTGTTGGGGCGACTACCTTGGCCTCTCTTTTGTCCTCACCTTTACGAGACCGATTTGGCTTATCATATCATCTAAACTTTTATGAGTTAGCTGATATGGAAAAAATAATAAGTCGCAGTGCTAATATTTTAGGGGTAGAGATAGATCCACAAGCAAAAACTGAAATTGCTAGCCGAAGTCGACGAACACCACGAATTGCTAATCGTTTGTTAAAGAGGGTGAGAGATTATAGCCAAGTGAAAAATGAGGGTAAACTTGATTTAAATGCTAGCCAAGAGGCCTTTTCTTTGTTGGAAGTAGATAGTCTAGGTTTAGATGTAATTGATCGTCGAATTTTAGAGACCATTGCTCTTAAGTTTAAAGGTGGGCCAGTTGGGCTCAACACTCTAGCAGCTGCTACCGGTGAAGAAGCTGATACAATAGAGGATGTTTACGAGCCTTACCTACTTCAGATTGGCTTTCTTGATCGGTCTCCGCGGGGTCGAGTAATCACCGGAGCTGGACTCAATCATTTAGGAATTAAATTAGAGCCGAAGTAAGAGATAACTATGGAAAAGTTAGCGCGCAAAGACTTCGACTTCTTTTTGCCTAAAAAATTAATTGCCCAAAAGCCAACTGATAAGCGTAGTCACTCTCGTCTTTTATTGGTAGATAAATCAGAGCCTGAGTTTAGGCATGACCATTTTTATAACTTAGCTAACTATTTTCGAGCTGGAGATGTTTTAGTGTTAAACGACAGTAAGGTTTTACCTGCCCGTCTTAGTGCTCATAAAGAGAAAAGCTTAGGTAAAGTTGAAATTTTTTTGTTAAAAAAAATTAAAGACAGCACTTCTAGTTCAAATTGGGAATGTCTACTAAAGGGAAGGGTGCAGTTAGAAACAAATCTTATCATCACCCCTAAATTCCAAGCCCAAGTCATCTCAAAGCTAAGTGAGACTACTTTTGAATTAGTTTTTAATCAAGGAGCCAGGGAATTTAGAGAAACCATTAATAGTATTGGCCAAGTTCCTTTGCCACCTTATATCAAAAGGCTAGAAGCACAAAAAGAAGATAAGGAAAGATATCAAACTGTCTATGCTAAGCCTAGTAAACAAGCCTCAGTAGCTGCGCCAACAGCAGGACTCCATTTTACTAAAAAGCTTTTGACTCAATTAAAGGACAAGGGAGTTATTGTTAAGTATCTTACCTTACACGTCGGCCTAGGCACCTTTGCACCCATTAAAAGCGACTACATAAATGATCACAAAATGCATCAAGAATATGTGGAGATAGGTAAAGCGGATCTAATTGAGATAGTAAAAGCTAAGCAAGCGGGACAAAGAATAGTAGCTACGGGTACAACTAGCTGTCGAGCTTTAGAGTCACTTGCTAGTAAGTTTTTAGCAAATCAAGCGCTAAAACTTGTCGACAAGAATAAGAATGCAGAGGGGCTAAGCTATTGGACTGATATTTTTATTTACCCAGGCTATCAATTTCAGTTAGTAGATGCGTTGATAACGAATTTTCATTTACCGCAGTCAAGCCTATTTTTGTTAGTCTCAGCTTTAGCAGGTACTGAAAAGATGAAGCAGGCCTATAAAATAGCGATAGCTAAGGAGTATCGCTTCTATAGCTATGGTGATGCGATGTTTATTAGCTAGTTATTCATTCTTGCTTAGTTGACTTAATTTTGCTAAACTTAATAAATAATGAGCGAAATAAAAATAAATTTATCTAATATTTATGCGTAAATTTTTTATTTTTGTTTGGGAAGTGGTTAAGGTTGTTGCCATCTCTTTAGCAATAATATTACCGGTCAGATACTACTTAATTCAACCCTTCTATGTTAAAGGGGCTTCAATGGAGCCTAATTTTCACGATCATCAGTATTTAATTGTTGATGAAATTAGCTATCGTTTTAGTGCGCCACAACGAGGACACGTAGTTGTTTTCCGTTACCCCAAAAACCCTCAAGAGTATTTCATTAAACGCATAATTGGTCTACCTAACGAAGGGGTACAAATAAAAGATGGCCAAGTTATAATCTATAATCAAGAGCACCCTAATGGATTAGAGCTAGAGGAAGAGTATTTGCCAGAGAATCTCAAAACCTATAATGATAGTGACTGGAAGATAAATTTAGGAGAAGGAGAGTATTATGTTTTGGGAGATAACCGTGTTGCTTCACGTGATTCTCGTAGCTTTGGTGCAGTCGATAAGTCATTTATCATTGGTAAAATATTATTTAGAGGTTGGCCCCTAACTAACATTACCTTATTTAACAAAAGTTACTGGCCCCAGTATTAATAAAGTATGCCTAGAAAAAAAAGTACAGTAGCAGATTCAACTGCTAAAGCTAAAAAGACAGACAAAATGCCAACTCGCTTAACTGGCATGAAGGATTTAAGTCAGGCTGAGCAAGCAAGCTTTGATTACTTGCTTAACCAAATCCTTAATTTAGCAGAGATTAATAATTATCAACAGATTAAAGTCCCAACAATAGAAAGTCTTAATCTTTATAAAAAATTCCTTTCCGCTGAAGCTCTCAAGCAGATCTATAATTTAGAGGCTGATAAGAGTGAGAAGGCTGTTTTAAGGCCAGAGTTAAGAGCTGGGATTATTCGGTCATATCTGGAAAGTAATCCTGAACCAGAAGTAAAGATGTTTCAACTCTTTTCTTGGGGCTCAGTTTTTAGTCGAGAAAAGGCCCAGTCAGGCAGTCTGCGTGAAAGCAGTCAATTTAACTTTGAAGTTTTGGGAGTAAAGAAGCCGATTGTCGAAGCCTTTTTATTGGCGATGATTAGTCGTTTTCTTGATGAACTAGGAATTAGTAATCAAATACAGATAAATAGTATTGGCGATAGCCATTGTCGCAAAGAATACTGCGGTGCTTTAAATGACTATATTAAGAAAAATGGACAAAAGTCTAAGTTATGCAATGCTTGTAAGCTAAATATCACCAAAAATTGCCTTAGTTTCCTTAATTGCCAAAGTGGTAATTGTAAAAAGATTAGCAAAGAAGCCCCCCAGATCGCTGACCATCTTTCAGCAGAGAGTAGGGACTATTTGATGCGAACTTTAGAGATATTAGATGAACTCAAAGTTAATTATAATTTTAATCCCTTCTTAGTTGGTACTAGTTACTACTACAATGATACTGTTTTTGAGATTTGGCCACTAAATAAAGATGGCTCAGCTGGCAAGCTAACTTTAGGGGCGGGCGGACGTTACGATACTTTAAGTGAGTCTTTAGGTGGCCAAGAATTGTTAGCATCTGGGATTACTCTAAACTTAGAGAAGATAATGGTAAAGATGAGAGATAAGACGGCTTTGACAAATAAAATTAATAGTGATAGAGTTTTTATTGCTCAATTAGGTGATCAGGCGAAGATAAAAGCCCTAAACCTCTCAGCTGAGCTGATGTCAGCTGGATTTATGGTAAAACAATCTATCATCACTGATAGCCTCAAAGAGCAATTAGACTTAGCTGCTAAGCTAAAAGCTAGAGTAGCTTTAATTTTAGGGAAAAAAGAGCTCATGGATGGTACTATCTTAATGCGAGATATAGACTCAGGAGCTCAAGAGACAGTTTTGTTTAAAAAGATTGTTGACCGTTTAGTGAAAAAATTAGAGCATTAATTAAATAATTTAGAAAGGAGAGTGTAACGAAATGGCCCATTTTAAGAGAAAGCCTGGTGAGAGCTTTGAAAGCTTCCTCCGTAAGTTTCGACGTGGCCTAAAGAACAATAAGCGTTTGGAGAAAGCTAGGTCTAAGCAATACTTAGCACCTAAGCAAACTAAACGTTTAGCAAAGAAAAGAGCCTTGTCAGGACTAGCCTTACAAGAAAAGAATGAACTTCTACGTCGAACCGGTAAACTACCAGAAGGCAGACAAAGAAGATAATAAATGTTTATACAAAAAAAGAGTCAGACGACTCTTTTTTGTTATTGCTAAAGCTTGTTAGTGGTATGGTTTATTTCTTATTAATATCTTTATGAATCCCAGGAATTAAACGTTTGATATTATGGATAGTAGACTTTTTGGCATGTTGCTTGATTTGATCTCGAGCACGCTTAGTTTTGACGAATTTTAGCCAGTCTTTATTAGGATAAAGTCGGTTTTTTTCAACTATTATTTCAACAGTGTCACCATTCCTCAACTCTTGATCCAATCGGCTGAGCTTGTCATTAATTAATACACCCGATGCTTTATTGCCAACATTGCCATGAACAGCATAAGCAAAGTCAATTGGAGTAGCTTTTTCTGGTAACTCAAAAACATCGCCTTGAGGAGAGAAAACAAAGATTCGGTCTCGGAATATATCCATTTTTATATTCTTTACAAGCTCGGTAGTGTTGGTAATTTCTTTTTGGATATCAACAATCTCTCTTACCCAAATTGGTTGCTCATAGGACTTACCTTCAGTTCTTGATTTGTAGTGCCAATGAGCTGCGATACCATAGAGAGCCTCTTCATGCATCTCTTTAGTTCTAATTTGGAATTCAGTCGCCTTACCTTCAGGGCCAAAGATTGTGGTGTGTAAAGAGCGATAGCCATTTGGTTTAGGGACAGCAATATAGTCTTTGAAACGATTAGGCTTTGGTCGCCAAATTGTATGAATGACGCCGAGGACTTTATAGCAATCATCAATGGTGGGTACAATTACGCGGAGGGCAAAAACATCGTAAATCTCATTGAATTTACGATCTTTCTCTTGCATTTTTTTGAAAATACTATAGAGATGCTTAAAACGAGCCTCAATGACGTAGTCGATTTTAGCCTCATCTAGTTTCGGTGTCAAAATATACTTTACTTTCTGGAAGAATTGCTGACGTTCCAATTTTTTATCAACTTCATATTTATATTCAAGTTCATCATATTTTTCCGGGTAAAGGTATTTAAAGCAAATATCTTCCATTTGCCATTTGAGGCGCTCAATTCCTAACAATCCGGCAATTGGCGCGTAGATTTCTAAGGTCTCAGCAGCGATCCGACGTTGCTTTTTTTCTGGAAGAGCATCAAGGGTGCGTAGGTTATTGAGGCGATCGGAGAATTTAATAAAAATTACCCGCAAATCATCAGTTATCGCTAGGAACATTTTTTTGAGATTTTCACGATACCTTTCAACGCCTCGATATTTAATTTTACCCAGTTTAGTGATACCTTTGACTAAATTTGCCACTTCGGTGCCAAACTTTTCTTCAATTTCCTCTAAAGTTCGGCTAGTATCTTCAGGGACGTCATGCAATATCCCAGCTGTGACAGTAGCTAAGTCAGCTTTCATTTCCGCTAGGGTATAGGCAGTATGCAAGGGGTGTTTAATGTAGGGCTCACCATTTTTCCGGACTTGGCCTTGGTGGGCTTCGTTGGCAAACTCAAAAGCAGTTTGGAGGATTTTGGTATTAATTCTTGGATTATACTCCTGGAATTTTTTTATAATTCTTTCAATTGTCATGAGTATTTTATTTTTAGCTCTTTCTATGGTACAATATGACTAGACTAATTATATCAAAAAAAAGGTTATTTCAAAAGACCTTAGCCAATTACATGCAGTTGAAAAAAATATTTTCTATACTCATTTTAGCGCTATCTTTTTTCTTTCTTTTCTCCTCTCAGCCTAGTTTAGCTCAAGATTTAGGTATAGCTGAAGTAGATCAAGTGATCGAGCTTACCAAAACAGACCCTAGGACTATAGTGGGGCGCATTATTAACATCAGCTTGAGTTTATTGGGCTTAACTGTCCTGACTCTTATTATTTATGCTGGCGCTCTATGGATGATGTCGGGTGGCAATCAAGATAAAATTCAAAAAGCACAAACTTTACTTAAAAACGCTGTTATCGGCTTAGTTATTATTTTAGCTTCATGGGGCATAGCTACCTTTATTTTAGAGCGATTGTTCAAAGCTACAACAGGGGGAGGAGGCTCTTTTGTTGATACAAGCCCGCCAGGAAATATTTATGATTATGGCCTTGGTGCTATTGGCAGTTGTTCAGTTGAATCAGTCTATCCAGAAAACAACCAACGCGAGGTGCCGCGCAATACTGCTATTATTGTCACCTTTAAAGAAACGGTTAGCTTAGACAATGTCTGTGTCAATGCTAGTGGCCAAACTTGTAGTTGTAATAATGATACTTGTTCTTTAGTTAATCCTAATATTATAAGGATTTATAAAGAAGAGCTTGATGATGCTTGCTTTAGCAGTACCTGCCCTGAAGTCAACACTAATATCACCGATGTCAATGTTTCAGTATCAGCTGATCAAAAGACTTTAGTATTTATTCCTCAAAATTATTTGGGTGAAGCTGATAAATTTGTTTACTATAATGTTAAAGTTACTTCAGATTTGAAAAAGTCTAATGGCAGTTCAATGTTTAGTCGTTGTAGCACCAATCAATTACTGTGGCGCTTTGAAGTTAGCAATAAACTAGATTTAGATCCACCACAAGTTGTACGCAATAGTCTTTTCCCAGCACCAGACAACGAAAGAGACACTACTAATACAGAGTCTCAGGCTCTACCGGCTAAAGCAGAAATCTTTGTTAAAGATTGTCCGCAGATATTTGAGTCAGCAACTTTAGTTTCAGTTGAGCCCCAAGCTGAAGTTAGTTTAAACTATCACGGCAAGATAAATCATTTTCGAGTAAATATTCCGGCTGATGGAGCAGGAACAAAGGCCTTACTTTATAACGGGTCGACTAATGCTCTGCTTGGTTCAGCTGACATCATAGATGATGTGATAAACTTCCCTAATTTTTTCCAATTAAGAGCGGAGTCGTTTGCAGTTGGCAGTGATTGGGATATCCGAATAAGGGCTGAAAAGAAAGCCGATTATTTAAGCATCGGTGGAGAGAAATATATTTTTGCTGATAACAATGATAACAATAACATAGAGGTTCAGCCTGATAGCTGTGATGCCCTGACTTTAGCAACAAACATGCAAGCTCAATTGAGTGGTCACCCTAACATTAATGTTAGTCGTGAAGATAACCGCCTAAATTTATCAGCTAAAACAGCTGGCAGTCGAGGCAATACTATAACTATTGAGAGTAGTAATAATAATGCCTTTGAGATCCAAGAGTTTTCTGGTGGCAGTGATCAACAAGAAGAGTATATAGTTAGAGATAAAAAAGACGTAGCAATGAATGCAGTTGTTAGGCTTGATTTTAATGAGCCAATGAATCCGGTTACCCTTTCTGGTTCAGCTACTGCTCTAGCCCCACATTTGCGGATGGTAAATATTGCTAGCGATGCCTCTAGCGCTGGGGCAAGCTGTAGTAGTGATGTTGATTGTCGTTCCTACAACTGTGAAGCTGGGGTTTGTGTTGGTGATTATCTCAATGGAACTTTTACTTTAACTAATAATTACCGCACTTTAGAATTTGTTAGTGATAGAGAGTGTGGGCTTAATAGTTGTGGTGAGAAAATGTATTGTCTGCCGGCCAACTCAAACCTTGCTCTACAAGTCCGGGCAGCTAACTTAAACCCTTGCCAGTCAAATTCAGAATGTCTAGGCTATACGCCTTATACGAGCTGTTCTTTAGGAGAGTTGTCTTATCGCACTTGTCAGGATGATAAGCAAGATAATTATCCTTTGGCTAACGTGGCTAATTTAGATGGCGCAGTTGACCTAGCCCTTAACTCTTTAGATGGGAATAGGAACAAGCTAGCTGAGGGCCCCTTAGCTTATTATTCGGAAAATAAAGCTGATAGTAGTGAGCGAGATAGCTATCAATATTCTTTCTTTGTTAGTGACAGATTAGAGGCTAGCGCTCCTAGGATTATTAACATCACCCCAGCTGGAGACGAGATTCCAGCTAACAATCTAGACATACCGGTAAAGATTACTTTTGATACTTTAATGCAACCAAGCTCTCTTCAAACTGGCGATGCTGTGTTAAGTCGGGGCTCTGATACGAGGCATAAATTAATCAATCTCTGGACTTTAAGTGAGAGTCCGTTTGGCTTCTGGATTAAGAGTGAGAACGTAGATACCAATTTAGATGGAGTGAATGATAGAACAGTTGCCCAAGTTCAGCATTCTGCTTTTTTTGAGGCTACCTCTTATCGAGCTCAAGTTGGCTCAGGGGTAAGAGATGTTTACCAAAATTGTTTCAAGCCTAGCGCAGGACCTGGTTGTGAGGCCAATCAGGAAAATCCATCCTGTTGTTTCGGCTCTCCTAGCAGTAGCTTAGACGCCAGTGGCAACTGTTTGGCAGACTAATTCAATAATATTAAAAGTGTGAGAAGAGACTATCTTAAAAAAATAATTATTAGCTCCCTTATCATCGTCAGTGTTTTTCTGGCGACTAAGTTTGTCTTGGCTCAAGATTTTGGTTCGGCTGAGATTGAGGCAGGGCTGGAGCAATCATTATCAGCAACAGATCCTCGCCAAATTGTTGGTAGGATAATAAATATTGTTTTGGGAGTATTAGGTTCTTTAGCTTTAGGACTGATGATTTACTCAGGTTTTCTCTGGATGAGTTCAGGCGGCAATGCAGATCAGGTCAGTAAAGCTAAAAAAACTTTATTTAATGCTGCCATTGGCCTAGCTATTATTTTAGCTTCTTGGGGGATAACCACTTTTGTTTTAAATCGATTGTATGGAGCTACTAGTGGCCAGGGTAGTGGCACGATAGTTTGTGTTGAGGGTGATAGTAGACCTTGTGGTAGCTGTGGCGGGACTATGTATTGCGTAAATAATTCATGGTCTGCTTGTCTAGGAAATGACTGCTCTAACCCCTATAACCCACCAGCACCACAGACTTGCGATGGCAGTGAAGCCCCAGGTTGTCAGGCTAATAGCGATATTTGCGATGCTAATGCCTACTGTAATGAAGACTGTCTTTGTGTTCCTAGAGGAGTAGCTGGCGATAGCTGTAGCCTAGATGTCAGTGGCGATACTTGCCAAGCTAGTGACGATCTCTGTGGTGATTATCTGTCTTGCGATGTTGACTCTTGTACTTGCTACGGACCACCAGTAATACAGTCAATTAGTCCTAGTGGTGGTTTTTGCCAAGATGATATTAACCAATCTTGCCAGGCTGACAGCGATTGTGCTGGGAGCTGTAATTTAGGTACCCCTAATGGTGCAGTTGGAAACCTTATTACCATTAATGGTAGTAGTTTTGGTGAGTACCATGAAGACTTGAGTCAAGTAGTTTTTGCCAATAATAGAACTGGTCTTAATCCTAAATACCTAAACCCAGTTTGTGTTAACACTTGGACAGAAAACCAGATTATTATCAGCGTACCACCAAATGCAGTCACTGGAGAGGTTAGAGTCATCAGAGCTGATGGTTTAGAGGACAGTACAGCTAATGATTTTGGCCCAAAAATTCCAGATTTCGTAGTTAATGGAATTGTTAGACCAGGCTTATGCGCTATTACCCCAAATCAGGGATTACTTGGTGACGAATTTAGCTATCAAGGAATAAATCTCTATAATGGTAAAGCTTATTTTGGTAACTACCGTAATAATGTTGAGGCTTTGAGTTCAGATTTTGGCCATGCTAGTGGCCACTCAGGCCAGGCCACTTTACCCAATATTAATAATGGCCTAGTAGATACTTTTGTCCGTAGTTTTGCTGGCAATAACCAAGAGAGTAGTAATTATTTACGGCTAACAAAAGAAGCAAATCCGCGAGATGGTCCTTACTTAGTTTCATTTAGCCCTGAAGTTGGTGCTCCAGGACAGTACGTCACTATCTTTGGTAGCGGTTTTGGCGCTACTCGAGGGAACTCAGAAGTTTACTTTGGTAATGAGAGGGCTGATTATGAGTTTCCTTTAGTTTGCGCTAATTCTGTTTGGGATAATAATAAGGTAGTGGTAAAAGTACCAGAAGGGGCAACAGATGGGGCTAATTTTATTAGAATGGATATTGGTAGTTTTTCAATTGACTCAAGCTCCCTTAATCCCAATATCTTTACCATTGATAGTCAAGCTGCCCTTAATTCAAGTATTTGTAAATTGGAGCCAAGTAGTGGCACGATAAATTCTAAAGTAAAATTATTTGGTGAATATTTTGGTGATGCTGGCAAAGAAGTTACGGTAAGATTTTTCAATAATAGGAATACTAGTGGTGAAGTAAAGAAAGAGAATTTAGCTGACACTGTGGAAGTAAGAGTGCCAGCTGAATCTCAAACTGGACCGGTACGAGTCATCAAGAGTAATCAGTGGGGCAATGAGTTAAATTATAATGTTTCTAGTTGCACGAGTAATGATGATTGTTTAGGACAAGTCTGTTGTCCGAGCAATTCCTATCAAGCTGGGCGTTGTGTTAATAGTTTAGGGGATTGCATGACCAGTATCCCGACTTCAGTTTTTGAGTGGGATTTTTCTACTAAATATAAAGTTGACTCAAGCGAGGTTGATGAGTGTAATTTAAACCTTGATCTAGAGAGTTGCCAAGAAAGTAGTGCTAGCTGTTGCTTTGATGAAGAAACCCAGATTTGTCGTAGTGGTTCTGGTCTAGCTTTGAGTGATAATCCTAATCATCCTGACTATGGCTATTGTGGCTATTACAGCTGTAGTGTTGATGACCCTAACATTTGTGCTGTAGATGGGCTAGGTCGGACTGGGTTCTTTACCGATGTTGATACTTGTAAGGCAGAGTGCCAAGTAGAGGATCCTTGTAGTGATTATAGTGGTAGCTTAGAGTCCTGTTCTGCTAAAAGTTCTTGTTGTCTTGATGACACAACTGACCAGTGCCGTACTGGTAGGCAAGTAAGTTCTGGTTATTGTGCTGAACCAAGCCGACCAGATGATCCTTTTGATAATCCAGTGAATAAAGCCTGTCGTCAGGACAGTGATTGTGGTGATGTTAATATTTTTGGCTGTGGTAGTGACTTAGTTTGCCATTATCGACCTAGAGTAACCACCAACTCACCAGATAGCGGAGAAAATAACGTTTGTCGTAATGTTGCTTTACGAGTCGGCTTTGATCAACTAATGGATATTACTAGCTTCTCAGAGGACAATGTTTTATTACTTGAAGAAATGGATTTTGGAACTAGTTATTGTCCGGTAGGCACTATTGCTTATCAATTTGAATCTTCTGCTAAGCCAGGGGTGATAAAAAGAGTGGTGGCGAAGTTATTAGCTGGCGTAAAGAGTCTTTTTAGTGGCGATATTTTTAGGTCAGAACGGGTTTATGCTGATTTACCTAATCCAGACCGACTCTATTGCCAGACTGATATTAGAGTTGATGTTGAGTTAAGTGGAGAAACAAGCGCCCTAAATGTCTTACCGAGCAGACTCCTCAACCCTGATGCTAAGTATTATTTAGTTATAAAAGGTGATGAACAATTAAATAGTCAAACAGGAGTAATGAGTTTCCCTAGTGTCGGCTTTAATGGGGAAGGATTATGGAGCGGGGGCGCAACAACAGAAGGTGAATACCTTAAGTTTAACTTAAGTAGCTATATTAATTCCCACATTGTTCAATTTAGGACTCTATCAGACAAGCAATCTAACTCAGGGGTTTGCGAGATTGATTCGGTTCAAGTTTTACCTGACTCCTATCTCTTTACCACTACCGACAATAGTATTAGTGAAAATGACGATAATCCACAAGATAAAACTTTTGATACCGCTAGTGATAGGGATAAAGTCTTTTCAGCCTGGGCCTATAGTAAAGATGGTCGTCAAATTCAGCCAGTGACAGGGTATTATTGGTTGTGGGACTTCTCTTTAACTAATAGTGAGATTGTTGAATTGGAATCTATTCCTGGTCTAAGCCCTAACCGTACTATGATAAAAGCTTTGCCGGGGGTAACAGATGGAGAGACAAAGCTTAGAGCTAGTGTCAATATGAGTAATTTCTTAGGGGGCAATGCTAACAGTAATCCAGTTTGTGTTTGCTCAGATGAGTATTGCTCTAGTAGGTGCCTCAATACCTTCTCAGTTGGTGATGGCTTCTATGGTCATAGCTCTATCTATGTCTTTACCTGTAATAATCCTTGGCCAGCAGTAAAGCAAGATGGCACCTGGGATCCGTGGGTAGATACTTGTGACGGGGTTAGCTCTAGTGGAGCTTGTAGCTTATATAATTATAAATTCTACTATTGCCGTGATTCTGGGCAACCAGGGACACACGATGATCTTCCGGCAATAGCGAGCGATGCGGTTATTTTGGGACAAGGTTCAACTTTACAATGTAGCATTGGCGGCCAGGCTTGCCAGGGCGTAAATACTCCTTGTGGCCCAGACCGTAATGGTGATGGTAATCCAGATGGAATCTGCATTTGGAATGTATTAAAAGAAGCTTACTTCTTCCGTGAAGACATTACTGGTCCAGCTGAATTAACTAATGTGCTTGATTTAGGCACGGATGGAAAAGTTATGCTCTATTGGAGGTCTAGCAGTAGTGCCGTTGATAGTTATAATATTTACTATAGTGAGACTGGTAAAGTCATGAATCAGTCAATTAATGTCAGTCCTAGCCAAGCTAATTGTGATCTTAGCGATGATACTTATTATTGTCAGCTAGAGTTAGGCGGCTTAACTAACAATGTAAATTACCAGTTTAGAATCTCAGTCCTTACCTCTGCTAGAGCCGAGAGTGCTTTAAGTAATGGCTACATCGCTATGCCAACTGACAAGATACCGCCACTTACCCCAGCTAATATTAGTTTTGATGATAGCGATGGTGTCTTGCTCTTAGTTACTTGGGAGAAAAATGATGAGAGTGCTGATTACTACAAGCTATACCGTGGAGTTAGTCCTGGTCGTTATGGTGAATTTATTAGTTCAAAGAAGGGTGATTTGGGTCTAGCGGTTAATATCACTTCGCTAAACAAAGGCAATAATTATTTTGCCTTAAGTGCAGTTGATGCTTATGGCAATGAAAGTACCAGATCAGCGGAGTTAGTTTATGTGCTTGAATAACAAGTCTAACTAGATTTTGTGATTTAATAATTAGTTATATGAAGAGAAAAAATTGGCCACATCTTTTATTAAGCTTCCTTTTCTTAGTAACCTTAATCGGGGTAATTAAGCTTTCTCCCTTGTTAGTTAAAGAGGGGAGAGCACAGACAGATGATCAAAGTGATGCGATTGGTATTAGGATTATTCCCAACCCCAATCATTTAAGTATATCGCGTTGGTATGAAAGTCAGGGGTTTACGGGCTCGCCTCAAGCCTTAACTGTTGATGGCTATGAGGCTATTCGTGACGGTCGTACAGTTTACATTAACACTGCCCAAATCTTACCAGATAGCAAAACGATTTATACCAACATCTATCTAATTTCCTATAACCAAGACCAAAGTAAACTAACAACTGATATTTTAGGGCAGATAATCGCTCACTGGAAATTTAACGACAACATTGATGCTGAAATCTCTACTTGCGGAATTTCTGCCGTAAAATGTAGTAGTGATATTGATTGCCCCTCTACTCAGTCTTGTAATTTAAGTTCAGGCACTTGCCAACTAGCCGAAGAAAAGGCCTGTCAAATTGATGATGATTGTCCTAGTAACTACTTTTGTAATAGCTTGAAATCTAAAGTAATTAGAGATTTAGGACGAATTGGTAGAATTGGGGAGCTAGAAGAAGCTTTGGCTCGTTACCGAGATCGAAATGGCCATTATCCTCTTCTTTCATCAGGCTCTTATTTGCCTGGAGTAAGCACTAGTCTTTGGCCAAGCTGGGAAGATAATTTTTTAAATAATTTGGAATTGGGTCGAGCCTTTGTTGACCCAGTTAACCGCCTTGGCGCTTGTCCTGGTTATGATACTAAAACTTGCTGGGATAAAGATAGGCAGAGCTTTGTTTACCCTAAAGAAAACCTGACTATGAAGTTGCCTGATGATAGCTATGCTTTAGTTTATACTACCAATGATGCTGGTTCAGAATACAACCTTTGCGCCGTCATGGAAACCAGAGACCAGAACAATCCGGCTTTAGGTTACCGGCTAGAGCCCAATGACCCAGCCTCAAGTAACTGTGTTACTGCTTTAGGCATAGTTACTGGCGGTGACATTTCTAATCAAGCACCCCGCATATTAGATATGGTTTTAACTGGTATTACTGGCAAAGAGTTTAACGGTTTTGTTTTGGCTTCAGATCCAGAAAATGACCCTTTGACATGGCAAATTATCCTAGGAGGGAGTTATGCTAGCTGGTCTGAGCAACCATATATAAAGGGCACGAGCGACCCTAATCAAAAGAAGATTTTTGCTCAACAAGCTGGCTCTCCTGGTTCCTATCCGATTATCATCACAGTAACAGATAGTAAAGGCGCAAGCACTTCAGAAGAGGCAATTATTCAAATCAGGGAACCTAACACCTTAGCTGAGGCAAGTGAGTATACCTATCGTCTAAATCCAGTTAACCCCTTTAATTATAGCTTCTATGTTGCCGGCGGGACCCTTTCCCCCCAGAGTAGATACTCCTTAGTTTTCCAGCCTGGCACTGAGCCTAATTCTCAAGTTGATATACTAAAATTAGATGGGATTAAAGAAGAAATTACTGATGATGGTATTAATCGAATTAGGGTTAATTACAAAGGTGTAATTAGTACTAATACGGGGCGTAAGTTTAATGAAGATCTCAAAGCTACCTATGCAGTTTATTCTAATATTGAAGGTGTCAATACTGAAATCAACCGTTTTACCATCAAACTTACCGTTGACCGACCTTCTCTTAGTTTTAATTGTAGTAGTCAAGTACGAGCTAGCTATCCTTACACATGTGAAGTTGGCTTGAATAGACAAGGAGATAATACAGTTTCTTATTCAGTTGATGGCCTACCTCCAGGCATGCGTTTCGGCCCAGGAGGAGAGGGGGAGGATGTCTTTCCTTATGTCATCTCTGGTATTTCAGAGATAGTGCCAGATGAGCCATATCAGATTACGGTACAGGCGGTAAACCAGTATGGTACCAAAAGTAGTCGTACCTTTAGTTTGGGTGTCAACAACTATTGTGGCGATGGTAAAGTTCAAACCCCAAATACTGAAGGTATGGGAGGCATGCTTAACAACGGTTTTGAATTCTGTGATGGGTCTGCCAATGTAGCCACTAGCATTTCTGGCAGTAACCGCTACATGCAGTACGCCTGTACTACTACTGGCACAACCAATTATCCAATTAGTAGTTATGACCAATGTGTCTTTAGGTCACCCCTTGACGGTGGTGGCTACTGCGGTGACTCCTATTGTCAGGCAAAGATTCCTGGTTTATCTGAAGGAGAGAATAAGAATAATTGTCCGTTTGACTGTGACCCCAAATATGATATTAGTCAGACTCTGCCACCAGGTGAAAATATTGGTAGTGGTAGTTCAATAGTTTTTGGTGACAAATTCATAGTCAAAGAAGATACTGCTGCAGTTTATTTCCGTGAGGGTGACAAGATTTCTGGTAGTTCAATTCAAATGCTTGATAATCCTGATTGTGCTGATGGTACCAGCTACCGTTATTATAGCCAGCCAACTACAGTTGGGTGCAAAAATACTAAGCAAAGCCGGAATTCAGAATGGTGTCAGCAGTTTGACCTTTGTCCGGCAGGTTATTCTGAGCAAAGATTGGTGGCAATTATACCCGGAGGTGACCTCTGTCGAATGCGAGAGAAAAAGATAACAACCCATGTTGACTCAATTTCACCCTACAAGACAGTTAATTATGATATCTTCCATTTATGGGGGCGAAGATATGTTTATCAGTGCGTCAAGACTGAGGAGGTAGAAAGGTATATTGGCATGCCATGTCGGGTAAAACAAGATATTTATAATATGTATTACAAGTATGACGATACTGCCCTGAAGTCTTTATTCTCTTCAAAACAGGCAATTTGGAAGGAAATTAAAGAGGAGGGTATATTTGGCATGATAAATGGAGTGCCGACCTGTGTGCCTTCTGACTTCGATTATTCCCGTTATTAATGTCTAGATAAAATTTATTAGTTAATATTTATATGAGAAAAAAACAAATAATCATCATTAGCCTAGTTGCAGTTTTAGTAGTAGCTCTAGCCTTGTTGATAATTTTTCTAACTAAAAGACCGAGTTCAGATACTCCCATAGGCGGGGAACAAATTGAAGTATATGAACCTGAATTTATGACTAATACGGAGAAGTTAAGGCTAGATTTACCTGAAGATGCCGAAATTCAAGTCTTGAAGCGAGGGGACTCAGGCGAAATTGATGTCTACAAGATTATCCGTGAGCCAGCCGATGTTGAATACGATTTAGATAGACTGAATAGGCCAGGTATTTAATTGTTTTTATTTGGCAAAGGAAGTTAGATAAGTTATAATAAGGAAATAAGTATTTAAATAAATATTATGTTTGAAGATTTAAACAATCAAGACAATCAATCTGAAGGAAATTTAAATCAAAATGAGCCAGCACAAAGGCCACCTCAGCAAAATAAAGTTGATGATATTTTTGCCGAGACTGATAGTGAGCCTACACCAGCCCCACAACCAAATCGTGAACAAGTTCGGCAGTTAAATCCAACTATGTTTGCTGATGCTGGGGAAAAGGATATTGCTACCAAAAGGGTTGGTTTAAGTGCTGATCAAGATTCTTTTTCTGATGATGGCAAGAAGAAAGGGGAGAAAACTTTCGTTATTATCGTTGCCATAATGGTAGTAGTGATAGTAGCTTTGTTAGGATTTTTGGTTTACAACAAATTTTTCAAAAGTGAAGAGCCTTCAAGTTTAGGCGATATTAGTCAAATTCCTCCTACCGATCAAGTTGGCGAAGGTATTGAAGAGGAAGTCGAAGACGAGGGACCAGTTGATTATGCTCCAGTATTACCAGGAGAGGATGAAGATGACTTTATCCTAGATGATGATATCGACAGTGATGATACCTATGATTTAAATGGCGATGAGCCTACTTTGCAAATTCTTGAAGATAGTGATGGTGACTTGCTAAACGATGAAGAAGAGCTACTACTAGGCTCTAACATTAATCGAGCTGATTCAGATGGTGATGGTCATAATGATCTTACAGAAGTGCTAAATGGCTATGATCCAATTGGTCCAGGTTTATTGAGTGAAAATCCAAACATTAGAACTTATAGTAATGATATTTTAGGGATTAGCTTCCTTTATCCTTCTGCTTGGCAACTCAGGACAGTAGGCGACTCCCTTGCTATAACTGCTAGCGATAACTCATTATTTACTGTCGAGATTGAAAGCAATAGCGCCAAACAATCTATTTTAGCTTGGTATGCTGAGAGTGTGATTTCTGATGTACCAACTAGTGACAGAATCAAGTACGAGGAGAACTGGGAAGGAGTCTACAGTGAAGACGGGCTTTATTTCTATTTAACTGACAAAGCAAGGGAAAACATCTACACTTTCTCCTACCAACCAAGCTTAACTGATCGCGTAGCTTATCCCAATCTCTTTAAGATGATGATTAATTCTTTTGAGCTTTAATTTAATTAGTTTATTAATCTAACCTTAGAGCAGTGGAAACTAAAAAGAAAAAAAATCAAGATAAAATAGTTTTGTATGTTTATGCCATGCCAAAGACGAGTGAGAAGAATTTCAAACAATGGTTTGTGTTGAGTATTTTGATTTTTGTTTTGATTCTCGCTTTGTTATGGCTAATCATTAACTAAAGCTATGTTTAGGAAAAAAGAGGACCCAAAAAAAGTTGAGTCAAACGAGTCAGAAATCAGTCTTGATGATGACCTCATCGTCCATAATATGCCCAAAACTAATGCATCCAGCTCAGAGGCTGAGGATTTTAGTGCTGATATCAAGACTGGTTTGAGTGGTTCGCAGGAGCTGATTGAAGAAGGAGAGAAAGACTTCAAGAAAATAGGTGCTTTAATTGTCAGTTTAGGGATAGTGCTGTTAGCTATCCTGATTTTTTTTAGTTACCGTTTTATTTTCAAGCGAAAAGCAGACACACCAATAACTAACACTGATCCGCAACAAGTTGAAGAAGTGGAGTCAATTGAAGATGAAGTGGTTGAGCTGACTGACTTAGAGCAACCCGAAGATGAGGGGGTAATTGATCTAGAAGTCGAAGTTGATGAAGAGGAGTTGGATGAAGAAGAGGATTTAGATATTGATGAGGAAGATGAGAATTTAGTGCCTATTATAACTCCAGGACGCTTTGACCTTGAAGACGATGATGGCGATGGTTTAAATAATGAGGAAGAGCTCTTACTAGGCACTGATCCAAGTAATTCTGATACGGATTTTGACGGGCATGATGACTTAACTGAGGTTTTGAGTGGCTATGACCCTGTCGGCCCTGGAGCTTTATCCGATAATTTAGCTCTTAGTAAGTATACTGATGATGCCTTAGGTTTTTCCTTTATTTACCCTAATGACTGGGAAATGCAAGTGGTTAACAATGGCTATACAATAATTATTACCACTACTGATAATTCAATTATTCAGTTAGTCATTCAAGCTAATGCCAAGATGCAGAATATTATGGCTTGGTATAGCGATGTGATAACACCAGGCATCGTTAGCCCTGATCGGGTGCAAGTAGCTCAAGACTGGGAGGGGATAATGAGTAATGATAATCGGTATTTCTATGCTACCGATAATGACAAGAATAACATTTATGCTTTCTCCTATGAGCCTATTATTAGTGACCAAGTTATCTATCCGGCTCTATTTCAGATGATTATTAATTCCTTAAAGACTGGCATTAGTAGCTAATCTTTGCTTATTAGTAAATTATGATAAAACAGCCACTAGGATAGTGGCTGTTTTTTTTGAGAAGAATATAATAGCCTTGATTAAATAACTTTATCAATTAGCCCATAGTTAAGAGCCTCTTTAGCGCTCATGAAGTTATCTCTATCACTATCCTTTTCAATAATAGTGTCTTTTTTACCAGTGTGCTTGGCTAAAATCTTATTCATCTTATCCTTTATTTTGAGGATGTGCTCAGCTCTAATTTTGATGTCAGATGCTTGTCCTTCAGCTCCACCCATGACTTGATGAATCATAATTTCACTATTGGGTAAGGCAAAGCGTTTGCCAGGAGTACCGGCAGCTAATAGGACTGAAGCCATTGAGGCAGCCAGACCAACGCAGATAGTGGAGACATCCGCTTTGATGTATTGCATGGTGTCATAAATTGCTAGTCCAGCAGAAACTGAGCCTC
>CAYQEI010000010.1:0-620 GCA_964416495.1 uncultured Gammaproteobacteria bacterium
TATAATTTTGGTAAATCTACGCGCCGTAAAGTGGCTAAATTTACCAAATACATCCTATTACCAACTATGGTAAACGGGCCCTCAATGGCTGGGATGCCTAACTCCCAAATTAGATTACCATTGAGATCATAGAGAGCTGGTCCTTTCCTGAGCCTTTCCTGAGCCTTAGCTACCACTGCTATAGACTTGCCATATTTGGCTAGTCTTAAGCTTCTTCCCCCTCCTATATTCTTTGACCAAACTAACTTTAATTGATTATCAACTAAAGTGTAGGCCTCTAGGTAATTATATGAGGGTAGAGGTAGATACGAAACATTCTTTACCGTGATGATGAGGTTCTCATCCTCAAAGTAAACTATGCTGGCAAAGGGATCCGTTAAGCTATCACCTCTCTTCATAGAATCTTGAACTACAGATAAAGAGTTAAAGTCATTATCAAGAAATTCTAGACGGGCTTGATAGTTATTATCATCTATCCATCTTGAACCAGCTAGAATCCCTCCTTCAATGGGGTAAACACAATGGGTAAATCCAGATAAAGCATCTATAAACTCTCCCGAGGTACTTACCCTTGCAATCGAGCCTCCGCTTGAATATACTACTCCCTCCCTAACAGCTAC
>CAYQEI010000010.1:630-25512 GCA_964416495.1 uncultured Gammaproteobacteria bacterium
TAGGTATTGGGATCGCTATCTCCCGTCTTAGTTTCCCAGACTAAACTACCATCACTGGTATTAAAGGCCTGGATGAACCCTGCCCCTTGAGGTAGATTTATCCTTCCTAATTGAGCATAGAGTATACCGTCCTCAATTGCGAAGGAACTATACTTATCATCAAAATTAGGTGGCGGATTACTGTTAACTCGCCAAAGGACTTCTTCGTCCTTGTTGAATTTTACAATAAAACCCCTACTTATCACATCAGCCTCAAAGAATTCCCCACAGACATAGATGCTTCCCTCTTCGTCTGCTTTTATGTCATAAACCAAATGAGAGAGAACTGGGTTAATATTATCTAATTCTTTCACAAAATTAGATTTAGAAGTGGAGTATGCAAGCTCTTCGCTTGCGAACTCTTCCCCATCACTATTAATAGCTATCACCCTAAAAGCCACTCCCATACCTGGGTACAAAATAGAGTCAAGTGATAACGAGAGATTGAGATTATAGTCATCAACCCGCTCTATCTGAGGCTCTTCTCTGTAAATAGGCTCCCCTTCTTTAGGATACATTAGTTCCGTGTAAGGGGAATACTCTATTAAGTAGGAGTATCTATAGGGATCAATTACATCCCTTATGCCTACATTAAGAGTCATCCGGTAGGGCTCTGCGTCAGTAGAGTCAAGCTTTACAAAGTTAGGTTCTACTGATAAGCCCTCAAATGGATCAGGCTCCTCACCCTCTAGAAGGAATGTGTGCTCTTCACTCTTGCTTAAACCCATTTTGTTCTGGGCAAAAGCAATTATGCTCACCACTTCTCTAGGGGCTAGCTCTCCAACCTCAATGTCAAATAATACTAAATTATTCGCCACTGAGATTTCTCTCTCTCCATTTACTAGTACACCAAGCTTTACAATCTCAGAATTGCCAAGATCGGAAACAAGGACCTTCACTAAGATCGATGTTTCGCTTGTTTGCTTAATCTCTACTATCTCTATAGTAGGATTAACTACAAGCTCTTCCGGTTGGCAAGAGCTAATTACTGCGGCCAGGCCAGCTATCGCTAGCGCAAAGGCCAAAAAAATAATTTTTCTCATTTTATTTTGTTTTTAAATTGTTAACGTACTTTTTAAACATTGCCTCTCATAAAAGCAATATCGTTTCAACTCTATAATAAATAGAGCTTTTTGTCAATAGTTAGCGGTAATGTGTAGAGACATATGGCGGTTTTCCTCACCAATATGTTATCGAGTAAATTTTGGAACTTATTTCCTATTCAGACATTAAGCATTTCATGTCTACCAGTTGCATATTGATCCCCTTGCCTAAATCAAGGCCAATAACATTACAATCTTGAGCAGTTTCATACATCTGGGTAATTAAATTATACTCAGCCTCTTCATAGGCTCTTGTCTTCATCTCTTCTAGCTTAGTTTTGACTCCTTTATAACCAAAATAAACTAAAGCTACCAAGACAAGGGCTGAAAGAAGAATAGCAAAAGGCCAGTTAACTTTTTTCTTAGGAAAAGTATCCATATTATATAAATTAAATATTAAATAATTGCTTAGCAGTCTCGGTTGTCCTCTCAGCTACCTTCTCAAGCTTTATTCCCCTAATATCAGCAATGCGCTTAGCTACATACTGTACTAGGAAAGGCTCATTACGCTCTCCGCGGTAGGGCTCAGGGGTCATATAGGGAGAGTCAGTTTCTACCATTATTTTATCAAGTGGTATTTTCCTAATCATCTCATCCCAATTACTAGAAAAGGTTATCAGGCCAGTAAAAGAAATTATTAAGCCGAGTTTGAAATATTTCCAAGCTAGATCCTCATCGCCAGAAAAACAATGGAGCACTCCCCAGGGCTTATCAGTTGGTAATAAATGCCCATATTCTGCTTTAAAGTCTTGAAGCATAGTTAACAAATCATCATGAGCTTGGCGACAGTGGATAATAACTGGTAAATATAGGCTACGAGCGAGAAAAAGTTGGGCAGCAAAAACTTCTTGTTGCTTCTTTTTCTGTTTATTTTTATCTTGACCAGGATCAAGGCGATAATAATCCAAGCCGATCTCTCCGATTGCTACCACCTTTTCAAATTTAGCTAATTTCTCATAGACACCAAAATCAAAATCCTGAGCTTTAATCTTAGAAATCTGTTTAATTTTTCCTTCGCTGTCTTTTTCCTCAAAAGTTTGATCATGTAAATTACTAGGATGCAAACCAACAGCCACATAAACCCCCTTCTCATACTTATTAGCTAAGCTTAACGCACGATTAGAACTTTTGATATCAGTACCTGATAAAATCAGCCAGATATCATTGTCTAGAGCTTGGCGAATAACTTGATCAGCATCATTTTTGTAATCATCAAAATTTATGTGACAATGAGTGTCTATTAACATATCTTTATTTATTTAAATCTCAAGCTCAGCCACCTGCTTCCTTTGTTCTTTGCTTAACTTCTTTGGTATATTTACCTTTATTTTAACATAATGATGGCCTTGACTTAAAGCCTTAGGACGCTTTATCCCCTTATCTTTTAGTTTAAAGACAGTGCCGGACTGGGTCCCTTCCGGAATTTTGAGCTTAACTGGGCCATGAATAGTTTCTACTGTAATTCTATCCCCTAAAATCGCCTGCCTAATTAAAATTTCTTCTTCACTCCTAATGTCATAAGCTACCCGCCTAAACTTAGGGTGAGGGTTGACTTTAATCCTGACGTATAAATCTCCGGCTGGAGCTTGACGTAAACCAGCCTCACCTTGGCCTTGATAGCGGATAGACTCCCCCGTATTAATGCCAGCTGGTATCTTAATTTTCATTTTTACTTGTTTTTGATAAAGACCAGAACCTCCACACTTACTACACTTCTTTTTAATAATCTTACCTTCTCCCTGGCAAGTCGAACAAGCTACTCGGCTTTGAATATTCCCTAAGATTGTCCTTTTCACACCAACCACAAAACCTTGCCCATTACAAGTTGGGCAAGTTTCAATTTTATGTCCTGGCTCTGAGCCATTGCCCTGACAACGATCACAAGTTACTTGTTTGGGAAAACTAATTTCTTTTTCCAGGCCAAAAGCAGCCTCAAGGAAGCTCAGCTCTACCCCTGGTTGTCCTCTGACTCTGACTACTGCCACCACCAAAACCAAAGATATCAGAAAAACCGCTAAAGATATCACCAAGGTCAACATCAATGCCACCATCAAAGCCTCCCCAAGCACCACTAAAGCCACCAGCCTGACCTTGAGCAAAATTGGATCCAAATTGGTCATACTGTTGTCTCTTATTCTCATTACCAAGGACTTGATAAGCTTCATTAACTTCTTTAAACTTCTCTTCATCACCACCTTTATCAGGATGGTGCTTGTGAGCCATTTTACGGAAAGCTGTCTTTATTTCTTCAGTACTAGCTTTTTTATCAACTCCTAATATTTTATAATAATCTTTATTTGCCATAATTGAGCTTTACTTAATCTCTGCACAAACTACCCCTCTTGTGAGGGGTAGTCAAACAAAGATTAAATCTTATTTTTCTTCTTCAACTTCACCTTCTACCACTTCACCCTCATCACTCTCTTGCTTATCAGTGCTATCAGTTTTTGCCTCGCCTGATTCAGCCTCAGCTTGAGTTGGCTCTGATTGATACATCGCTGCCCCAATCCTTTGTGCCACTTGGTTAACTTCCTCTAAGGCCTTTTTAATCGCTTCATTATCTTTGGAGTCTTGAGCGGTTTTGAGGGCCTTATTTTTCTCTTCTAATTCTTGCTTATCCTCAGCTTTCATTTTATCACCAGATTCTTTAAGCATTTTCTCGGTAGTAAAGTAAACTGCTTCAGCTTGATTATTGAGCTCAGCATCTTCCTTCTTCTTCTTATCTTCCTCAGCATGCAATTCAGCCTCTTGTTTCATCTTCTCAATTTCCTCAGCGCTAAGTCCTGATGATGCCGTAATAGTAATCTTTTGTTGCTTATTAGTAGCCTTGTCGGTAGCAGATACGTTTAATATACCATTAGCATCAAGATCAAATTTAACCTCAACTTGTGGCACTCCTCGTGGTGCTGAAGGAATACCATCTAAAATAAAGCGTCCCAAAGTCTTATTATCAGTTGCCATTGGCCTCTCGCCTTGGACAATATGAATCTCAACGCTAGTTTGACCATCAGCTGCAGTTGAGAATATCTGTGATTTAGAGGTAGGAATGGTAGTATTTTTCTCAATTAAAGGAGTTGCTACTTGACCCATAGTCTCAATTCCTAAAGTCAAAGGAGTAACGTCGAGCAAGAGGACGTCTTTGACATCGCCTTGTAAGACACCGGCTTGAACAGCTGCTCCCAAAGCTACTACTTCATCAGGGTTAACTGTGAGGTTAGGTTCTTTCCCAAAAAATTCTTCCACTTTTGCCTTAACTAAGGGCATCCTCGTCATTCCACCAACCAATAAGACCTCATTAATTTCTTCTAACTTAAAACCAGAATCAGCTAGAGCGCGTTTGCAAGGCTCTATAGTGCGTTCCACTAAGTCAGCCACTAAACTTTCTAGCTTAGAGCGAGTTAACTTCTTAATTAAATGCTTTGGCCCATTAGCATCAGTGGTAATAAAGGGCTGATTGATTTCTGTTTCTGAAGCAGTGGATAATTCTATTTTAGCTTTCTCAGCTGATTCTTTAATTCGCTGTAGGGCTAGAGTGTCTTTAGATAAATCAATTCCTTCATCTCGCTTAAACTCATCAATAATCCAACTAATAATCCTTTGGTCAAAATCCTCCCCGCCTAAGTGAGTATCGCCAGTAGTAGCTTTGACCTCAACAGTGTCAGCGGAGATATCTAAAATTGAGACATCAAAAGTCCCTCCACCTAAATCATAGACAACGATTTTCTGCCCAGTTTTTTTATCAAAACCATAGGCAAGGGCGGCAGCAGTAGGTTCATTGATAATACGCTTTATCTCTAAACCAGCAATCTTACCAGCATCTTTAGTGGCCTGTCGTTGCGAATCATTGAAGTAAGCTGGTACAGTAACTATCGCCTCTTCTATCTTTTCGCCTAGCTTAGCTTCAGCGTCAGCTTTAAGTTTAGATAAAATCATTGCTGATATTTCTTGTGGAGTGTAGTCTTTTTCACCAAGCTTTACTTTAATACCTTCTCCAGCTTGAAGAATTTTATAAGGAGCAACCTTGAGATCGTGCTGAACCTCATCTTCATTGAAATGCCTACCAATTAATCGTTTGACAGCATAAACTGTATTTTCCGGATTAATCACTGCTTGGCGTTTAGCTGACGCACCGACTACTCTCTCATTGTTTTTAGCGATTGCAACCACTGAAGGTGTAGTCCTACTCCCTTCTATGTTTTCTATAATTTTAGGGGAACCAGCTTCCATTATCGCCATCGCAGAATTAGTCGTCCCTAAATCAATTCCCAGAATTTTAGCCATACTTTTAATTTATTACTTAATTATTTTATTTTTTAGTTTGAACTTTAATTGACTTTGGTTTTGTCTCTTTTACTTTTGGTACCGAGATTTTCAAAACTCCACCTTCATTAACTGCTTTTGCCTTGTCACTATCAACTTTAGTCGGCAAAGGAATAGAGCGGAAAAAAGATCCTCGTCTAATTTCTTTGCGATAATAATTTTTATCCTCAACTTCACTTTTTTTCTCGCTCTCGCCTTTAATGCAAAGGGTATTATTTTCGATGGAAATATCAATTTGTTCTGGATCTATCCCTGCTAACTGAGTTTCGATGACAACATTATTTTTGTCTTCGTACATATCAATTGCTGGGGTAAAGCCAAAATGCTCATCTTTGATAGCCGGTAAAATAGAGTCTTTGAATACATCAAGGCTATCAAAATCGGAAAAGAATGGGGTCCATTTTATCATTGACATATTATTGTTATTTTTTTAACAAAACTTGCTCAGAAGTAGATGTTAGAAAAATGTGATTAAATATATTAATTAGCTTTTTTGACTATCACTTTAGCGGGTCTGATAACCTTATCAAATAACCTATAACCAGGTTTAACCTCTTGGGAAACTATCTCCCCCTCACCTTCAACTGCGTCCATGGTATGATGATCAAACTTCTCACCAATCGTTTTAATCTCTTCAACTCCATGACTACTGAGGAGATCTTTGAATTGTTTCAAAACATGGCTAACTCCGATTGCCCAAGGATTATTTTTTTCCTTTTCATCTAAGCCTTGAAGTGATAACTTGAGGTAATCATAAACTGGTAAAAGTTCATGAAGGAAATCCTCATTAGCATATTTAGCAAACTTAGCCCGATCTTTTTCTTCTTGCTTACGAAAATTATGAAAATCAGCTAAAGTTCGTAAATACTTATCTTGCCAATCCTGCTCTGCCTCTTCATTGATTAAAGTAAAACGGGCTTTCTTTTTTTTCTTGAGCTCGACTTGTCCTTGAAACATTTCTTGAGGACGACAGTAAGTCGTTTTTGTTTTTATGTCTTGGTAAATAACCAAGCTCTCACCTGTCTCGGTGTTAGTAGCTAGCCCGGTAACTAAGTATTCTCCACCTTTATAGTGCCGATAAACCCCTTTTTTGATAGTATCCATAGTTTAATTGAATTTTTCTTCTAAATAATTAATTAGTTTTATATTTCGTTGGTAATCCATCCGCATTGGCCCTAAAATACCAACTAGGCCAGATGATTTTTTATACTTATATTTGAGTAAAACTGTACTGAGAAAATCGCCAAAAGGATTTTTGGAACCAAGGAGAACTTGAGTGCCACTTTCTAGGCCTTCAAATATATCATCAATAATATCTTCTAAGCGATCAATTACCGAAGAAACATCACAAACTATCCCCGCCTGCCTAAACTCTGGTTGCGAAAAAAGATTAGATAAACCAGTGTAATAGAGATCGTTTTTATGGAAGGCCCAAAAGATAGCCCCATTAGCTAATTCCGCTAACAATTTAGCAGTCGGCCGGAAAGTGCCTTCTTCTAGTTTAAAGACCCGATCTAAGGCCTCAATATCATTGTCTTTTTTCTTAGCTTTATTAAATTTTTCTCCTTGACTACTTAAATAAAGGTTATAGGCCAGCTCAGTTGGTAAACGTCCAGCTGAGACATGTGGTTGGTGGATATATCCAGCTGCTTCAAGTTCAGTCATCTCATTCCTGACTGTAGCAGGGGAAATCTCGAGCTTATACTTGTCTACTAAAATACCAGAAGAAACCGGCTGAGCGGTTTTAATATATTCCTCAACGATGATTTTAATTAGTAATTTTTTTCTTTCACTTATCATAAACTTTACTAAGCTATATAAATAGTATAAACAAAACTAGCACTCAAGTCAAGAGAGTGCTAATGAATCAAATATTTGTACTAAAACTAGTTATTATTGGACGATTTAATCAATTCCTAATTTAAGCTTCAAGCCTTGGTTTGCACTATATTGTTCTGGTGTTAACAATAATTCACTAGAATAGTTCCTTTTTGCCCTGTAGCTAATGCTGTAGTAGTTAAAGTAGTGGTCATTTATAATAACATCTGAAATTAAATGCAAACTCCCTGCTAAGGCTAGAGCTACTAGAGCTACCTTTACTTTTTTAAATTTCCGCAATAAGACAGCCCCCAGTAACAAGATCGGCGCATATTCCCAGGCATGGAAATATAGTCTTGTCCTACCACTTGCTAAAAATTGCCGGCTCTCAAAAAAATATCTTAGATTAAGAGTCGGTCCAAATACCAAGAAATACTCTAAAACATGGTCTAAATCTATCAAAAACCCCCCTAAAATACCAAATATTATCCCAATTCTAACATCTTTGAAGCAGGCGCCAACAAGGTAGCCCATCAAAACTGCTAAAATAAAGTGTATAAATAAATGTAAACTTAATGGCATCATATATTATTGATGACTGGCTTGGCTAAAATACCAATTAATAATATCATAGGCTACTGGCGCAGCGGTAGAGCTACCCTCACCCCCCTCTTCAAGTAAAATTGCTAGAGCTAATTGGGGATCATCATAGGGAGCATAGGCGACAAACCAGGCATGGGTATTTTTGACACTAGACCATTGAGCCGTTCCAGTTTTAGCGGCTACTTCAACTGACAAGCTAGCTAAGTATCGCCCCGAACCACTAGTGACCGTCTGGCGCATCCCTTCTTGGACTACTTTTATGTTACTACTGCTAATAAATCCCTGATTGATGATTTCTGGCTCAATTGTTCTGACTAAAGTATTAGTGCTATCTAATATGCCCTGAACTAGATGCGGTCTATATAAAGTACCACCATTGGCAATAGTAGCGATATAATTAGCCGCTTGTAGTGGAGTAACTAATACATCGCCTTGGCCAATAGCGAAATGGTAAGTATCACCAATATACCAAGATTCATTCTTAGTTTCCTCTTTCCACTCTTTGGTAGGGACTAATCCTCTATTTTCTCCACTTAAATCAATGCCTGATATTTCTCCTAAACCAAATAGGTGCGAGTACTTAACTAAACCATCTAATCCAAGGCCAATAAAATCACCAAAGCCACCGCCAATATAATAGAAAAAGGTATTGACTGAATTAGCAATGGCGCTACGGACATTAGTTTGACCATGTCCACCAGCTAGCCAATCAGGAAAAAACCATTGACTTACCCTAATGCCACCAGTACTTAAAATACTTGTAGTTTCACTTACTACTCCTTCTTCTAAGGCGGCAGCAGCAAAGATCGGCTTAATCGTTGAGCCAGCCGGAAAACTGCCGGAAATAGCCCGGTTAAGCAAAGGATTGTTGCTATCATTAATAAGGTCCTGATAGTCTTTAGCACTTATTCCTAAAGCAAACTTATTATTATCAAAAGCAGGCCAGCTAACTAGGCTTAACACCTCGCCATTTTGTGGATTTAGTATTACTACTGAAGCACGGTTTAATTTATTCTTTTCTAAATGTTGACGTAGTATTTCTTCAACTTTTTCTTGCAACTCTAAATCTAGGGATAATTGAAGATTATAGCCGTCTTGGGCTGGCTCTTCATTAACAACCCGCTTAACTCGTCCAAAGGCATCAACTTCTACGCTTTTTTTACCTAAAACTCCGCGCAGTTCTTTTTCCCAATAATACTCTAGGCCAGTCTTGCCGATATAATCTAGGACGGAATAGCTTGAACCTAATCTTTCTAATTCAGTCCCACTTATTTTACCGGTATAACCAAGCAAATGAGCCAAACTAGTAGTCTCTGCTACCTGTGGGTTAGAGTCACTCGCTACTAAATACTCACGCCTTATTTTATTACTGATAAAAACACCAGGCCAGTCAGCTGACTTGACTATTAGCTTAAGTGCCACATCATAATCGATATTATCAACAATAAATAAGGGTTGATAGGACTCAAGTGAACCCAGCCTTACTTGAGCCAATAGTTCTTTAATTTGATAAAAATAGGCACTATCAGAGACCAGCTTATCATCGTTTACTAAAATTGAATCTGGAGATAATGGATTGTCTTTATCTAAAATCAGACTTATCTCCCTTATCAGCTCATCACGACTAAGCTCATCTTTGGGTAGATCAATTGGCCTAAGATAAAGAACAAAATTAGCTTTGTTCCTGACCAAAGGATGAAGATGGCGATCGTAGATGATGCCCCGCTTCGCTTCTATAGTTTCTTGTCGAAGGCGATTATCATCGGCCAAGAGGTAATAATGATCCCCCTTTACAATTTGAAGCCAAACAGCTCGGGTAAGCAATATAATTAAACCAAGGGAAATTATACTAATGATTAATTTGAGTTTAGCAAAGTTGAAACTGAGGCTAACGACTTCTTTGTGGCCACTATCAGAGAGAAAGACTTCTTCAGTCCAGCCAGATCGATAAATAGAATCTTTGAGCCGGCCAAAACTAAAGCGCCCCTCCTTTACCGAAAAAGGGTCTTTTTTTTGCTGTTTCAACGATTCTAATATTTTTTGGGTGTCCTTGCTACTGTGCATATTTATTATAATCTTATCTAATCTAGATACACTTGGCAACACAAATTAGACCAATTATCGAGTTTATTTTTAGTTTAGATGAAATAGTCTATAATACAAAAAGAGATTAATAATAAAAAAATATGAAAGGACTACTAATCGAAGACGACAAAAGCATTGCTTCGTCAGTGAAAGTTTTTCTAAAAGAGAAAAACATTCTTCTTGACCATGAATTAGATGGTCGACCTGGCCTCATTTCTGCTGAAGCCAGAAACTATGACTTCATCTTGCTAGACTACAATTTGCCCTCACTCAATGGCCTTGAGTTTACTAAGGCTCTCAGGGCTAAGAAAATTGGAACACCTATTATTATGGTGACAGTTAGGTCTGAGCTGGAAGACAAACTAGAGCTCTTTAAACTTGGGGTTGACGACTATGTTGTTAAGCCCTTTTCTTTATGTGAGCTCTATGCCAGGATTAAGGCGATCACAAGAAGGCCCAAGCAAATTGCGCCTAATTTTTTGAAAGTAAAAGACATTACTCTTTACCCTGATAAGTTTTTAGTAAAGAAAAAGAACAAATCAATCCGGTTAAGAGCAAAAGAGTTCGCACTACTTGAATTCTTGATGAAAAATGCTGGTTGTTACCAGAGTCGCCAAGAAATATTAGAAAATGTCTGGGATCAAAATGCTGATGCCTTTTCTAACTCAATTGAAGTTCATATTATGAAATTACGTCGCGCTATTAGTGACAAGAATAATAAATATATCTACACTTTAGCTAATTGCGGGTACAAAATCGATAGTCATGAGTAAAAATCAGGTAATTAATAATCAAGCAAAATTAATTATAAAATACTATTCTTACCAAATAAGGCAAGTCTAGATATTTTTATTACTAAAACCATTATTTAGGTTTTGGTGATTTTTTTGTGATTATTATAACCTTATGAACACCTCAAAAATTTTTCAATCTAAAACAAACAAAAGCCAATTCTCCACCTCCTCTGACTTAGTTAGGTCACTCCAACATTCTTTGCTCAAAGTCAGCCTTTATTTCTTTTTAGCAATTAGTGGGCTAGTGAGTCTATCTCTCTTTATCCTTTTAGTCCTCAACTACTTTAAAGAGGTAAAACTATTCTATTTAGCCCTTTCTTTTCTCACTCTATTTAGCCTCATCTTAATTTTATACAAAAAGGGATTGCTGAGATTAAGCACCAATTTACTTACAAGTAGTCTTCTTATCTCCTTATTACTCTATCTTTCCTTTGATAATCTCAACTCTGATATAATTATAGTCCCTTGCCTTTTAATAATCGTTTTAACTTGCCTCTTTTTTACCACTAAGATCGCTTCTATTATTGCCAGTACTGTTATTATTTTACTCAGCTTTTTTACCATTTACTACAAAAACCAGAGTTTATTTAGCGCTCAAGCAATTGGTTGCCCCCTAGCAGTTCTAGTTTCCGCTGGTTTATTCTTATTAATTTGCTCATACTTAAAGATTATATTAATACGACTAGAAAAAAAGAAGACTGAGGTCGCTCGACTAAAGCATCAACTCGACGATGCCTTAGATAAGCAAGTTAATTTTTTAAATAGCTTTGGTTACAAAAAAATCGCCCAGCTCTATCATTGCTCAGAATTAGGGCGACTCTCTGCTGGCATTTATCATGACCTCCTTAACATTCTCTCAGCTTATTCTCTCAATTTAGAAATACAAAACCATCGGCAACAGAAAAAGTTGCCTTTTATTAATCAAAAGAGAAACAAAGAAAACATCGCAATTGCAAAAAAACTAGGTGAAACAATGGGGATCATCAAGAAATATCTCAAACAATCTGATGCAGAAAAACTATTTTCACCCACTGAAGAAATAATGCAGACTATAAAATTACTAAAGCATCAGCTAAACCAAGCTGGCATTAAAATCAAATTAAAGTTAAATAAAAGATTAAAGTTATACGGCAGTAGCTTGAAATTCCATAAAATAATTAGCAATTTAGTTAGCAACAGCATCGATGCCTACTCCCTAAAAGATGGAGTCGAAAAATTAATAATAATTGAACTTAAAAAAGTTAAGCAACATCTCCACCTAATCATCACTGACTTTGGCCAAGGCATTGCTGAAAAAGACTTGGCTAATATCTATAATATTTTTTATAGCAATAAGCCAGTTAGTGGCAATGGTATTGGCCTATATAGCGTCAAAAGGATTATTGAGCATGACTTCTCTGGCCAAATTGAGGTCTTTAGTCGTTTAAATGAATTAACCAAGTTTACCGTTACCATTCCTTTAAAATAGTAAAGTAGAGTTAATATGACTAATAATAGGTTAGTATTAATATATTAAATTCAGTGCTATAATTTCAGTATGGAAAATAAAATCTCTATCATCATTCCTGTCTATAATGAAGAAAACTTAGTTAAACAGGCCTTGTTGCCGGTCTTAGCTTTGGCTTTAAATAAAGAAGTGATAGTAGTAAATGATGGCTCTACTGATAATACCCTGGCAATCCTCCAAGAATTAGAAAAAAACTATGACTTTGTCTTAGTCAATCAACCTAAAAACCAAGGCAAAGGAGCAGCAATACTAAAAGGCTTGTCTATTTTGAGTGGCTCTAGCTTTATCATCTATGATGCTGATTTAGAATATAAAGCCAGTGACATTGAAAGACTCTACCAAGAGCTAGCTAAGCACAAAAGCGAAGATAAGGTCGCAATTTATGGGTCTCGGTTTTTACATAACAAAAAAATTTCCTTTCATTACCTAGTCAACACTTTTCTCACTCGTTTAACTAACCTCCTTTTCTTATCTAAACTAACTGACATGGAAACCTGTTTCAAACTGGTGCCAACCAAGGCGCTCTCGGAAATAACTCTATCTGGAGGCCGCTTCGAGTTCGAGCCAGAACTGACTGCTCAACTTTTGAAAGCTGGCTACAAGATTACTGAGATCCCAATCGACTACGAGCGTCGTAGTTATGAAGAAGGAAAAAAAATAACTGCCAAAGATGGCTTTATTGCAGTTAAAACTATCTTGAAAGAATATTTTAGTAAGTAATTTAGGGCAACTTACCCTCAAGTCGCAAGTTTTTGATTTGTTGTAAGTAGTCACGACTGGCATCATCGCCTCTCTTGACTGCTTTTTTGAAATACTCTTCTGCTTTGGCATACTCAGCTAGCTCCCAGTAAATTAAGCCAATAGCCCGGAGTGGCCCTGGAATTTTAACATAATAAGAGTCTAGGCTTAATTTATAATTCTTAATGGCTTGGGTAAAGCTAGCCAGATTAGCTTCGCTAGCATAAGAATTAGCTAGACCGATACGTGCTCTGAAATTATTAGGATTGTTATAAAGAATTGCTTGATAGATTTCTTTAGCTAAATAATCCTGACCTAAAGTCGAGCTAAGGTCAGCGAGAACAAATTTATCCAAGAGGTCACCAGTTTTAGCCAAAGTCCTAATTTTCTCTCTAATTACATTGCCATCTAAAGTCTCTTCTTCTATAAAGCTAGGGTCATATTTATCTTTCCTAACTAAAATAATATAGTAGCGATCAAAGTAAATTAAAGACCAGTCAGGGTCTTGATTAATTTGACGTAAAAACTCACTTGACCAAGGAGTACTATCTGTGTGAGCAAAAATTATCGTAGAAAAATCATATTTAGCTAACTCTTGTTGCCAAACTACTTCTTCCTCTTGCATCGGAATGTAGTTATCTTGAAAAAAAGAAATAGAATAAGCTTCGGGCCGATTATCAACAAAGACTGGCTCTTCTTGGGATAAGAAGAAAATTAAGGCACTGCCAACATCATAGTTGTTGAAAATTGGTCCTTTCAAATTCTTTTCCTGATAATAATCAACCATCGCTAAACTCTCTGGAGCCAGGCCCCAGCCAATATCATTATAAACAAGGAGTTGCTTATTACTTGGGTCGCGCAAAAAGGATATTAGCATCCCCACCATTAAGCTAATGATCAACAACTGACTCAATTTAAAATATACCTGACTTGGATTAGTATCTAGTTTTAGCTTAGCTTTGAGAGCTAAAATAAGCTGGTTTAGACTCGGAGCTATCATTATCATTGCTACTAGCGCAAAAAGAGCTAAATTACGTGAATAAAGCAGACTCAAAACCAAAATAAAAACACCAAAAAACCAATCAGACCAAGTTTTTCTCCGCCGTAAAAACCAATTAGCTAATAAGGCAACAACAAATAAAACTAAAAGAAATTTATAGACTAAATATTCTGGCTTAATCATCATCTTCTGCAGTAAAAAAATAGTCTGATTCTCAGCAACATCAAAGCCGTATTGTGTAAAAATATTTAAGGGATAGAGTAAACCTTTAATATGATTAGGGTTAATTAGGGCAACAGCTATAAGGGCAAGAAAAGAATAAACCCAAGTTGAGCCCAGTGCCCATAGTTTAGATAATGATCTTTCTCTTGGGCTAGTTTTAGATACTGCTTTGATAATGTCAGCCAGATAATAAGCGCCCACTAATACTAAACCAAAAATAAAGTATATATGGCTATTTACCCAAAGCAACATTATTAGTGCTAAATAAAGCAGTTTCTTATGCTGACCTAAACTCTTATTTTCTAAAATCAAGAAATAAAGACCAAGAAATAAATATGATAAAATCTCGGGTCTAATTTCTATCCGCGTACTTAAAAGCAATAATGCTGGAAGTGATAAAATTGAGGCTACTAAAAAATTGGATCTATCTTTACTGACTTTAAAAAATATAAAAAAGATTGCTAATGCTAAAATGATTTGGAAAATAGATAGACCGACAAAGCCTGCTAGAGCATAAACTGAATAAAATATTAATCCAGCTAACCAGTGGTGATTAATGAAAGGAAAGTTGGGCTCAGTATAGGAATAAAAATTAGTAAATAGTAATTGAGGTTGTGAAAAAACTAAACGGCCATTCTCTAAATGCCTCCCTAAATCTATGTTTGATAAATCAATCTGCTGGCTAAAAAGGATAATAACTAACAAAGCTAAGAGTAGGTAATTTATACCCTTGAGCCAGGTAGTTTTACTGCTATTTCTAAACCAATTTGCTAAATTCATAATTTCTAAATTCAGTATTATTATATCATTTTAGTTTATTTAAAGTAAAAAAATAGCCAGTACTGTTAACTGGCTATTTTTTATCTATCAATCTAAACTTATTGACACATCATCTGTTCACTAAATTCAGGGCTTAACTCACCTTCTATGTATAGGCCAGGAATAGCCTCATACTCTTCAATTTCTTTAGCTGGAGCTGGGGCGACATACTTTACTTCTAGATTAACTGGAATTTCAGCATTAGGCAAAGTGATTACTTCTTGGCTAGCTAGCCAGTCATCAAAGCTTCGCCAGGTAACACGCTCATCATTTAGCGCTACTAAGTACTCTTGCCACCATTCTAACCTGGTACCACCAAGGTAGGCATGGGACACTAAGATTAAATTGGTGGGCTCCTTAGTGATACTATCCTCGTACATCTCGCCGAATTCATCAGCATCCGAGCCTCTCGCCCAAAGACTGTAATCACACAGAGAGCCTCGGCCCATCTCACCAACATCTACATTGCTAACTGAAATTACTCTTGTGCTATATTCTTCTGGTTGATAAATGGTAGCTTCAACATCATTTACACCTCGCCCTAAGATATATTCAATCCCTAAAGCATCTGCTGCTTTGAGGGTATTTTCATCATAGGCAAAATAACGACTACCAAAAACCCGCATTGATTTGCCACTAACTCTCTCGACTAACTCTTTTGATTTAGCTAAATGTTCATATTGCTCTTCATAGGGCATACCCCAAAATGGAGCTTCATCATAGCCCCCAGCTATTTCATACCCTTGATCGGCTAAACGCTTAAAAACATCAGGGTACTCTTCTAAAACATTATCTTGCGCTTTCACCATAGCAGTTAAGCCACGAGTACCAAATTCACGCTCAAATTGAAGTATTCCTTCTATTTTTTCAAATTCAATTAACATTATCATGCCATTAATTGGCTCGACTACTTCTTTTTCCTCATTATTTAAATTCGGTAACATAAAAAAAAAAAATAACGATTACCGCTAAAGCAACAACTAAAAGGAGGCTATTATTAGTTTTCTTTTGATTGGACATAGTTATTCATTAGATTATATAAATATGTAAATTACTAATTTTAATTATAAAACCGTAGTTTCTAAAAATTTTCTCCTATTTTACCTAAAACTCAAACATCATCTAGCAATACTAAGCTAACATAGCATCAAAGTAGCTTAAATAATAAATAACTCGACCTTTACGCTTATTTATAGTCACTACAATAGCTAATTAAATGTGCTCAGTAGCCTAGATTTACTAGTAAAATGGAGACATCAAATTCTTCAACTCTTTAATTATAGCATAAATACCCCTTATCCTAAAATTAACCAGTTGATTATAGTTAAACAGTTTTTTATATTATAAAAGCCTTGATCCAAATTGAATCAAGGCTAATGTTTATTTCTTTTCAAATACCCCTAGGAAGCGGTCATTTTTTGTCCACTCCCTGTCATACCTAAAGCATGTTATACCTAAATGCTCTTGGTAGGTATCTAGGCCCGTGACGTAGCTACGTCCGCTCTCGCTATGCCAAATTGAGCCGAGAGCGATAATTCTTCCAGATTTCTGCAATTCTGGGTGATCCCGGTTAATTGCAATTAGCTCTGGTAAAGTTGCTGGCCTGTAACCAGACTTCCTCATCTTAGTCACAACCCTAGATGACTTGTGACTCCTCTCGAACCGGAAAATTCTTGTTAATACTTCAATTTTCTGCTCAAGGAGGTAAAAATGGCGTGGGAAGTTGCTGTCAGTGATGCGCTCATCTACCCAGGTACAATTGGCAGATTGAATCATTTCCTCAATAGTGAGGGAATAATTCACTGACACGCTAGCCGTAAATGGAGTTTCAGCTAGCGCCGGCCCCTGATCCTTAATCCAGCTAATTGTATCCCGAACAGAGACTTTGCTGTTTTCTAAGGCTCTAACTAGCTCCTTAAGTTCGTAATCTGTGATCCTTCTTTTCATTTCTTGTAATTTAAATGTTAAACAACTAATATGATATTTAAACACAAATCAATATTTTTGTCAATGGTTATATAAAAATAGACGGATAGAGATTAGCCTATCCATCCTTAAACCTTTAAAGGAATCTCTATATAGTTGCAAATTGACTATTATAGAGTGAAGCATAGAAGCCATTTTGATCAAGCAACTCTTGATGGTGGCCTTGCTCCACTATACTGCCAGCATTCATCACTAAGATCAAATCTGCATTTTTTATAGTCGAAAGCCGGTGGGCGATGATAAAGCTGGTTCGTCCTTGCATCAATTTTTCCATTGCTTCTTGGATCAAAACTTCTGTCCTAGTATCAACCGAGCTTGTTGCCTCATCTAAAATCAAAATTGGCGCATCTACAAGCATTGCCCGAGCAATCGTTAGAAGTTGCTTTTCACCTTGAGAGATATTGTCAGCCTCTTCGTTAATTTCTGTATCACAACCAGCAGCTAATGTTTTGATTAAATGATCTATTTGAACAGCTTTAGCAACCGCACTAACCTCAGCTTGACTAACTTCACTACGCCCATAGGAGATATTATCTCTAATCGTACCATTAAACAGCCAAGTATCTTGGAGTACCATACCAAACAGAGATCGAAGGTAGTTGCGTTGTAGCTTCTCAGTATCAAAGCCATCAACTTTAATACTGCCACTATCTAGCTCATAAAAACGCATCAAAAGATTAACTATAGTCGTTTTTCCGGCCCCAGTCGGCCCTACTATTGCCACTCTTTGCCCTGGCTTGATTTTAGCGGAAAAGTCTCGGATTACTGGTTTGCCTTGTTTATAGGAAAAGTTTACTTTGTCAAACTCTATAGCTCCCTTTATTTCAGGGATGGTAGTCTTCAGCTTAGCATCACTTAACTCCTCGGGTTCAGCTAAAAATTCAAAAACGCGCTCAGCTGCCGCTACCATTGCTTGCATAATATTAGCAATATTAGCAGTCTGGGTAATTGGCTGATTGAATTGGTTCATGTACTGGAAAAAGGCCTGAATATCACCTATCCGTAAGCGACCTTGTAAAACTAAATAAGCTCCCAAAACGGCCACTCCAACATAGCTTAAATTACCAATAAAATTAACAATCGGCATTAGTAAACCTGAAAAGAATTGAGACTTCCAGGCACTCCTTTCCAGACTAGAGTTAAGGCTCTTAAATCGTTGCAAGGACTTCTCTTCGCCACCATAGGCTTTGACAATTAAATGTCCAGAAAACATTTCTTCTACTTGACCATTGATCTCTCCTAAGTATTTCTGTTGACGCAGGAAGTAGCGCTGTGTTTTTTTGACAATAAATTTAACTAAAAAGAAACTCAAAGGCAATATTACCAAAGCTACTAATGTCAAAGGCCAGGAAATCAAAAACATCATCACTAAAATTCCCAGCAAGGTGCTAAGGGCGGTGATCATTTGGGTTAGAGTTTGTTGCAAACTCTGACTAGCAGTATCAACATCATTAGTAATGCGACTCAAGACTTCACCATGACTTTGTCGATCAAAATAACTTAACGGTAGGCGATTAATTTTTTTAGAAATATCTTGTCGCAAATTAAAACTAACCTCTTGAGCAACTCCAGACATAGTCCAACGCTGAAGATAGGAGAAGAGAGCACTAAAGAAATAAAGCGCTAAGAGAATACGTGCCAACTGAGCTATCTTGTGATAATTGATAAAAGACAAACCAGGTATTTGAGCTAAATTCTTTTCCATAAAACCAGCCACAATCTCATTGGTCATATTGCCCAGTATCCGCGGACTCAAAATAGTAAAGACAGTACTAGCAATCGCTAAGGCTATCACCAAAACTATGCTAGCACGATAAGGTTTAAGATACTTTAGTAAAGTTTTTAGGCTTCCTTTGAAATCTTTAGGTTTTTCAACCGCACCAATAACACCGCGCATTGGCCCCCGTCCCTGCCCCATTGAAAATCCCCTATTTGTTTTTTGGTATTTCTCACTCATAACTTAGTTTTTTTAAGCTCTTCTTCTGACAACTGTGAACGCGCTATTTCTTGATATAGAGCTGAATTCTCTAGCAAGTAACGATGATCGCCTTGAGCCACAATCTTACCGTCATTTAGTACTATAATCTTATCAGCATCAATAATGGTGTTAATGCGCTGAGCAACAATAATTAAAGTTTTATCCTTTATTTTCTCTTTTAAAGCTCCCCGCAAAGCTTTATCAGTTTTTAGGTCAATTGCCGAAAAACTATCATCAAAGATATAGAGATCAGCTAAGCGTGCTAGAGCTCTAGCAATAGCAAGTCGTTGCTTTTGGCCACCAGAGAAATTGGCCCCAGCTTGGGCAACGGCTAAGTTAAGTCCCTCAGGGTGAGCCTCTACAAAATCTAAAGCTTGCGCGTCTTTAAGAGCAGACTTAACCTGGTCTTGGCCGATATCATCTTGCGGATAAGCTACATTTTCTTCAATGGTCCCAGAAAAAAGAATTGCCTTCTGTGAAACATAGGAAATACGTGAACGCAAGTCCTTTAATTTAATATCTTTAACATTCACGCCATTGATATAGATTCCTCCTTTACTTGGATCATAAAGGCGAGGAATGAGTTGCACTAAACTAGACTTACCACTACCAGTACTACCGATAATAGCTGTTACCTTGCCAGGCCGAGCAATAAATGAAACATCTTTCAATATCATCTCTTGGGCGCCAGTATAACCAAAGCAAACTTCTCTAAACTCTAGCTCTAATGGCCCTTGTCTGAGCTCAAGTGGATTTTTTATGTCTTTGATGCTTAGCTCTGTCTTTAGTATCTCTGCAACTCGATTAAAAGAAACTGAAGCTCGAGGAATCATGATAAAAATAATTGATATCATATGGAAAGCAAAAATTACTTGCATTGCATATTGCATGAAAGCCAACATTTTGCCAATCTCAAGCTGACCTAAGTCAACCTGTCCAGCTCCAACCCAAATAATAGTCAATACACTTAAATTCAAAAGCAACATAATGCCTGGGTGCAAAACTGCCATCAAACGATTAACAAAGAGGGTGGTATTACTCAAATCTCGATTAACCTCACTAAAGCGCTTCTCTTCTTTTTTTTCATTAGAAAAAGCTCGAATTACACGCAAACCACTGAGGCGCTCACGACTAACTAAATTTAATTTATCAATCAAGGCCTGCACTCTTTTGAAGCGAGGTAGGGCTAATTTAAAAATTATGCCAATTAAAACCATTAACACTATTACTCCCAGCGCCATAATCCAGGTCATTGACGGCGCTATCCTGAAAGCCTTGTAGGTGGCTAAAATCCCAATTAATGGCGCCATTAATGCAATCCTCATTAGCATAATGGAAACATTTTGAATTTGCTGAATATCATTGGTATTACGGGTAATAAGAGATGCAGTTGAGAATTGATCAAACTCAGCTAGAGAAAAGCTTTCAATTTTATCAAAAAGATCATGGCGTAATGTTTTAGCAATACCGGCTCCAATCCGAGAAGCATAATAAACTACTGCTGTAGTGAAAGCTCCACCAACTAGCGTGATTATAATCATCCATAGGCCATAGCGGTAAATTACTGTATTATCAGCTCCAATAATACCCTGATCAACGATTTTAGCCATATAGTCAGGCAAACTTAAATTAGCCAGAGTTTGCCCTAGCGTGAATAGTAAAAGAGCTACAATAGCTCCGCGATAAGCTTTCAAATATTTAAATATCAACTTCATACCTTAATTGTACTGCTATATATAGATTATAATAAAATAATCATATCTAGAGAATAGCCTTTTTTTGATTCTTCTGCAATCAGATACTTACCTCCGCCTAAATTATAATATTAATATTTAATTAAATAAAAATAGGCAAATCTAGCCTATTTTGATTTTGCTCGGGGGCAGGGACTCGAACCCCGATAGCCAGGACCAAAACCTGGAGTCCTACCATTAGACGACCCCCGAATATATTAATTTTTCAGTACTACTATAATATTAGCTAATCCTAATTATGTCAACTAGCGCTTTAAATACGAGCATAGCGTCTCACTGCCAGTAAGCTAGCTACAGTGTTGGTAAAGAGTATCCCTAAGAATTGGAGACCAAAAATAGTAATAAAGTGCTTAATAAAGTAATCTAGGATGTTTACATTATAACCCATAAAGAAAGCTTCAAGGTAAGGCTGGAATAGGGATAGGACTGGATAAAATATAGCAATGATTATAATTGTGCTAATTAAAGAATAGACTAAAGCAGAGAAAACATGAGGCAGGTAAACAAAAGAATTTGATGCCCCCACTAATCGCATAATTTCTATCTCTTGCCGGTGAGTATAAATCGCCACTCTAACAGTATTATAGACTACTAAAATACTAGTAAGGATGAAAATGGAGATGATAATTAAACCAATATCATTAATCTTTTTCGTAATATTGTTTATTTTCCCCAAAACAGCAGCATTGTTAGAAAAGTCTCTTGATTCAATAATGGGATCATCAATTACCCGCAACTCATTAATTAAAGCATTAGCCTCAGCAAGATTTTTTGGTTTTATCAATAAACTAGGTAAAAGTGGATTTTGACCTAACTCTTTAAGTGCAGTTAGCACTTCCTCATTGTTCTGATACTTCTCTCGAAAATCCCTTAAGGCGCTCTCTTTGGAAATGTAGTCGACACTAGCAACTTTATCTAACTGACTAATTCTATTCTCAAGGGCCATAATCTCATCTTCTGAGACATCAGGCTTTACATAGAGACTAATATCAATTTTATCCTCAATTACATGAGAAGCATTATCACTTATCACTCTTACCACTAAGAGCACATTAACTGAGAGTAGAGCGAGTATGAGGATAGTGACAGTAGCAGCTGAGAGCCAGAAATTCCGGATTATATCTTGAAAACTAAATTTTATGATTCGATATAATGAGCGCATGTGTTTGTTATTATAATAAATATTTACCTTTTTCTTGGTCACTAATAATCTGTCCGGCCTCCATAGTGATTACTCGCTTACTAAGATAGTTAACAATATCTTTATTATGAGTAACTAATATAACAGTAGTGCCAAATTTATTAATTCGGAGCAATAAATCAATAATTTCATTAGCATTGAGAGCGTCTAAATTGCCAGTCGGTTCATCAGCTAACAAAATCTTGGGCTGGTGAACTAATGAACGAGCGATAGCTGCCCTTTGTTTTTCGCCACCTGAGACTTCATGCGGATAGCGTTTCGCTTTATCTTCTAAACCAACAATTTTGAGAACACTAGGAACAATTTTTTTGATCTTATTTACATTAGCTCCAGAAACTTCCAAAGCAAAAGAAACATTCTCCGCTAAAGTTTTTTTGGCTAATAACTTAAAGTCCTGAAAAATCACTCCAATTTGACGGCGCAAATGAGGCACTTCTTTTTTTGAGATTTTCGTGATATCCCAACCACCAATCACTACTTGCCCTTGATCTAGTCTTTCCTCACCAATGAGCATTTTCACCAAAGTGGTTTTACCAGCCCCTGATTGACCAACTATAGAAACAAATTCCCCAGGACTAATATGCAGGTTGACGTCATCTAAAACCTTACTTTTTTTAGTGTAAGCTTTACTCGCATTTTTGATACTAATCATAATTTCTTAGTTTAATCTGCCTAAGGCAAACTCGAGTAACTTTATATTATCCTCACCTCTATCCTTTAAGGTTGGAGAGGCTAAATTAATTATTAATAAATTACCAAACTCTGTTTCCACTCTGGTCACTAAGCAATAAAGCGATTCATAGAGAAAGCCAGTTTTTGAGCCGATTATTTTGTAGGCTGAGTTAGCTAGCATCTCCCTATTAGTATTTACCAAATTATGTTCCTTGCCAGTATTGATAGTTTTGAAACTATAATTTTGAGTGGTACTAATTTTTTCGATTAAAGGATCTTTGAATATCTCTTTAGTTATTATAGCATAATCAGAAACAGAACTAACATTTTCTGGAGCTAAACCACTAGGCTCAATAAAGCTTGTGTTATTAGCCCCTAAATTTCTAGCAAATTGGTTCATCTGTGCAATAAAGCCATCCCGGCTAAGGCCACTTACTCGTACTAAAGTCTCAACCGTGTTATTAGCTGAGCCAACTAGGGTGCTATAGAGCAAGTCCTCTATCGTCATCGTCTCACCTTCTTCTACCCGCAACCTAGCAACTGGATCAGTAGGTGGGCAATAGAGATAGTTGTATTGCAGGTCTTGATCTTTGTAACTCACTACTTGTTTGAGGTTAGGATTGGTATCAAGAAATACTTTCATAGCGACTAGCTTGGTAAGGCTAGCGATAGGTAAAGCTAAGTCTTGATTCTTTTCCCATAATACCTCACCAGTGTCCTCTCTCATTACTAAGGCAGCTTTAGCACTAAGCCCTAAATCTACCACTTCCTTTGGGATATCGATTTCTGGTGTAGCAATGGTTTTAATTTCTTCAACTCTGACTCTAGCTAAACCCTGACTAAGAGGAGCTAATTTCTCAAATGCAACTCGGTCAAGATCTATTACCCGATCTGGGTGGACACTTCGATCTGGCCCATAATCATTAACAACAACATCAACATACTTATCATTGTCTAAATTATAGACCCTTAACTGAGTACCTTTGGGATAGTCGGGTGAAGCAGCAAAGAGGCCTTCTTTGTATTTATACCAACTGGCTTTGCCAGTAGACATTGGTCCTGACTGAGTCAAAACCCTTAACCAAGCAGAAGTAGCATCAGTTTGGTAACTCATGTAACCTAGTTCAGGGTGATCAACTGCTTCTACCGGACGCCAAACACTAGAAATGAAATCAAAAGAAAATAATTGCTTTTCAAGATTACTTGATTGATTATAATAAACCTTTGCGAGTAAAGGTCGGCTAGGGTCATAAAACCCACTAGTCTTGAAGGCATACTCATAGGAAGGGCTGAGCGCTTCAAAGCCTTCTGGCATGAGAAATGGTTCATTATTTTCCGCTTGAATTAATTCAACCTCAGCTGTGAAAGCAATTGGCTGATACTCAATTTCAAGCGCAGTCTTTGCCCCAGCTAGAGTTGGTGAGAATAAAAAGACTAGTAACAAAAATAGATTAATATATTTTTTATTGAGCTTTAACATAATTTGAAATAATATTTTTATCAGTTTATAATAATTATACCTTTAGCGGGTGTCGTATAATGGTTATTATGTCAGCTTCCCAAGCTGAAGACGGCGGTTCGATTCCGCTCATCCGCTCAAATTAGCCGAGATAGCTCAGTTAGGTAGAGCAGCGGTATCGTAAACCGTTGGTCATGGGTTCAATTCCCATTCTCGGCTCAATTACAGCTGAGGTTTAAGGAAATAATCTAACCATTTTTGTAAATTGGACACTTCAGCAACATCCTCTGCTACCGCAACCGCATCACGATTATAGCTCTCCCGCTCTATTAGCACGACTGTTTCTCCTGGTTTTTTCATGTTCTGATTAACCCGCGCTAAACCTTCCGCTGACTCTGGTGAACTTAAATACTCAACCATTTCCAAAAGTTGCTTAGTGTCTTGCTCATAGGCAGCGATTTGAGCTCTAATTTGATTCATTTCTTCATCAACTGTTCGCCTTTGGTTGTAGGTTTTGAGAATAGGAAAAACTAAAGCGATTAACAAGACTAAAGCCAAAAGCGCTAAAAACTTTTGATTTTTCAAAATCCTAATTAAAATAGCTTCCTTGTTATCAAGGTTATAGGCGGGCCGAGAACTCATTTTTGATCGATACCTATTCATAGCTACAATTATATCATAGCTCAATTATCTTTAGCAAAAAAGTTCTCAACTAGAGAACTTTTTCTTATTTCAAATTAAACCTCTTCTGCCTTATTCCGGATTTTAGGGGTTACCCAAAAGC